>JAJTDU010000283.1 GCA_021298725.1 Verrucomicrobiaceae bacterium | reverse complement strand
CATCGCGGGTGCCGAATGGGCGGGCGCGATGAAGAACCCCTACGCCATCGCCGCCGGTATCGCGCTCGGTTTGCAGCTCGGCGACAACGCCATCGCCGCGCTCGTCACTCGCGCTCTTGCTGAAATGGTGCGTCTCGGCGTCGCTGAAGGCGGTCGGGTCGAGACCTTTTACGGACTCAGCGGTGTCGGTGATCTGATGGCGACGTGCTACTCCGCTCACAGTCGCAATCATCGCGTCGGCCTCATGCTCGGCCAGGGCAAACCACTGGCTGAAATCATCGCCAGCACTCGCATGGTGGCGGAAGGCGTGCCCAACACCGCCAGCCTCCATCGCGCCGCCAAAACGCGTGGTGTGCGCATGCCGCTACTGGATGAGATTTACGCCTTGGTGCATGAGGGCAAGTCGCCCAAGGAAGGCATGCGCGCTCTGCTTTCGCGTGATCCTCGGCCCGAGGCAGATTGATGGTGCTCAGGTTTTGATCGGCGCGGATAATCGAGCGCCAAAGGCCAAGGCCTGCACATGGCGGTGAATTCATCGAAAGTGCTGCGTATTGTCTCCTTCCATGCCGCTCCGCTTCGCCGTTGTCTTCTTGTTCGCTACCACTTGTGCCAGTGCATGCTCGGTGCCGGTGTTTCGGTATGCTTTGGAGCATTGGGAGGCGGATGCGTATCGTGTGACGGTGCCGTATGAGGCGAAGGTGGAAGGAAAGTTCCATGTGATGAGAGTGGACGCGCCAAAAATCGAGCTGCGGCATCCTGCTATCATGCGCAACGAGGAGGTGATTTGGTCGGCGGACTACAATGACGCGAATGTGAAGTTGTTGGTGGATTCTCCGGCGCGTCAGCAGATCGCCGGACGTTTCGGCGCTGGTGAGAGCGCGGTGTGGGTGCTGCTGGAGTCCGGCGACAAGATCAAAGATGATGAGGCGTCCAAATTTCTCGATGAACGACTCGAATACCTCGCCGGAGTGATGGAACTGCCGAAGCTTGATCAGCAGGATGTCAAAAATGGCCTCCTGTCGGTCCCGGGCGATGGTTTGCGACTCGCTTTTTCGACGCTTCGAGTGAAACGGGATGATGCTGCAGAAGTCGCGTTCATTGCGATGCTGCTGGCGAGCGAGCCCGATCTACGCGGATTGAACGAACCGATTGTGTTTCCAATTTTTGGCCAGGGCAGGGTGCTTTATGCCCTTGTTGGCAAAGGGATCAAGGTGGAGACGGTGGATCGTGCAGCGCAGTTCCTCATCGGCTCATGCTCATGTCAGGTGAAGGAGCAGAACCCGGGTGTGGATTTGGTGATGGCGGTGGATTGGAAAAAGATGGTCAAGGATCAGGCGATGCCAGGCCAAAAACTGCCGGAACTGAGCGAGATCGTGGATTTGTTGCCGCAGACAGTGAAGATCGGTGACGAAACGAAATCGGAGTCGGTGAGGAGTGATCAATGGTCGATGTTGCTGTCGGGGGCGGTCGTGGTGCTCGTGTTGGCTTTGCTGAATCGTTTTTGGGGCCGGCGCGGCTGAGCTTATGTTCAGGCTGCATGCGGAACGTGCGTGCGTGGGCCGACCTCACAGACGGGCCGGCGATTACGTTAAGACGAACTCCTTGAGCAGCAAGGCGGGCGAGGTGCCAGAGGAGTGAGTGCTTGAGAGGTGGGCGCACTCGCGTTATAGGTTAACCCAGTGCTCCAAAAGTCTCCCATGACACCCCATCCGCCGTTCAAACGCCGTCAGATTCTCAAACTCGTCGCGATGACGGTGTTTGGCACGCTGGCGGCTTGGTATCTTGCTGCGCTGTTGAGCTTTGCGGGGAACTCGTATGGCTTTAACAACCGCTTCTCAGAGATCGCGCTGGAGCATCACTGGTGGTACCTGGTTTGGAGCAATCTGGTGGTGCTGAAGGGCTACCTTCTCGTGGCCGTGGGCTATGTGACGCTGATTTATCCGTTGGTACGTCTGTGGGGCAAGGCGCGCTCCTTTGCACGCTGGGGCATCGTATGGCGCACGCTGCTTTTTGCGGGACTGCTGTACGGATTCTTCATCTTCAAGCTGATGCTCGAGAAGCCGTATTTTGGCGATTACAGCTACCTTCTGGGTTGGTATGACGCGATTGGGCAGTTCTGCGGCACCGGAGTCCAGACTGCGGTGCACGGTTTGATCACTCAGGTGTTTCCGATCACGGCAATGATGGCAGCGGCGGGCTTTTACTTGTTTGAGCTGAGGAAATTCTTCGTGCGCAAATTCTTCGTCCGCGCGGCTCGACCTATGTTGTTTAGCTTTGCGGCTGTTCTCGGCGGTCTAGGGCTGCTGGCGGTGAGCGGTTATGGCATCAATCGCCTGCCAGAGGATGATGCGCTGCTGGCGGGGAACAAAAAGCGGCCGAAAAACATTCTCATCCTCGGCTCCGATTCGCTGCGGGCGGATCATTTATCCTGCAATGGCTACCACCGCCTGACGTCGCCGAACATCGACCGCATCGCAGCGCAAGGGGTGAATTTCCAGCGCTGTCTGACACCGATTGCCTCCACGCTGGAGTCGCTCACGTCGATGTTCTCCTCGCAGTATCCGCACACGCATGGGGTGCGGCACATGTTCCCGAACCGAGCGATGGTGGATACTGCGAACCGTGAAGCGCCTTCACTTGGCGGTGCCTTGCTGAAGCTCGGCTATGACACGGCGGTAATCGGCGACTGGTGCGCATGTGGATTCAATGAGCTGCCGATGGGCTTCAAGGACATCATCGTCTCCGACTTCGATAACTTCCGCGTTTACCTGAGCGAAGTGGTCTTTCTGCATCACCAGATTCTGCCGCTGTTTTTCGACAATCGTGTCGGTCACAGCCTGTTCCCGAAGCTGAAGTCCTTTGCGAATTACATGACGCCCGAAGTGGTGACGGACCAAGTGATCGACCGTCTCCAGCAACGTGCGGATGATGGTCAGCCCTTCCTGATGCTCGGCTATTATTCCTGCACGCATCTGCCCTACAAGACGCCAACTCATTACGCGAAGCTGTGGACGGACCCGAAGTATGACGGCCCGCACAAACACGAACTGGCGCTGAATGTGGACGAGTTCATCGGCAACACGGACATTAATGACAAGTGGAGCAAGCTGCCACCGGAGGAGGTGGCGCAGATCACCGCGCTCTACGACGGCTGCACGCGCATGTTTGACGACTCCGTGGGCCGGGTGGTGAAGGAACTGGAGCGTTTGGGCCTGATGGACGACACCATCATCCTCATCACCGGTGACCACGGTGACGATCTGTTCGAGCCGAACTCCACCTTCGGCCACGGCACCACCTTCAACGGCGGAGATCAGGCGAATCATGTGCCGGCCATCTTGCACATTCCCGGCCTGGAAAAGCCGCAGAAGCACACGCACATCACACGCACGATCGACTTCGCGCCGACGCTGCTGGATCTGGTCAAAGCGCCGCCGGAATCACGTTTCGAGGGGGCCAGCCTAGTGCCGTTGATCCGTGGTGAGAAAAAGAGCCTCGATCTGGCCTATTTTGGTGAGACGAGCTACCTGTTCTTCCGGCGCAAAATTCCTGGCGAAGAGCCCTTGTTCATTCCGCCGATGGATGAGACGACATTCATTGATCCCGACTTCGACTTCCACTTTGTGCTCAAGGACAAGTTCCAAGATGCGATTTTGAAAACGAAAGAGCACTGCGTGCGCACGGAGCGCTTCAAATATGTGCGCACACCGGGCATGCGGCATTCCATCGAGCGCCTGTTTGACCTGCGCGATGATCCGCACTGCGAAAAGGACATCAAAAAGCAGTATCCCGAGGTCAAGGCACGTCTCGCCGCCGCCTTGGACCGCTGGCTGTCCACGCATCAACAAAGCACCACGCAAGAAATCTACGGCATCCTGGGCGAGGAAACCCTCCAGCCTGCCGCCGCGCCGTGAACGATGCTGATCTGCCACATCTGGTGATCGGCGCGTGCATGAACGTACACCGCACTCTTGGCCCAGGACTGACGCGTGACGCTTATGAGGAATGTCTGGCGCTTGAGCTGCGTGAGCTGGAGTTTGATCTCGCGCGTCAGGTGCCGCTGGAATTCGATTATCGCGGCAAACGGGTGAAAACCGCCATATGGCTCGATTTTGTCGTGAACGGCGTCTTGCTGCTGCAAGTCCGGGCGCAGGAAGCGGTCACGAAGTTGGAGGAGCAGCAGTTCGAGTCCGTGTTCAAGCTCAGCAAGTTGCCAACCGGGCTGCTGGTGAATTTTAACGTGCAAACACTGCGCAAAGGCATTCGCCAGATCATGCGCAAACGACGTGAGGAGTCTTGATCTCCCCTCAGCTCGTTATTTTTGCTTCTGAACCAGCTTGCCTTTCACTGGCTCCGGCTGTTTCCCGCAGCGCGGCAGAATGAAGACCCCCAGCATCAACAAAACTGCTGCTGCGGCGACGATCATGGATTTCTTATGGTTGGATTTCTTCGCCGTGGGGGGCTTGCGTGGTGCGGCGTAGGTTTTGCGTTGAGCTGGCGCAGGTTTGTTTTGTCGTGGCGCGGCGACATGGGGCCCGGTGGGAATGGGAATCGTGCTTGAGGTGACGTGACGCGCGCCTGGCTGCGTGGCCGGTAGTATGACCGGGGCTGAAACGGGATGTGCGCTGAGGCTTACCGGGGGCGTGCTGGAGACTTCCGGCGCAAGCGGGCTTTCCGCGCGGGGTGGCAGTTCGGGGAGGGCGGGAGCCTCGCGCCGCTCAAACAACTCACGCGCCGCTGCCGCCTTGCGCGGGCGCTGCTCAGGGTCGGCAGCCATGAGAT
>JAJTDU010000099.1 GCA_021298725.1 Verrucomicrobiaceae bacterium | reverse complement strand
CTCCGAAAATCACCCCTGCTAGCAAGCCTCCGCTCATGCCCAGAATCCAATGGCCACTCTGGACGGAGAACACCACCCCCATCGGAAAGCCGTAGAGCAAGGCCGCGAGCCATTTGCTTCTGGGAGTGTTAGCGGGTGTTGAGGATGCTGGCTCGGTTATCATTAGGCGGGTGACTTTGGTGCTTGGGCGAACGTTGTTTAGCCACAATCAATTGTGGGCGAATCTGATTCGCACACAGTTTTGTTGCCTTACGGTCCGGGCGTTGGCGGCGGCTCTGGCTTCGCAGGTGACTCAGGATTCTCCAGCAGGTGCTGCATCATGTAGAGTGTCAGCTTCTCCGGCTGGCGGGGGAACATTTCGGCGAGCTTGAGGAGGTTGAGGAAGAGCATCAATTGCAGGTTCTCGCGGGCCAGTTTCTTACCCTCCTGCGTGTTGGTCTTGCTGCCAGTCGAGACCTCGCTGGCCTGATAAATGGTGACCCAGTTGTTTTTCAGATTCGTGGCCTGCGTGAGCGTGGTGGGGACCAGACTGGCCTGATGCGTGGTGGCGGCAGCAAGCAGGGTTTGCAGATGCACCTCCACCTGATCATCGCGGCAGGTTTGAAAGATCGTGCGGCCCTGCGGCAGGGCTTCAAGCAGCATGGGCGAGTCCGCGCCGAAAGCGGCGATGAAGCCGGCCTCAATGCGCTTCACCTCGACCGGGATTGCCTCCCGCATGTGGTCTTTGGCAAGCTTACGAGCTCTGCGAGAGCCCAGGCGGCTTTGATCGGAAGTGACGCAGTCCTCCACGATGGCGAGGGAGCTGGTGGCGGCGGCGATGCGTGCGGTGAGTTCGCCACCAGGGTTGTTCGCGCTCAGGCGCTGCAAGTGATCGGTAGTGAAGGCGACGAGTTCGGCCATGCTGATGTTCCGGTCGTCGAAGGGATTTTCAAAGAAGGAGGTCAGCGCTCTCATGGTGGTCGAGTGTCCGTTGGGTGAGTTCAAGCGCACGCCAGAGTCAAAAATGCGAAGCTTCAGTGTGCCATTGAGGAGTAATTGAGTGGGATTCGGCCAATCAATCAGTCGATGCGGGATTGAGGCAAGTAAAAATGAGAACAAATGTCAGTGTAAATTTAGAAAACCTTACGAATATCGCTCCTAAAATCAGGAATCGTCGATCCATTTGTTGTTCAACCGCTCTCCGGCACTGACTGGCCGGGAAACCGTTTGGAAGGTCGTTCAAGGCCTGTGAGTGGCCGGGGAAACGTTTGGGAGGTCGCTCAAGCCCTGTGAGTGACCGGGAAACCGTTTGGGAGGTCGTTCAAGGCCTGTGAGTGACCGGGGAAACGTTTGGAAGGTTGCTCAAGGCCTGTGAGTGGCCGGGGAAACGTTTGGAAGGTCGTTCAAGGCCTGTGAGGGACCGGGGAAGTGTTTGGGAGAGGCGGCGCTGGGCACCTCGAGTTGCCTCAGAGCACCGGAACGCCGCGTGGCTGGGATTTGGATCAGGGAGTCACTTTATTCCTGCCTGTCCTCGGGTGAAGCGGTGAATGTTTCGGCCTCCCATTTCTCAAATGTAAGAGTGGCGGGGGCATTTTTGAGCCTCTTCTCATCGCTTGGCTCTCTTGCATCCCCGCTTCTTCGCGCCACACTGCGAGCCCTTTTTCCAAAGCCATGGCCTACATCAACGAAAACTACAACAAGCTCAAAGCCGGTTACCTCTTCCCTGAAATCGCCCGCCGCGTGAAAGCCTTCACGGAGGCGAACGCCGACGCCGCGAAGCGTCTGATCCGCTGTGGCATCGGCGATGTGACGGAGGCGCTGCCCGAGGCCGTGCGTGCGGCGATGCACAAGGCCGTCGATGAGCTGGGCGATCGCTCCAGCTTCCGGGGTTACGGCCCAGAGCAGGGTTACGACTTCCTGCGCAACGCCATCGCGGAGAATGACTTCAAATCACGTGGGCTGAACATCGAGGCGGATGAGATCTTCATCTCCGACGGCAGCAAGTGCGATACCGGCAACATCCTCGACATCTTCGGCGTGGGGAACAAGATCGCCATCACCGATCCTGTGTATCCCGTCTATGTCGATACAAACGTCATGGCTGGCAACACGGGCGATGCCGACGAAAGCGGCGCTTACGCCGGTCTGCACTATCTCAAATGCACGCCCGAGAATGGTTTCGTGGCCGACATTCCCTCCGAGCCGGTCGATCTGGCCTACCTCTGCTACCCGAACAACCCGACGGGTGCCGTCGCCACACGCGCCCAGCTCGAAGCCTGGGTAAAATACGCCCTCGCCAACGGCACCACGCTCCTTTACGACGCGGCTTACGAGGCCTTCATCCGCGATCCGGGCCATCGTCGTCATTCCGAAGGGTCTGATGGGCAAAACGAAGGCCGGTGGCAAGCAGGCCATCCATCCGCTCTGGAGCCGTCGTCACAGCACGAAATTCAACGGCACGAGCTACATCGTTCAACGCGGTGCCGAGGCCATTTACAGCCCCGAAGGCAAGGCGCAGGTCAAGGCGCTCATCGAGCACTACATGGGCAATGCCGCGCTGCTGGTCGAGGCCTGCAAGAAGGCTGGGCTCACCGTTTTTGGCGGCGTGAATGCCCCCTACGTCTGGGTCGGCTGCCCTGGCGGCCTCACCAGCTGGCAGATGTTCGACAAGATGCTCAACGAGGCGAACGTCGTCATCACGCCCGGCAGCGGCTTCGGCAGCGCCGGCGAAGGCTACTTCCGCATCAGCGCCTTCAACAGCCGCGCGAATGTGGAAGAAGTCTGCCGCCGCATCGCGGCGCTGGTTTGACGTAGAACGAGTTTTCCAACTCGTTCTCTGAATCTCCGTGTCACGTCCTACGGCGTGACGCGAAACCTCAAAAACGCCT
Organism: Verrucomicrobiaceae bacterium; assembly: GCA_021298725.1. GTDB lineage: Bacteria > Verrucomicrobiota > Verrucomicrobiia > Verrucomicrobiales > Verrucomicrobiaceae > Prosthecobacter. The sequence goes on along the minus strand of JAJTDU010000099.1, from coordinate 15,633 downwards.
TCTCCGCCGCCGCGGTGCTCACGGTGCGAGTGCCATCCGGATTCGTCGTGATCTGGTTCTCGGGCACGTCGGTCCAGTCGCGGAGGTTGGTGGAGGATTGAACCTTGAGCGTGCCCCATTCGGAGAAAACAGTCCGTGGTCGGTAAGTGAGGCTCAGTGCACCGCTTTGCATGACCGGCTGGGGCAGGGCGGGCTGGTCGAGGGCAAACTCGATCAGATTCGGCACGCCATTGCTGTTTGAATCGTCCGTGAAGGGGCCGCTGAGGCCTTGCGCGGCCATCCATTCGGTGAACGGCAGATTCGGATCAAGACCGAGGACAGTCGTGGTGAGGTAATCATCATCCAGCGGCAGAATCGGCGTGGCCGGGTAGGTGGTGTTGAAGGTTTGCACGACCATTTGGGCGATCTTCGCATGCGCACAGGTGCTGGGGTGGAAGCCATCGCCGCTGAAGACATAGCGCGGCTGTGCATGGGCATCCGCTACGCGGTAAAAGTCGATGCCGTGGAGACGGAACGGATCGGTGATGAGCGCTTTTGTCATGGCATACACGCCCGGCACGAAGCCGATGCCCTGCGTCTGCGCCCAGGCGGCGAGGCTGGTATTCAGTGCGTCCATCGCGGCGGTGACGCGCCCTGTCTTCAGCGCATCCGTCGGATAGCCCTGCTGCACTTTCGGCGTGCAGCCGACATGCGGCACGCTGACGAGCACGATGGGCATGGAGGGCTTCAACGCCCGCACCCAGCCCACCAGCCATTGCAGGTTGCTCAGTGTCGAATTCGTGACCTCGGGGCCGACGAAGCCGTTGTAGAGGTTCGCGTAGTAGCTGTCCGCATCATTGCCGCCGGCGAAGATGACGACGCGCTCCACATCGAAACGGATGTGGTTCTTGAGCGAGTTCACCCACCAAATCTGGTTCACGAAATTGGTGAGGTGGCTTTTCAGCTCGCCCGTCGTGGCACCGGGCACCGCCCAGTTGTGGGCGTGGCCGGTGGCGCGGATGTCCGCCCATGCATCGAAGGTGCCGGTGTCGAACCAGTCGGTGCGGTGCTGGTGCAGGATCTCGATCCAGTTTCGGGCCTGCCAGGCGGCGGGGGTGGAGGGAAACAGCGCGGGGAACTCCACCTCATACTCCTTGGTGAGGCTATCCCCGAGGACGAGGCATTGCTCCGCCCGGGCGGGGCATGTCCAGGCCAGTAGGATCGCGATGAGGGCAAGTCTTGTCATCCGGGCTTCAGACGAGGGCTGGCGCAGAAAGTTCATCCGGGCTCACGCAAAGCGGATTTAGAAGGAGAGTCTCACACGAAATCCGTGATCGAGCCGAAGTCGGCGTCGAAGAGGCGGCGGTAGGTGCGGAAGGCGAAGTGGTCCGTCATGTTCGCGATCCAGTCGCAGACAAGGCGGGCGCGTTCGCTGGCGGATTCGGCGGTTTGGATCTGCTTTTCGATGCTGGCGGGCACGAGGTGCAGGCCTTTGGGCCGCACGGACTCGATGTAGCGCTCGTGTAGCACCTCGAACACGCGTTTGAGGATGAAGTCGGCTTTGTGATCGAGCTGCTGGAGCTGCGGGCTGAGGAAGACGAGGTCGAGCGCGATCTTTTTGTGCAAATCCGCCCGGCGGCGCTGGCCGGGATCGATCTCCAGCGTGAACTGGTGCCTGCGCGTGCTTTGGCTGAGAAAATTCGCCGTGGGGACCAGCTTCGTGGCACGAATGCACTCGCCGATGAGGCGGTTCAGCCGTCCTTCGACACGGCCATCGCGCATCGCTTTGCAGAGGAACTCCAGATCTGTGACGTCATCGCCGCTGAGCGTCTGATCTGCTGCCCAGCGTGAGACCCGGCTTTCATTGATGAAGCCGGCGTGGATGCCATCGGCCAAGTCATTGAGCGAATAAGCCGTGTCATCCGCCCAGTCCATGATCTGACATTCGATGCTCTTGAAGCCATTGCGCTCCTTGCCGGGCGTGAGCTCGATGGGGAAGGCCTGACCCCCCATGGTGAAGTCGAGCCAGCGCTCCTGATCGTTGTAGAGGTAATGGTTGGCCTTGTGTGCAGGCTTTTCGGCAAAGAGGGTCTTGTATTTCAGCACGCCGTCCAAGAGCGCTCGGGAGGGGTTCATGCCGACACGTCCTTCGCTGAAAAGCGTCTGCGTCAGGATGCGCAGCGTCTGCGCATTGCCCTCAAAGCCGCCGTAAGGCTCCATCAGCGTGTGCAGCGTCCGCTCCCCCGCATGTCCGAAGGGCGGATGGCCCAGATCGTGGCTCAGGCAGATGCTTTCGACGAGGTCAGGGTCGATGAAGCAGTCGTCCCCCAGCACCTCGCACTGCTGCGTGAGCCAGGCGCAAATGCTGCGGCCGATTTGAGCCACCTCGATGCTGTGCGTGAGCCGCGTGCGGTAGAAATCATACTCGCCGGACAAAAACACCTGCGTCTTGCTTTGCAGCCGCCGAAACGCGCTGCTGTGGATGATGCGATCTCGGTCGATTTGAAACGGATTGCGATACTCGCCCTCCGGGGAAGGGCGTTTGTCGAGTTTCTCGAAGTCAAAGGAGGAGTAGAAGCGGTTCGCGGGCATGCGTGGTGTGCCACGAAGCTAGCAGGTCGTGTCAGTCGGGCAAGACCGCTGCTCAGCCCTGGCGACGAAACGCGAACTGCCAAGCCGGCAGTCCGTCCGCAGGCTCTGCCTCGCGCCTCCTGCGCTGGCCGTTCACAAAAGCGGGCTTGAAGGGCTGATTTTGAGCCTGGGCGATCTCAGACTCAGTCGCACCCTTCGCCCGGAGAAGGCTGCGCTCATGGATTCGAGTTTTTTGGATTTCCAGCATGGCGACGATGTTCATTGACCGCCTTCTGACGAGCCTGTTCAAAACGGCCCCGTGTTCAGCAGCACCCGCAGAGCGCGATGGCTGTAGCGTTGTGGATTGTCACTGGCTCCGAGGATGACGACGCGTTGGTTGCTCATGATTTTTGATCCTCCTCATCCAGGTGAAACAGATGCAGCGCCCGATGCGCTGCGGGTGCCAGGACGATGCCCATCACGGAGATGAACACCAGCCCGCTGAACAAGGCGTAAAACGAGGCAAACAGCTTCGCCTCATCCGATGGCAGATCTCCCACCGGCCCCATGCCGCCTAGAATCATCGAGGCGTTCAGCAAACTATCGATCCAGCTAAATTCAGCGATGAAATGATACCCAAGCACGCCAATGGCAAGCGCCACTCCGATCACGACAAATGCCAGGCCGAAATACTTCATCGCACGCCGCAAAAAGATGTGGCGTGGGGCGAGCGGCTCGGTGCGTGACTCAAACATGACTTGCCACCATTCCGGCGCGGCGGTGAATTGCAACACCGGCTCCGTCTTTCGGACCCTGTTGTCGAACGTTGCATCAACCCTTTGCCTCGATAGCCTCATCCCATGAGTCCTAGACCCTGGATCATCGCCGAAACAAATTGGAAGCACGTCAAAGCCACGCGCTATGAGGTCGCTATGCTGCCGTGGGGAGCCACGGAGGCGCACAACTGGCACCTGCCTTACGCCACCGACTCGCTGCAAAACGACGCCATCGCCGCCGAGGCGGGCCGCATCGCCTGGGAAGCGGGCGCGAAGGTCGGCATCCTGCCGAACATGCCCTTTGGCGTGCAGACCGGTCAGCTTGATGTGCCGTTCTGCATCAACATGAATCCCACCACGCAAATGAGGGTGCTGGAAGACATCATCTCCAGCCTTGACGGCGTCGGTGTGATGAAATTCGTCATCATGAACGGCCACGGCGGCAACGACTTCCGCCAGATGCTGCGTGAGCTGCAAGCCCGGCACCCGAAGATGTTTCTCTCCACCGTCTCGTGGTTCAATGCCGTGAAAGGCGACGACATCTTCGACATCGTTGGGGATCATGCGGATGAGCGCGAAACCAGTTTGATCATGCATCTGCATCCCCATCTGGTGCTGCCGAAGTCCGAATGGGGAGTCGGCACTGACAACCGCTGGAAGCTGAAAGCCATCCACGAAAAATGGGCCTGGGCGCAGCGTGCCTGGACGAAGGCCACGAACGACACTGGTAGCGGTGATCCCCAGCACAGCACCGCCGAGAAAGGGAAACGCTACTTCGAGGCGCTCGGCGCGAAGATTGCGACCTACCTCATCGAACTTGCCGCCGCTGACATCAGCGATCTTTACGAGCAGTCGAAATGATCCGCTTCCTGGTCAGCCGCATCATCCAAGGGCTCGTCGTGATCTTCGCGGTGATCACGATCACGTTCACGCTATCGAAACTGGTTCCGGGTGGCGCGGTGAGAAACGAGCGCAACGTCACCGAGGAGGCGCGTAAAGCGCAGGAAGAGTATTACGGCCTGAACAAGCCGTGGCTCGTGCAGCTCGGCCTTCAGCTCAAGCATTATGCCACACTGGATCTGCCGGACTCGTATCACTACAAAGGCCGTGGGGTGGATGAGATCATTGCTTCTGGGTTTCCAGTGTCTGCGGCGGTGGGTGTGGCGGCTTTGCTCATCGCGCTGGCCATCGGCGTGCCGCTGGGAGCGCTCGCCGCGCTGCGGCCAAACACGCTGGAAGATCGTGCCAGCACGTTCGCGGCAACGCTTGGCATTTGCACGCCCAGCATGGTGCTGGGTCCGCTGATTGCGATGCTGTTTGGCCTAAAGCTGCGCTGGTTCAATGTCGCCGGTTGGTTTGACTCGTCCGACTGGGTGCTGCCTGCGCTCACGCTTGGCATCATCTACAGTGCTTACATCGCACGGCTCACCCGTGGCAGTTTGCGCGAGACGCTGGCGCAGGAGTTCATCCGCACGGCCCGGGCAAAAGGATCGAGTGAAACTTCGGTCGTCTTTTTGCATGCCATGAAGCTCGCCAGCCTGCCGGTGCTCAATTACCTCGGTCCGGCGGCAGCGGGGCTGCTCACCGGCTCGTTCATCGTGGAAACGATCTTCCAATTGCCCGGTCTTGGCCAGTTTTTCATCGCGGCGGCGACGAATGGTGATCATCAGCTCACGATTGCCATCTCCACCTTCTACGCGGCGCTCATCGTCGGCTTCAATCTCCTCGTGGACATCCTTCAGGCTGTTCTAAACCCACGCATCCGGCTCCAAGCATGAGCAGCACGCCCGCACAGAGCCTTTCCCCGCTGCGGGCCGCGTGGCAGCGGCTCATGCGGCAGCGGTTGAACGCGTGGGCGTTTTGGTTTCTCGTCGTGCTCGTGGTTTTATGCGGTATCGGCCCTGAACTTTCACCTTATGACCAGTCGGAGCAGAATCTCGAGCTCAAGGCCACGAATCCAAGCATCGCGCACTGGCTGGGCACCGATCCGCTCGGGCGGGACATGCTCACGCGCATCCTGCATGGCGGCCGTGTGTCGCTGGAGGTTGGTTTGCTGGCTACGGCGGTCGCGTCGATCATGGGTGTGTTTTACGGCATGATCTCCGGCCTCGCGGGTGGTCGCATCGACTCTGCCATGATGCGCATCGTGGACATCCTGTATGCGTTTCCTTTCATCAACTTCGTCATCCTGCTCATGGTCATCGTCGGGCGTGAGTTCTGGCTCATCTTCGTGGCGATTGGCGCGGTGGAATGGCTCACGATGGCGCGGGTGGTGCGCGGGCAGGTGCTCGCCTTGAAGAATCTCGAATTCATCATCGCCGCACGTGCCAGCGGCGCAGGCTTTTGGCACATCGTGTGGAAACATCTGCTGCCGAATGTGACGGGACCGGTCATCATCTACGCCAGCCTCACCGTGCCCGGCGTGATGTTGCTGGAGGCGGCGCTGAGCTTTCTCGGCCTTGGCATTCAGCCGCCAGATGCCAGCTGGGGCGTGTTGATTCGTGAAGGCGCAAACTCGATGGAGACCTATCCTTGGCTGCTGCTGTATCCCGGCGTTTTCTTCTCCGCCACACTGCTTGCGCTCAACTTGCTCGGCGATGGTTTGCGCGACGCGTTCGATCCGAAGTCGATGTCGCAGCAGTAGCCGTGAAAAATATTTTCAGGATGGCCTGAATAGGCGTGATGCGGCCTCGTCACAAGGTGCGGAAACAAATTCCACTCACACTCATGAAAGCCATCTTCTCACTTGTCGCTGCAGCCGCTGTTCTTGGTTTTGCAGCCCCCTCCACAGCCACCGCCGACACCTGCCAGAATGGAGCCTCCCGCGTTGTCGGCTACAGCTCCTGCGGCACGCCCATCATCGCCGTTTATCGGATTGTCGGTTATGACCACTGCGGTCGCCCTGTCGGCCAGTGGGTCACCCAGACTCCACGCGTGGGCTACAATGCCCCACGTCCAGGCTACGGCTTCAATCCCGGCTTCAGAGGTCCTCAGCCTGGATTCAACCACTGCCAGCCCTCCTTCGGCCGCCCACGCAGCGGCGTCAGCTTCAGCTTTGGTTTTGGCAGGTAGTAGCGCCAAAATCTGAGTTTTGAAAACCCCACGCGGCTCCGCCATTGCAAGGCGGGGCCGTTTTGTTGCCACGTTTGGCATCGCATGGCATGCTCGATGCCATGCGCTGGATTGTTCGTTTTTCTTTTCTTCTCGCCGCTCTTGGCGGCATCGCGTGGTTTCATCATCACCGCACGCACCGGCCCACGCGTGTCGATGAAGCCAATCGCGACGGCATCCTACTCATCGGCAACGGCTCCGAGCCTGCCACGTTGGACCCACAGCTCGCCAGCGGCCAGCCGGAGCATCACATCTTCCACGCCATCTTCGAGGGCCTCATCGCCCCGCTGCCAGAGAATCCTGATGGCGACGGACCAGGTGCCGCCGTGTCCTGGACACACGAAAATTTCACCACCTGGACCTTCAAACTTCAACCGAATGGCCGGTGGAGCGATGGCACGCTGGTGACGACCGCTGATTTCCTCTACGCTTACCAGCGCCTCCTCACCCCCCAGCTCGGGGCCGACTACGCGGCCATGCTTTACCCGATGCTGAACGCCGAAGCGTATCACACCGGCAAGTTGTCAGACTTCTCACAAGTCGGCGTGAAGGCGCTCGATACCCACACGCTGCAAATCACGCTCAAAGGTCCCGCCCCCTACCTGCCGAGCATGCTGAAGCACTACTCGTGGTTCCCCGTGCCAAAGCATGTCATCGAGAAGCACGGTAAAATGGAGGACCGTGGCAACACCCGCTGGACGCGCCCCGCCAACATGGTCGGCAACGGCCCCTTCAAGCTCAAGAGCTGGCGGGTGAACCAGACCATCGAAGTGGACCGCAATCCGCACTATTGGGACGCCGCGAGCGTGAAACTCAACGGCATCGTCTTCCTGCCCATCGTCAGCGACACCACGGAGGAGCGTGCTTTCCTCGACGGCCAGCTCCACGTCACGCTCACGGCTCCACTCTCGAAGATTCCCGGTTACCGCGAGAGCAAAGCGCCCTTCTTCCACAGCGATCCGCTTCTCAGCGTTTATTTCTACCGCTGCAACGTCACGAAGAAACCCTTTGATGATCCCAAGGTGCGCCGAGCGCTCGCACTGGCCATCGACCGGGAGAGCATCACACGCAACATCCTCCGTGCCGGGCAAAAACCCGCCACGGGCCTGACACCGCCGGGAACGCTGGCCGAGTATCACACGCCGGATGTCATGCGCTTCAATCCTGACGAGGCCCGCAAACTTCTCAGCGAGGCAGGCTTCCCAGATGGCAAAGGGTTTCCGACGTTCGACATCCTCATCAACACCAGCGAGGCGCATCGCTCGCTGGCAGAAGCTGTGCAGGCCATGTGGAGGCAGCACCTCAACATTCCCGCCCGTGTGTTGAACCAAGACTGGGGTGTGTATCTCGAATCTCAGCGCAAACTCGACTTTCAGGTCTGCCGTGCCGCTTGGGTGGGCGACTATCTTGATCCTTCCACCTTTCTGGCGATGTGGCAGACCCACGACGGCAATTTAGCGAGGGGGATGCCGCCAAACGTCTGCAAATCTTGAATGAGGCTGAAACCCTCGTCCTCACCGAGGCCCCGATCCTGCCCGTGTATTGGTACACACATTCGTATCTGATGCGTCCCGAGGTCAAAGGCCTGCGGCCCTCCTTGCTAGAGCACCGCAGTTACAAAGGCGTGGGGCTGAGGCCTTGACCCGGCGGATCAAAACCCCACCACATAAAAACGCCCGTCGGAAACCTGCTCGGCCTCTTGGAGCGTGATCCAGCGCTCCTTGAAATCGTCTCCCCAACTGTCGCTGAAGGCCATCTCGTTGGTGTCCTTGTTGTAGCCGATGATGAGAACGATGTGGCGGGTGTCCTTGTCCTTGGGCAGGGAGTTGGCCGCAGCCTCGGCAGTGACTTTCTCCCGCCAGGCGGCCCAGTCGGTCACGGTTTTGCGCTCTTTGGTGCGCTTGTTGGCCGTGTCGTTGAAGCCTTTGGTGCTGCACAGGGTCCACATGACCGGCAGCCCCTTGTCGATGTATTTGGCGATCTCTTTGATCTTCAGTTCGCTCTCCCAGGAGTCAAACGAGCGGCGCTTGCTGCGAATCTGTGCGGCCATGCCCGAGAGCATCATATCGACGTTGGTTCCGCCGCCAAAGCCGGTCTGCCCGGCGTTGGCGAGGATGTACATATCCGCCGGGATGCCGAGGTAACGCATGCTGCGCTCGGCCGTGGCGGGAGCGCAGTAGCCTTTGGGGCCTTGATCCACCATCGGGATGTCACCGATGACGACATCACCACCCTCTCGCTTCTCCAGATTCGCCAGCGCCCTGGAGCGGATGATGGTGTCGGCCACGCTCGCCACCTTGCCACCGGCATCGGCAAAGGCACTGGTCACGATCTGGATTCCCACATACTCGCCTTCAGCCTCGGCGAGCAGAATGGAGTGCCCACGCCAGTCCCAACGCTGCATGTTCATGCGTCCGGCTTTCTCTCCGAAGCGCTCTTTCAGCGGTTCGCCAAGCTGTTTGGTCAGGGTCGCCGAGATGGCGGCCAGATCTTTGTCCATGGCCTTTTTGACGATCATCGCGGCCTGGGCGGGCGGCGTGTCCTTATCAAAGTGCATTTCACCACTGCCACGGGCACTGAAGAGATCGCCTTTGTTGGCAAAGACGAGCGAGAAACCGGTGACCTTGTCATTTTCGGCATACATCGCCACGGAGAAGGGATGCGCTCCGAATTCATTCACCACCGCAGGCTCCAGTTGGTCATTCGGACCCGGCTTGTAGGCTGTGGCCGCCGCGGGAGCGGCAGTCGCAGGGGCCAAGGTGGCGGCGGCTTGTTTGATGTAGGCCTGGTCGGCGGCGGAAAACTGGGTGACCGCCAGCGTGAAGCGCTGGCCTGTCGCCATTTCGATGGTCGCGTTCACGCCTTCCACACCGACAAGTCTTGCCTGGATGGCTTTGCCGGAGGCGTTGGTGAAAGTACGGAGTTCAGACGACTGTCCGCTCGTTTGAGCCAGAGTCAGCAACAGGGCGAGAAAAACACAGGTCGGGTGCTTCATGGCGGCGTTTGTAGCGCAGCCACCTGTTTTTGTGAAGCATGAAAATGCTGTACCGTTTCAGATCCACGTCCCCGCCGGGATCACCGCGTCTTTGGGCACGCAGACGATGCCGTCGCGGATGTAGTAGTTCTCAGCATCCATTTCGCTGGGCTTGCCTTCCGGGGTGATGACGACGTTGTCGCCAATGTGGACATTTTTGTCGATGATCGCACGTTCGATGCGGCAATTCCGGCCGATGCCGGGTGGCGGGCGGCTGTGATCGGTGCCAACGGCCCCCGCGTAGAAGTCCGCGCCCATGATGATGCTGTCGCGGATGGTGGTGCCAGCCTCGATTTGCGAACGCACGCCGATGACGGCGGTCTCGATGTGCGCGTCGGTGAGGATGCAACCATCGGCCAATAAGGCCTCGCGGATGGTGCCACCGTTGATCTTCGTGGCGGGCAGAGCACGGGAGTGGGAGAAAATGGGTGCCGTGGAGTCAAAGAAGTCGAACTGCGGCACCAGTTTGCAGAGGTCCAGGTTCGCTTGGAAGAAGCTGCGGATGGTACCGATGTCCTCCCAGTAGCCGTGGAAGTTGTAGGCATGGACGCGGCGGTCCTTGATCGCCGTTGGGATGATGTGCTTGCCGAAGTCGTTGTGGGTGTTGTCCAGGCATTCCTCCAGCACCTTGCGGTTGAAGATGTAGATGCCCATGGAGGCCTGGTACTGCGGCTCGGAGGTGTCTAGGCCGAGGCTGCGCAGGGTTTCTTCCGGCATGCGCAGATTTTTGAGCACGGCAGGGTCTTTCGGCTTCTCGACGAACTCGTGGATGCGGTTGTCAGTGTCTGCGCGCATGATGCCGAAGCCGGTGGCGTCACGGGCGTTCACCGGCAGCGTGGCGATGGTCAGGTCCGCTTCACTGGCGATGTGCTGGCGCATGACTTTGCGGAAGTCCATGCGGTAGAGTTGGTCGCCACTGAGAATGAGGAAATAATCATGCCCGCCTTCGAGGAAGTAGCGCAAGTTTTGCCGCACGGCATCGGCGGTACCCTGGTACCAGCGCTCGCCATCCGGCGTCTGCTGCGCGGCAAGCACCTCGACAAAACCACGCGTGAACTGGTCAAAGCGGTAGGTGCGCGAGAGATGGCGATTCAGCGAGGCGCTGTTGAACTGGGTGAGCACATACACCTGCCGCAGGCCGGAGTTGATGCAGTTGCTGATCGGAATATCGACAAGGCGGTACTTGCCTGCCAGCGGCACGGCCGGCTTCGCACGGTTCTGGGTCAGCGGAAAGAGCCTAGTGCCCGCCCCGCCGCCCATGACAATGGCCAGCGTGCTGCGGCGGAGAAGCGAGTCGGCCTCGACCTGGGAGGATGGGTTAGTGCTCATGGTGAGTAGGATGATCGGTCTTTATTTCTCTGTAACAAGCCGGAGAGGCAAGCGTTATCCCTGCCCCATTTTTGGCGGTGACGCGCCCCGCCCTGATCTTTCTTTTACCACCCCTACCAATCTCATGTCTATCTCTGTGTGCCGCTCCGTGTTTTTTGTCATCGCCTGCCTTGCCGCTAGCTCCGTCCGTGCGGCGGTGAACTTTGAAAAAGACCTGCTTCCGGTCCTCACCAAGAAGTGCATCGACTGCCACAAGGCTCCCTATGAGGAGAACGGCAAGAAAAAGGAGCCCAAGGTCGGCCTCCGCCTCGACGCCTCCTGGGCCATCGTCAAAGGCAGTGAGAATGGCCCCATTCTCACGCCCGGTGCCCCGGACAAAAGCGGTCTCTACGAGGTCGTCATGCTGCCGAAGGACGATGACGGCCACATGCCGCCAAAGGGTGACGATCTCACTTCCGAGGAAATCAAACTGCTCAAGACCTGGATCGAGGAAGGCGCAGACTTCGGCGGCTGGCTCGGCAGCGCCCAGGGCATGCCCGCTGGTGCGGCTACCGAGATGGCCAAGCCGCACAAGCCGCGTGAGCACGAACTCTTCTTCACCGCTCTCGAAAAAGAAGTGAAACCACTCTCCGACGATCTGCTCGCCAAGGCCAAGGCCGCAGGGGCGCAGGTCGCTCCCGTGAAGGTGGAAAGCCCGCTGCTGCGCGTCGATTTCCTCACGGGCGTCTCCAAGTGCGATGATGAAAAAGTCGCCGCCCTCTTGCCGCTGAAGGAAAACATCGTTCAGCTCGATCTTGGCCGCACCATCCTCACCGACGCCGCTTTGAAGACCCTCGGCCAGCTTCCCCGCCTCATCTCGCTCGACCTGCGCCAGACCAAAATCACCGACGCCGGGCTGGAATCACTCAGCGGCCTGAAAAAACTTCGGACCCTCAATCTTTACGGCACAGAAATCACCGACGCTGGTTTGAAGCATCTCGCCAAGATCAAGAGCCTCAAAAATGTCTATCTCTGGCAGTCCAAGGCCACCAAGGCTGGCGTAAAACAACTCGCGGCTGCTGTTCCCGGCCTCAAAGCCTCCGTCGAATAACCCAACCTGTTCGTAACCTGATGAAAACACGTCTTCTTATGCTCACCGCCCTGTTCAACACTCTTTTCGGCATCGCCAGCGCCGGTGAGGGTGAAAAAGTCAGTTATGACGCCCCCGCCGTCTCCGGCATCAACCAGGACGCCGCCACCGTGAACTTTGCCGACGTTTACAAGAAAGGCCCCACGGTCGTCTTCTTCTACCCCAAGGCCGATACTCCCGGCTGCACCAAGCAGGCCTGCTCTTTGCGTGATGCCTTCGCGGATCTAACCAAGGCTGGCGTCCAGGTGCTCGGTGTGAGCTTTGACAAGCCTGAGGCGCAGAAAAAGTTCAAAGACAAGTTCACCCTGCCTTACGACCTCATCGCTGATCCCGAAGGCAAAATCGCCGCCGCCTTCAAGGTCGAAAAAATGTTCAAAGGTGTGCTCTCGCTCGCCAAACGCAGTTGTTTCCTCGTGAAGGACGGCAAGGTCGTCTGGCAGGACTACGCCGCCAGCACCGACCAGCAGGCCGCTGACATCAAACGCGTCCTCGGTGAGGCAAAGTAAGCTTGAATTTCCATCCTTCTGAAACCCTTGAACGGAGACCGGTGACGGTCTCCGTTTTTTTGGATCGCATCCATGCCGCCAGCGGCGCATGAGCGGGATGCTGGCGAAAAAATTTCATCGCAACCGGCGGCAATGCTGTCACCATGAGCGCCACAACCATGCCAACTTCCTTTGGACAACTGCTCACCGTGGCGCGTGAAAAATGTGGGTTGTCCCTTGAAGACGCCGCGCATCCCGGCGCCAAATTGTGCCTGCCGCGCTGCCAGAAAATGACCCAACACCTTCCGCTGCCGAGGACAAACCATTGACTGCAAACGCCAAGCAGATCATCTCGGTGCGAAGAGACACCCCAGCCAACTGACCCTATGCCTGCCTCCGAACCCACTCCCGCGTCATCTTCCGGCTGGCTTGAGCCGGTGCTCTGGACCCTTGCCTTTGTGATCGCGGCCGTGGTGGCCGCGGTGGTCAATGAGACGGCCAGAGAGATCACTCTTCAGGGACTCGCTTATCTCTTTGCGTTCGTCACTACCCCCTTTCTGCTCGAAGCTTCCTCTGTGTTCATCGGCCTGTGTGTCGTCTTTGCCATCAACGGCCGCCGCATCGCCAAAGAAGGGGACGGCTGGGTCGTGATGGAAGTGAAAAAGCCCGATGAATTGACGAGCGTGCCTGCTGAGTCGCAGGAAAAGGCGGGCTGAAGCGCAGCGGAGTTGAATCTGGCTGGCCTGCGGCTCGTCCCTGCTTCAACATCCGCTCCCGAATGAGTGCTGCCCCACCGTCTGCCCATACCACGACCGCGAATCTCGCGGCGCGTGTGGTCACGGCGGGAAAATTTCTCCAACTGGCCGGTGGTGCGCCGTTCTTCATGCGCGGTGTCAGTTATGGGCCGTTCAAGCCGAACTCACGCGGCGAGCCGTTTCCCGAGGATGATCGCCTTGCCTCGGATCTGCGCCACATCGCCTCGCTTGGCTTCAACACCGTGCGGATTTACGAGCTGCCCACGCCTGCGGTGCTGCGTGAGGTCGAATCCAAGGGGCTGCGCCTCATCGTCGGAATTCCGTGGGCTGAGCATGTCGATTTTCTCTCAGACCGCGCCCTGCGGCATGAAATCGAGCAGCGCATCTCGGAAACCACCTCGCGCTTGCGCGGCCATGCCTGCATCGTCGCGTTTCTCGTCGGCAACGAGATCGAAAAGACGCTCGTGCGCTGGATGGGGCCGGAGCGTGTGCGTGATTTCATGGAGAAGCTGATCCGCATCGCCCGTGAGCAGGCACCGCAGACGCTCGTCAGCTACGCTACCTACCCCTCCACCGAGTATCTCGTGCCGCGCAACGCGGACTTTCTCGCGGTGAACGTCTATCTCGAGTCACGCGAGGCATTCTCCGCCTGCCTCTCCCGGCTGCAAAATCTCGCGGGCAACAAGCCGCTGCTCATCACTGAGTTCGGCCTCGACGTGAACGCGCATGGCGCTGAGCAACAAGCCGAGGTCATGCGCTGGCAGCACGCCTGCCTTTTGCGCTGTGGCACCGCGGGCGGCGTGTGGTTCGCTTACACGGACGAATGGCATCGCGGCGGGCAGGAAGTCACCGGCTGGAGCTTTGGCATCGTGGATCGTGAGCGCAACGAGCGGCCCGCATGCGCTGCGGTGCGTGATTTGCCTGCCCAACTGACAGCGCCCGCAAATCCACCGTGCCTCTCGGTCATCGTCTGCACGCTCAACGGCTCCGCCACGCTGCGCCCTTGCCTCGAATCGCTGCTGGCGCTGCGTTATCCCGATTTCGAGGTTCTGGTGATCGACGACGGCTCCAGCGATGCCACGGCGCAGATCGCGCAAAGCTTCGAGCGGGTGAAATACCATCGTCAGGAGCATGCCGGGCTCAGCGTGGCGCGGAATCTCGGCGCGCAGCTCGCCACCGGCTGCCTTTTGGCCTACACCGACGACGACTGCATCGCACATCCCGACTGGCTGCTGCATTTGAGCCACGCGTTCAGCGAAGATCACGTCGTGGCCGCCGGCGGGCCAAATATCCCGCCACCGCCGCGCAATCGCATCGAACGCGTCGTTGCTGCCGCTCCAGGAGCACCCGCGCATGTGCTGCTGAACGATACCGAGGCCGAGCATCTGCCCGGCTGCAATCTGGCGATCCGCAAAGACATGCTTGATCGTATCGGCGGCTTCCGCGCTCAGTTCAAATCCGCCGGTGATGACGTGGATGTCTGCTGGCGGCTGCGAGAGCACGGCACGCTGCGCTTTGTGCCGGGCGCGATGGTCTGGCATCACCGCCGCTTAACCGTGAAGGCTTATTTGAAGCAGCAACTCGGCTACGGCCATGCCGAGGCCTTGCTGATGAAGGCGCATCCCGGCCGCTTCGGTCCGCTGGGCGGTGCGCGCTGGCGCGGCGGCATCTATGGCGAGCAGCTTCCTGCCGACCATCCCGTCGAAGGCAGCATTTTTCACGGCTCCTTCGGGCTGGGCGCTTTTCAGGTCATTTATGCCGCGTCATCGTTTCGTTGGTGGGAGCATTTCACCGGCGTGCTGTGGCTCGCGTTGTTGCTGGTCGCACTGGTGTGCCAGCAGTTCGAGATAGGCGTGTTCGTCGTGTTGTTTGCCGTTTGGGCGGCATGGCGGGTCAGCTCCCGCGCTTCATCGCGTCCGGGAGATCGTCCGCTGCTGTGGTGGCTGAGTTTGATGCAGCCCATGGTGCGTGAATGGGCGCGGCTGCGCGGCATGATCACGCTCGGCGCACGTCCGAGCCGCCACCCTGTGCTGCCGGAGATCCTTCCGCCTGAGATGCCGCACAAGAGCGCGATCACGCTCGGCACGCTGCGTTTCTGGAGTGAGACCGGCGTCACCCGTGACGCCTGGCTGCAGGCAATGCGCCGCACGCTCAAAACCGCGCACATTCTCCATCGTGAGGACGATGGCTGGCGCTGGTTTGACCTTGAGGCTTGGCCGTGGGCGTCTATTTCACACGCTTGGCTCAGCGTGACCGAATGTCACGGCGAGGGCCGCTGTTTGACGCGTGTCCGCTGCATCCTGCGCGTGCGGCGCGGCTTTGGCTGGAATTTTCTCCTCGGGTTCGTCATCGCCAGCTTGATGATGACCACGCGGCAGCTGCTCGTGATCGGGGGCCTCGGAATAGTTGCCGCCGCCGTTTGGGTTCCGATCGCGCTTTGGCTCGCACGCCGCGAGATGCAAAA
>JAJTDU010000098.1 GCA_021298725.1 Verrucomicrobiaceae bacterium | reverse complement strand
CAAACTGGTCGGTTCTCCGATGATGGCGAGATCGTAGCGGCCGTGATGCTTCGCAAAATGCTGTGAGCCGAGTTGGGCGCTCTCCTCGGACATAAAACCGGCGAAATGCACTTCCACGGGCAGGTTGGGGATCTCATCGCGCATTTCATGCAGTGCCCAAAGGAACGAGGCCATTGGGCCTTTGGTGTCCGAGGCTCCACGGCCCCAGATTTTGCCGTCGCGCAGCTCTCCGCCGAAGGGATCGATGGTCATGCCACCGACGCTCACCGTATCCGTGTGCGGCGCGAAGAGGATGCGTGGCTTTGGGGCACCACTAGGGCTCGGATTCGTGGGAAAGCGGCCGATCACATTGGGTCTGCCGGGTTCGACTTCATCAAGTGTGACTGCGGCACCGCTCGCGGCTAGAAATTCGCCCACAAACCGTGCGCAGCGTTCCTCTCCGATGCCATCGGTGCCGGGATCGCCATCAGGATTCACCGATGGGATGCGCACCAGCGTCTGGGTGAGTTCGACAACATTCGCAGGAAGAGGCATGCGGCAGAAAGGCACAGGCGGGAGCGAAGCGCAAGCACGCGCCGGATTTGTCCTGCGGTGCGCGGATGTTGGCAAAGAAGGCCCTGCGGCAGGTTCATTGCGGCATGGTTGTAACCCGTGTGCAACTTACCGCGTTTCCCGACCATGAAAATCAAGCGCCATTACCTCGCCTTCGTGCTCTTGAGCACCAGCGCTGCGTGGTCGCAGGCTGCCGACCCCGTGGTGCCTGTGGTGGCACCCACGCAAGCCACGGATGGCAAAACGATTTTCCAAACGGTCTGTGCGCAGTGCCATGGGAACAGCGGGGAGGGCAAGGTGGAGCTGAAATCACCCTCCATCGCTGGAATGCCCTCGTGGTATGTGCACACGCAGTTCACGAACTTCCGTGAAGGCCGGCGCGGTCATGACGCCGCCGATCCACCGTCCTTCATGATGGCCACGATCGCCAAGGCATTGCAGCCGAAGCAGATCCAGGCGGTGGTCGAACATGTGGAGAAGCTGCCCATGGTCGTGCCGCAGGGCCAAAACCGTGAAATGGCCGAGGCCAGCGCCCAGGCGGGCCTGCAACTGTTTCAAGAGCGCTGCATGGAGTGCCACCGCTACAATGCCAGCGGGGAGATGGCCTTCGGCAGCCCACCGTTGCTCGGCCGCCAAGGCTGGTATCTGGCCGACCAGCTCAAAAAATTCAAAACCGGCCAACGCGGCACTCACAAAAGCGACGTGAACGGGGCCAAGATGGTGCAGATCACCAACTTCTTCATTGAGGACGATCAGATGCTCCGAGACGTGGTGGCCTACATCCTGACGCTCAATCCTGACCCCGCTGCCTCGAAGGAGACGCAGGAAAAGCAAATTCTCGAAGGCAGCCCGTTCAAGGACGTGACAGCAGTCAGTCAGTAGGGCGGTCGTCTTCGACGTAGGGCTTGTGCAAAGCCACACGAGTGCGTTTTAGGCCTTCAGCGCCCAGTCGAGCAATGACTGAGCATCTTTCCACACGCCTTCGCTGGTGTCATTGAGCACCACGACGATGCGGCGACGGCCATTGCGATGGCCCGTGGCGACGAGGCAGTAGCCTGCGGCATCGGTGTAACCGGTTTTCATGCCATCACAGTAGCTGGCGTTGCGCAGGACGCGGTTCGTGTTTGCTAGGTCGATGGATTTACCCGCGGGCCGGGTGAACTTGTAGCTTTGCAGCTTCACGATCTTGCGCAGCTCTGGCTGCTTGTCGGCTGCTTTGGCAATGGCGGCGAGTTCTCGCGCTGTGCTGTAAGGATCTTTGTCCGTCGTGGAGGGAAGTCCGTGTGGGTTGACGAAGAAGGTGCTTTCGAGTCCGAGTGCCTTTGCGCGTGCGTTCATCTTTTCGGCAAACGCGGCTACGCTGCCTGCATTGTCTCGTGCGAGCGCTTGGGCGATGTCGTTGGAGCTTTTCACCATCATGGCGGTGAGAAGCTGGCGGCGGGTGAAAGTCTCGCCAACCTTGAGGCCGATGCGCACCGGGGCGCATTGCGTGTCGCTGAGCTCGATGGTCACGATCTTATCCAGATCACCCGCCTCGACGACCAGGAGGCCAGTCATGATCTTCGTGGTGCTGGCGATGGCACCTTTCACATCCGGGTTCTTCTCAAACAAAATGTCTTCGCTCTCAGCGTCGATGACGATGCAGCGTGCTGCGCTGATCTGCGGAATGGGGCCGCGGAGGTTTTTGATCTCGATTTCGTGGCGGACTTTCTTCGTTTTCTCCAACTCCTCGGCCAGTTGCTTTTTGAGATGCTCGACCAGGGCTTCGCGGGCGGCGAGCTGGGATTTTTCCTGCTCCATGCGCTGGCGCTCGGCCGTCATGGCGTTCTCGCGCTTCGCAGTGGCGGCGATTTTTGCCTCCGCCTCTTCCTCGCGCCATTGGAGTTGCTGCTCGCGCTTCGGGTCGTCACAGCCTGCCAGTGCCGCGCAAAAGAGCCCGGCGGTCAAGGCACGGCCGGCGTGTTGGAAAGGGATGGAAAGGGTCATGTTAAAGTTCCGAGAGAAGTTCTTTCAGGCGGGCGACAGGCCACTGGCCGGGCGCGTTCGAGGCGCCAATGAAGCCGTAATTCAGCAGGCTGCCACTTTTTGCCAGCACCAGCCGTGAAACGCGGCCCCACGGCCCCATGCCCATGACGGACAAGCGCAGACGGTGCGTTCCGCCTGCCAGCTTCATGAGGCGGATCAAGTCTTCCTGCGTGTTCAGGTAGGTGGCGAATTTCACCGCGTCGAGACCGGCCTGCTGGGCGAAATTTACCGCGCCTAGCAGCACGTCGTCCGAAGGGGTGGCCTGGAAATCATGAAACGAGCCGAGCACCGGCACTCCGGCAGCGCGTGCCTTGGCGATCGTGCTCTGCATCTGCATGGCGCTGCGCAATTCCAGGTCGATGAGTGTGGCGAGATCGAGCAATGGCTCGATCATGGCGGCACGGGCCACCGGATCTTCCGGGCCTTGGCCGCCTTCAGCTGGATGACGGGAGGTCAGAAGCAGCGGTGTCTCATTCCCAGCCAATCGAGCGCGCAAATCGACCACTGGAAGCTGCAACTGGTCGAGCCGCAGCTCCGCCACGTCGCACAAGGCCGAGCGCGCTGCAGCGTCAAGCGACGTGAAATGCTCCAGTGCTGCCGAATCAGCAATGACCCCGACCGCCAGTGGTCGGGAGGAAAAGAGTAAGTTTTTGGATGAAACGAGTTGAGCCATTGGCTAGGCGGACTATAATTTTAACAATTCTAAGCAAATTTTAGTTAATTACTCGCTACTATGCTGGGTCGGAAGCAAGAAATCAATTTGCAGCTCACTGAGTTGTTCGACAGCGCATTGCTGGCGTTCTGCTTGTGGTTCGGGCATTTCCTGCGCTCATCGATGGTTCCAGTGTTCTTGTCCGACGTGCCTGAGATCCCGCCGCTCGAGAAATTTTATTGGGTCATCGCGGTCGTGGCACCATTCACCCCGATCGTCCTAGAGGCACGCGGCTTTTACTCGAAAATCAGTCACAAGACAACTGGGCGCTCCGTGCGCCAGCTTGCGGAGGCACTGGCCGTGATCGGCATGTGCATTGCCTTCTGCATGGTGTTCTTTAAATGGTCAGTCGAAAGCCGCGCTGTCGTCATTTTCTCGGTCGCTCTCGGAGCTTTGTCACTGTTGCTGCGAGAAGCTTGGCAGCGTGACCGGCTGCGCCATCAGTTGATTTCAGGCAAAGGTCGTGAGCGCGTGATCATCGCCGGTGCTCAGACCGATTTGGACGCCTTCCTCACGAATATGACCGCTGAACAGGGGGCGGAAATCGAGATCGTGGGCCAACTCGATATCATGCAGCATCCAGTGTCCGACCTGGTAGCCGCGCTACATGAACATTCCATCAGTCGTGTGCTGTTTGCCGCCCAGCATGTGCATTTCAGCAAGATCGAAGAAGCCGTGCAGGCCTGTGAAACTGAAGGCGTCGAGGCATGGATCGCCGCTGATTTCTTCCAGACCGCCATCGCCCGCCCAACCTTCGATGTGCTTGGGGGGCGTCTGATGCTGGTGTTTCACAGCACGCCGCAGGCCTCGTGGGAACTGTTGTGTAAGGGAATCGTCGATCGCGTCGGTGCGCTCATGATGCTCGTGCTGTCACTGCCGCTCTGGCTCGTCGCCATCATTGGCGTCCGCCTCGGCTCACGCGGTCCCATTTTCTTCAAGCAGGAACGTGCTGGCCATTACGGCAGGCCATTCGTCATGTGGAAATTCCGCACCATGCATCAGAACGCCGAGGCGCAACGTGCCGAACTGGAGACGCACAACGAGATGGATGGCCCTGTTTTCAAAATCACCAACGACCCGCGCATCTTTGCCTTCGGCCGCTGGCTGCGCCGCACCAGCATCGACGAGCTGCCGCAGCTCATCAACGTGCTCCGCGGTGACATGAGTCTCGTCGGGCCGCGGCCTCTGCCTGTGTATGAGATTCAGCGCATCGAAAAGCACGCGCAGCGCCGCCGTCTCAGCGTCAAACCCGGTCTCACCTGCCTGTGGCAGGTCACCGGTCGCAACGGCATCAAGAACTTCGAGGAATGGGTCGCGCTCGACCTCAAATACATCGACAACTGGTCCTTCTGGCTCGATTTGAAAATTCTCGCGCAGACATTGCCTGCGGTGATTCGCGGCAGGGGCGCAAGTTGAGTGCAGAATTCGCTGTTCTCGTCGTCTGAACTGAGGCACAGACGGTGCACATGAAAGTAGAACGCCTCAAATACGTCATCTGGGCCGCCGACATGAACCGCGCCGTGAATTTCTACGCGCAGGTCTTCGGCGGCACCATCCTCAAGCAGAACGACATCATCAGCGAGGTGTCCATCTGCGACGGCATCATCGGCATCCACGGCGGCGGCGAAGGCAGCCGCACCTGGACTGGCCTCAGCTTCCAGGTGCCGGATGTGATCGAAGGTGCCCATGAAATCATCGCCGCAGGCGGTCAGCTCACGCGTGAGCCGCAGCCGGAAAACGGCGAGCCGCCGCATTTGGCCATGTGCGTGGACCCCGAGGGCAACGAGATCATGCTCACGCGCAAACGCACCCATTGATCACAGCACCGTCAGCGGGCCGTCAAACAGCGTCAGGCTGATGACTTCGGTCCTGGCAACATGCGGTCCGTGTGGAGTGCCTTTGGGCGCGAAAAAGAGCGTGCCGGGTGTGTAGGTGACCTCGCTCTCCTGCCATTCGCCGGAAAGAATCCACGCCCATTCATTGGCTGCGGGATGTGTGTGCGCGGGAAGAGTCATCCCGGCATGAAACTTCCGCAGCACCACGACTCCACCTGTGGACTCATGCCGGTGCAGGATCTTCAGCTCAACGCCTTCGTAGGGGCCGGGTTGCCACGGCTTTTCGTCAGCGAGAGCGAGGTAAGGAAACATGAGGCTTCAGGCCAGTGATGGCACGCGGACATTCACGTCCACATCGGCGTCGTAATCCACGCCCTCGAGGCCGAAGCCGAAGAGGCGCAGGAAGCTGGACTGGTAGCCTTCGAAGTCGCCGAGTTCGGCGAAGTTCTCGGTATTCACCTCGGCCCAGCGTTTGCCGACGAGTTCCTGCACGGCGGGAGCCATCTCCCAGTCATCGACACGGATGCGTCCGGCTTCATCCGGCTGTGGATTGCCGTTGTAGAGGCGCTCGCGGAAGAGGCGGTCCATCTGCTCCATGCAGTCTTCATGCGTACCCTCGGCCTTCATGACCTTGTAAAGCAGCGAGATATACAGCGGCACCACAGGAATGGCGGAGCTGGCCTGCGTGACGAGCGCTTTGTTCACGGAAACCCAAGCTTTGCCTTTGATGGCGGCCAGCTTGGTGTCGAGCACTCGCTGCACGCGTTCCAGGTCTTCCTTGGCACGGCCGATGGTGCCGTTCTTGTAGATCGGCCAAGTCACTTCCGGTCCGATGTAGCTGTAGGCCACGGTTTGCGTGCCCTCGGCGACCACGCCGGCGGCAAGCAGCGCATCAATCCACATTTCCCAGTCTTCACCGCCCATGACGGCGATGGTTTGGGCGATCTCGTCGTCGTTGGCTGGCTCGATGGTCACTTCATTGACCACGCCGGTGCCGGTGTTGAGGTTTTTGTTCGTGTAGGAAGCACTGCCGATCGGCTTGAGCACCGATTTGAAGACCTCACCGGTCTTCGGCTGTGTGCGACGGGGGGAGGCGAGGCTGTAGATGATGCAATCGACCTGTCCGAGGTCCTTCTTGATCGCTTCAATGACTTCCGTCTTCATCGCATCGGAGAACGCGTCGCCGTTGAATGAACGCGCATACAAACCAGCGGCCTGGGCCTCGTTTTCAAAGGCAGCGGAGTTGTACCAGCCCGTGGTGCCGCAGCGGTCAGCTTCAGCGGGTTTTTCAAAGAACACACCGATGGTGGCCGCATTCGAGCCAAACGCCGCCGCGATGCGCGAAGACAAGCCGTAGCCAGTGGAAGAACCGATCACGAGCACCTTCTTTGGGCCGTTGGCGATGGGGCCGCGTCCTTTGACGACGGCGATCTGGTCAGCGATGTGTTTGGCACAACCGGTCGGATGTGCGGTGGTGCAGATGAATCCACGAATTTTGGGGGCGACGATCATAGTAGAGTGTTTTGAGCGTTAGCAGCCGCCAAGGGGCTGGCAACTGGTTTTCCCCTGCCGCTCACTTCACACCTTTGACCTCGAAACCCTCAGCTTCGAGAACCGCGCGCACCTTGGCGGCCTGATCGCCTTGGATCTCGATGCGCTTGTCCCGCACGGTGCCGCCACAACCGCAGGCAGCGCGGACGCGTTTGGCGATGGTCTCGATGACGGAGATCGGCAGGTGCGTGGCGAAGTCTTTGATGACAATCACCGTTTTACCGCCGCGATGCGCGGTTTCACGCTGAAGCACCACACGACCCATTTTCCACAGGCGCTGCGGTGAGTCGGGATCGGCGTTCGGGTTCATGGGGCCTCAAAAAGCGATCAGCCCGCGCTGACGTCCTTGTTGTAATAAACCTTCACGAACTGCATGCCCTTCTTGTCGTCGTAACCGCGTTCGATCTGGGGATCGGCGTCGCTGCTGCCGGGCTTGATGTGGATTTCGACGCCGGTGTCGAGGCGGAGGACGGCGGCGATGCGCTTTTTGGCCTTGCTGAGGTCTTTCTTGGAGATTTCGAAGCTGGTCTCCAGCGGCTGGCCTTGCTCTTCCTCGACGCGGGCGCGGTGCTCCTGGAATTGGGCGATGGCATCTGGAGATTTGAGGACTTATTGCTCGAACTCCTGAAGCTCGAACTTTTCGCGGTCTTCGAAGTAATCGAGCGCGTCTTTGGCGGCGGTGGCGGTTTCCCAGGGCGGCGTGTCGTCATCGGCGGACTTTTGCTCTTCGAGGAAGGACACCGCCATCTTCGCGTAGGCGTTGGTGAGGAAGGCGGCGTCTGGCACGGCCTCCACGCCGAGGAATTCACGCACCCAGAAGCGGGAGTCGCTGCCACTCCGATCAAAGGTGAGCACGTAGTAGCCTTTTTCGGCCCAGTGATTGAGGATGAGGCAGCCTTTGTCGATCTTGTCGGGATTGATGCCGTGCTCGGTGCTGAGCTGGAGGTCGCCATTTCGCGGCGTGATGGTGAGGAAGGGCACCACGCTGTCGCTTTTCAAAATGCAGAGGCCATTCACGAGTTCGCCCTCGATGTGGACTTCCTTGAGCATGGCGATGCAGAGATCACCAGCTTTGATGTTGGGGTGATTGGACTTGGCGTAGAGCCGCTGGGCGATCTCGACGCCTTTGGCGAGGAGGTTGTCCTCGTCGGCAAAAATGGCCTTGGCGCAGTTGTTGACCTCATGTTGGGCGAGCGAGGTGTGATGCGTGAAACGGTGGGCGATGCAGGCTTTGAAGGGCTTGATGAACAGCGCGGTGAGGTTTTCCTGGTCGGCTTCGGCGACTTTAAAGACCTCGCGGGAGGTTTGCAGTGGCTCTTCGCGCTGCGGATTACCGACCTTGGCGAGGACGACGTTGGTGACGGTGGCGGTGTTGAGGCGGAGCTTGACGGACATGCGGGGCGCGGAGGGTAGAAAGGGAATGGGATTCGCCAAGGATTAATGGCACCTGCTTGCACTGACCCTGCGCCGAGGCGAGAGCGTGGACACATGACGAACGCTGCCAAGAACGAAGCCGCCAACTTGAAGCCCTGGCTGGTGCGCATCCCGGAGATTTTTGAAGGGATTGCGCCGGAGGTGTTGCAGCAGTTTGGGGCGGTTTCGAGCACGCGGCTGGGGCAGGACTATTATTTGATCAAGACCGCGACGCCGGAGGCGATTCAGCGCTCGGAGGCGGCGAAGTTTGCGCGGTGGAACCTGCCGATGGACCACACTTGGCCGTGCAATGCGCAGAAGATGGACGGCTTCATCGAAAAGGCGGCGCAGACGCTCATCAAGAAGTTCGGCGAGCGGAAACCGCAGGGGA
>JAJTDU010000004.1 GCA_021298725.1 Verrucomicrobiaceae bacterium | reverse complement strand
CGAGTGGAAGCTGATGGAGTTCTTCGAAGACGGCCGTCTGGAGTTGTACAATCTCAAAGAAGACATCGGCGAGTCGAAAAACCTTGCCACCGAGATGCTGGACAAGGCGAAAGAACTGCACGCGAAGATGATCGCGTGGCGTGAGTCCGTGAAAGCGCCGATGCCATTGAAAAACACGCCACCAACCGGTGCCGAACCCAAAAAGAAGGGCAAAGGCAAAAAGAAGAAGCAGGCGGAGTGAGATCAAATCAACGGACTCACATACCCGAGCCTGATGAGCACAGATTTGCACCGCCGAGTTTTGGAGAACGCGGAGAGACTGATCAAAGCTGGCTTCTAGAAAAACAGTGTGCGAATCGGGTTCGCCCACTGTTTGGTGTGGCTGAACAACTTCTGGCCTAGAAACCGAATCCTCCACAGTGGCTAACACAAATAGACCGCCATTCTATGAGTTGCGTGACCTGCTTCTCGCTAGGCCACGCGAGGGTGTATCGCGATTGAAAAGAGACAGGTCGCTGCTGGATGCCCGGAGTGGCCTAGGAGAGACCTTGCTACCCTGGATGGCTGTCGAGAATGTCCTTTCCGTAGTTTTGTCCCTCATTGAGCTAGGCGCAGAGATTGACACAGTGAACCACTTTTGTTCCACCCCGCTTCAAGAGGCTGTTCAGCTAGGCCGCACCGAGATATGCCTTGAGTTGCTTGCCCGAGGAGCCTCCGTGACACATATCAATGAGGCGGGAGAGACAGTCATTTCCACTGCGGTGATCTTGAAGCGACACACACAGTTGGTCAGCGCCCTGCTAGAGCGACTTCCTGCCCACACTCCACTTTCCGATGTCCTTGACGACATGACCATAGAGGTGATTCGACATCGAGATGACCCTGTAGCCGGTCTATTCAGAGCGAGAGGCATACCGGAGAGCACAACCTGGAGTGTTTGATCAGCAACCCGAACCAGCATGACGACGCTTATGGTCAACACCAAGGCGATCGAAGCGTTATCCGGCCAGGAGGCCCACGACGGCCAGAGTCATTTAGACGGCAGGCTTGCGGGCGATGTAAACGAAGGCGGGCGGCAGATTGCGCCAGACGACGCGGCTGGTCTCCACGCCGTGGGTCAGATCATGCAGCAGGCTGCAGAAACGGCGGCCGCTGGGCAGCCGGTGAAAGCCGAAGTAGGCGAAGGTGGCGAAGCAGCCGCCGGGCGCGAGATGCGGCAGCACGTTGTTCAAAATGGCCTCCTGCAAGCCGCGCGGAAAGGCCGTCCAGGGCAGGCCGCTGATGATGGTGTCGAATTTTTCTCCGGGCGGCAGAACTTGGCTGAAATCAAACTCCTGCGCCCCGGCGCACTCGAAGTGCATCTTGGGGAA
Organism: Verrucomicrobiaceae bacterium; assembly: GCA_021298725.1. GTDB lineage: Bacteria > Verrucomicrobiota > Verrucomicrobiia > Verrucomicrobiales > Verrucomicrobiaceae > Prosthecobacter. Next base: position 27,468 of record JAJTDU010000004.1, on the reverse strand, counting down.
ACGCGGGGTGAGCTGCTGGACGAAGGTCTGGTTCAGCTCAATGCCGAGGTAGTCGGCCCCGTGCGGCATGGAGTCTGAGATGGCGTTGGTGAAGGCTCCGGTGCCCGGGCCGAGCTCCAGCACACGTTTCGCCTGCCAGACTCCGGCGGTCTCCATCATGCGCTCCGCCAATGCCGGGCTGGAAGGCGCGATGGCGCCGACGGTCTTCCAGTTGCGGCAGAATTCTTTGAGAAAGGTGGCGGCTGACATTCGAAGGTGGATGCTAGCCACTGAATGCGAGAGTGCGAGGGCTTTCAGCGACAGGGGAAAAGTCGCTGATGACCGGAGGTCTTCTCCCCATCGGTGACATGGCTGGGCGTACAAAGAGGCAGAGCACGAGAAATGGAGTCAGCGGCGGCGATGGCACCATGCTATCAGCGGTTAAAGATCACCCATCAGGACGCAGCGCTACCAAGCTCGAAATGACGAAATCTGAAGTCCCAATATGGAAAGAATCCAGATCGAGGACATTTCGTCATTCGAGCTTCGACTTTCCTTCGCCATTCGTCATTTTGAATTCGTCATTTGCCCGCTCCCATGTCGCTCCCGATTTCTCTTCTCTTGATCGACGATCACTTTGTCGTCCGCAGCGGCCTTGTGGCGTCGTTGGAGCTTGAGGACGACCTGAAAGTCGTCGGCGAGGCAGATCAGGGCGAGGACGCTTCGAGGCTTTTTGCCCAAACCAAGCCCGATGTCGTGCTGATGGACATCCAACTGCCCGGCCTCAGCGGCATCGACGCCACCGCCGCGCTGCTTCGCGCGCATCCCGCCGCTCGTGTGCTCATTTTCTCCACCTTCGCCCGCGACGACGAAATCCACACCGCACTCAAAGCAGGTGCCCTAGGCTATCTGCAAAAATCCTCCTCCCGTGATGCCTTACTCGCCGCCATCCGCAGCGTCGCCCGCGGTGAGCGCAGTTTGCCAGCTGATATCGAAAAGCGCCTCCAGGACCGCCTTTCCGAGCCCGAGATCACGCCCCGCGAACGCGAAATCCTCACGCTCGTCACCCGCGGCAACGCCAACAAAGAAATCGCCGCCACACTCGGCATCTCCGAGGACACCGTGAAGCAGCACGTCAGCCGCATTCTGATGAAGCTGAAGGTCAACGACCGAGCCCAGGCGACGGCGGAGGCGATTCGTCGCGGCTTGGTGCAGGTGTAGAGTTTTACATCGCCCCTCACGAAAGTGGGGGGCCAGGAATGCTGAAAGACGGGACAAACCGCCGTTGGTAGAAATATGACATGCTCCGTCCTTTTCAGCACTCTTCTTCTCACTTCCGCTGCCCTCGCCCAAAACGACACCAACGCCGGCAACGACGTTTCTGACAAGACCACGCTCAAGCCGGTGATGCAGTGGCGTTTTGATGACCAACAAGAACCTGGACCGCGTGCGCCGACTTACCCTAGCTTTGCCAAGGACAACACGGCCAGCCGTTTCGTCGGTGAAGGCAAAAAGCCGCTCAAGATCGCGGACAACGAGGAATTGCGCTTCGGTCTGAACGAAACGATCATGCTCGAAGCCTGGGTGAAGGCTCCAGGAGCCAGCGGCACGCCTTACATCATCGGCAAGGGCCGACTCGGGACCAAGGAGTTTGGCCAAAACAATCAAAACTACGCGTTGCGCCTCCAAACAGGCAAAGGCGGGGCGCAAATTGGGTTTCTTTTTCACAGCGCCAGTGTCCCCGACAAAAAGGGCGACTGGCATCGCTGGTGGTCGAAGGACACGATGCCGCTGCAAGGCTGGCACCACATCGCGGTGACGTACACCTTCGGGCAGCCAAAGAGCATCAAGGGCTTCATCGACGGCCAGCCCACCGACGGCACCTGGGACATGGGCGGCGCGACGGATCGCGGCCCTGTGAGCGATGGCGACGCAGTCATGATCGGCAGCGGCTCCACCTTGGCCTCCTCGCATTCATTGAATGGCTGGCTGGATGAAGTGGCGATCTATCGCGGCCCCATCGACACCGAGGCGCTGAAGGCGAAGTATCAATTCATCCCACCTTCGCCACCGATCGCGAAAAAAGAAGTGCCCGCAGGCCGTGTGCTCGTGCAACTGGCGGAGGAAGGCATGCCTGATGCCAACGCTTGGCCCAGCGAACCGCCGAAGGTTGGCGAGACCTACACGGAGGACGTGTTCGGCTTCTTCGACGTACCGCAGAAATACGTCGAGACCGGCGTGCGTGGCGACCGCCATGTCCCCTTCCTTCTGCGCGCCGCTGCCCTCGTGACCTTCCCCAAAGGCAAGCACCGCCTGCTGCTGCGTGCCCGGGGTGCCACGAATCTCTACATCGACGGGAAAACCAGCCTCACCACGCCCTTTCCACCCGCTGACAGCGATGGCCATCATCTCGTGGCTGACCAAAAAGAGTACCTCGACCTCGGCCCCGACTTCCGCTTCGTGCCGCCGGGCAATCGCGAATCTTGGTGTGAGTTCGAAGGCACCGGCAAGCCGCAATTCTTCGTGCTAGAGACCATCGTGGGCAGCTATGTCGGGAAAAGCATTCGCCGCCCTGAGCTTGGCGAAACCGTCGTTGCTTGGTCAAAGCAAGGCACAGAGACCTGGAAACTCGTGACACCAAGCAAACGCGTGGTGACCTACAATGACGCTGACTGGGCCGAGTATGAGAAGGAACGCTCCGCTCATTACGACGTGATCAATTCAAAGAAGCGCGCCGAACTTCGTGCGAAGTCCGATCCGTATTGGACGCAACGCCGTGAGGCTGCGAAAGCCTGGCTGGCGAAGGTGGCACCTGTGAAGGTGCCCGAACTGCCGAAAAACTTCCCTGCCAGCAATGAGATCGACCATTTCATCGCCGCCCGCATCGACGGCGTGAAGGCGCAGGACGCGCACAAAGGCAGCATCGACTATTTCAAAGATGTGATGCCCATTCTTGAGACCAAATGCAACGAATGCCACCGCGGTGCGAAGGCCAAAGGTGGGCTGCATCTTGATTCGCTGGCTGATGCACTCAAAGGCGGCAAATCAGACGGCGCGGCCGTTCAACCCGGCAAACCTGATCACAGTTCCATCATCGCCCGCGTCACCTCCGGCGATGAAGACGAAGTCATGCCGCCCAAAGGCAAGCCTTTCGGCGTCGCGCCGACGCTCGAAGAAATCGCAGCCTTTCAAAAGAACCCCGACCGCAAGGCCGCCATCGACCGCCTGCTCAATGACCCACGCTGGGCGGACAACTGGATGGGCTACTGGCAGGACGTGCTCGCCGAAAATCCGAACATCCTCAATCCCACGCTCAACAACACCGGCCCCTTCCGTTGGTGGCTCTATGAGTCGCTGAAGGACAACAAGCCGATGGATTTCTTCGTCACCGAACTCCTGCGCATGAAGGGCAGCGAGCGTCTCGGCGGTCCGGCTGGCTTTGGCACCGCGTCACAGAACGACGTGCCCATGGCCGCGAAGGGGACCATCGTCAGCACTGCCTTCCTTGGCGTGGAAATGAAGTGCGCCCGCTGCCACGACTCGCCCACCGGCAAATCGCTGCAACAAGACCTCTTTGAACTCGCCGCCATGCTCGGCACGAAGGAAATCGAAGTGCCGAAAACCAGCAGCGTGCCGATGGACAAGATCCACGCTGGTGGCCGCAAGCCCTTGATCCAGGTCACGCTCATGCCCGGCACCAAAGTGCAGCCGAAGTGGCCCTTCGCTGAGTTCTGCGACGAATCGGTGGCCAAGCTCGCCGAAGATCCGCAGGACACGCGTGATGTGCTCGCCGCCATGATTACCGCGCCTCAAAACGAGCGCTTCGCGCAAGTCACCGCGAACCGCATCTGGTCCCGCTTCATGGGCCGCGGCATCGTCGAACCCGTCGAAGACTGGGAAAAAGGCAAACCCACGCATCCAGAACTCATCCAGTGGCTCGGACGTGAGTTCGTGCGCGGTGGTTACGACGTGAAAAATCTCACTCGCCTCATCTTGAACAGCCACGCCTATCAACGCGCCACCGATCCCGAGTTGAAGCTCACCAGCCCGCTTTACACCAGCCCAGCCCCGCGTCGTCTCCAGGCCGAGCAGATCGTGGACTCGCTCTTCGCCGCCACCGGCAAGCCATTTAAAACTGAAGAAGTCTGTCTCGACATCGACAACACCCGCGACCTTAAAAATGCCATTCACATGGGCAAACCGCGGCGCAGTTGGATGCTCACCAGCACCAGCAACGAACGCGACCGCCCCAGCCTCGCCCTGCCAAGAATCCAGGCCGTCACCGACGTGCTCAGCGCCTTCGGTTGGCGTGCTGCACGCCAGGACCCCATCAGCAAACGCGATGCCGATCCGAACGTTCTCCCGCCCGCCATTCTCAGCAACGGCACGCTTGGCGTCTGGCTTACCCGCATGAGTGACGACCACGGCATCACCGACCTCGCCTTGAAAGCGAACTCCGTGGATGAACTCATCGACACCCTATTTTTGAAGCTTCTCACCCGCAAACCCAGCGCCCAGGAACACGAACTCTATACCCAGCACCTCAGCGCCGGCTTCGACACTCGTCATTCCACCCTCCAGGCTCCAAGCTCCAAGCCCACACGCACTCGCGAAAAGTATGTGAGTTGGTCCAATCATCTCGACGGCGAAGCCACCACCGTCCGCATGGCCCAGGAAGCCGCCGCCCGCCAAGGCGAACCACCCACCGAAAAACTCGACGCCCAGTGGCGCACCCGCATGGAAGACGTCCTCTGGGCCATGCTGAACGCACCGGAGTGGGCTTTCAGCCCTTGAGTTCAAACGCCCGATGAATACCCTTCACCATGAGCACCGCAGCCGCCGCTATCTTTCAACAAGCCTCGCAGCTATCTGAAGCCGAGTGCGAAGAGCTTTATCAACAGCTCGGCAATCATCTGAGCCGCGTTCATGCCACGGAAGAACCGCTGACAAGTGACTTGCAGGCCACGCTGGACCGCCGCTGGGAGGAGATCATCTCTGGCAAGGTGCCATGCGAGGATGCATTCGTTGTTTTAGATCGCATTCAGAAACGCCTTCATGAACGAGCTGCGACAGCATCCTGAAGTCGAGGCTGAGATCAATGAGTCAGTTCATCATCTGGAGGCCCGCAGCCTCTGGGTGGCCGATGACTTCATTGAGGAACTGCGTTCGGCCATGCGGAAGATCAGATTAAACCCCAAGCACTGCCACTTCACCCATCAAGAATTCCGCCGCTGCAATATCCCACGCTTCCATCATGCGGTCATCTATCGCCAGCTTGGTGAAGATGTCGTTTATGTGATCGCTGTCATGCACGACAAACGCCACCCCGATTACTGGAAACACCGAATTATCGACGACTTAACCCCACCACTATGAAACGCCGTTCCTTTCTCACCTCCGCCGCCGCTTTCGGCACCGCACCCCTGTTTGCGAACAACACACCCGTCCACACGCCCAAGGGCAAGGCTGAGCATTGCATCTTCATCTGGCTCGGTGGCGGCATGGCTCAAATTGATACGTTTGATCCAAAGAAGCTCGGCGATAACAAGAGCAAGCAGAAGATCGCAGGCTCCATGTACAAGGCCATCGACACCTCCGTTCCCGGCGTGCAGTTGACGGAGCATCTGAGCCGCACGGCGAAGGTGATGGAGCACGTGACAGTCATGCGCACCGTGAACCACAAAGTCATCGACGAGCATGCCTTTGCGACCAACATCGTGCATACCGGACGCATGATCTCCGGCAATGTGGTCTATCCAAGCATCGGCTCGATCATCACGCACGAACGTGGTGCGGCGAGCAGCGATGTACCGCCTTACATTTTGATCGGGTATCCCAATGTGAGCCGTGGCCCTGGCTTCCTCGGTGCGAAATCGGGCTACGTTTATCTCACCGACACCAACACCGGGCCGTCCGGCTTCACCCGCCCAGAATTTGTCGATGAAAGCCGCGCCAGCACGCGTGCCAAGCTGCTGCAGCCGCTGATGGAGCGCTCGCCGAAGGATTCGGCCATCGCCGACTACCAAACAGCACAAGCGCAAGCCCTGAAGCTCTCAGGGCCGCAGTTTATGAAGCATTTCAATCTCAAGCAAGAGTCCGCAGACCTGCGCAACGACTACGGCGGCGAGTTCGGCCAGCGTTGCCTGCTGGCACGTCGTCTCGTGCAGGCTGGCGTGCGTTTCATTGAGGTGTCTCACAACCTCAACTTCATGAACGGCACCGGCTGGGACATCCACAATGAAGGCAGCGCCAATCAACATCTACTTATCCAGGAGCTCGACACCGCACTGGCCGCGTTGATTCGCGATTTGAAAACGCAGAAGCTCCTAGACAAGACCCTCATCGTCGTCGGCACCGAATTCGGTCGCCCGCCGGAATTCGACGGTCGCGGTGGACGCGGCCATCAGGGCACCACCTTCTCCATGGTTCTCGCTGGTGGCGGCCTGAAGCATTGCGGTGCCTATGGTGTGACCGACGAGCTTTCCAAGCAGCCCGTCGAGAACCCTGTGCCACTCGTCGATTTCCACGCCACGATTCACGCCGCGATGGGCATTGATCCAGGCAAGGAACTTATGGATGGCACCCGTCCCGTGCCGATCACGGATGGCGGTAAAGCTGTGACGGCGCTGTTTGGGTGATTCAAGCAGAGGGGCAAGCAGTCCGTGACTCATCAAAGGGGCCAAACAGCGGTGCCTGGCACCTTGATGAGATAGCATGTTGCGGATTGACCAGATGAGGACGTCCGCGCGCCTCGTCGAAGTCTTGTGATGATTAATGGGGCAGCTTCGCCATGAACTTCGCGGGGTTCGCGTCGAAGTCCTCCACGCAGGGGCTGCAGCAGAATTTCAACTGCTGCCCCTGATAGACCTTGGAGATGGGAGTGCCCATGCTGCCGAGCTTGTTGCCGCTGACGATGCACACGTCATACGGATAGGGTTTCGCGCCGCCAGTGGTGGAGCAGGAAGCCAACGCGAGGCCAAGCAGCGCAGTGGTGAGGAGGGTGATGAGTTTCGTTTTCATGGTGTGTTTGGGTTTGGGATAAGGATGGCGCAGGCCATCAAAAACGGAGCAGCAAGCCAGCCCCAAGGCCGAAGTCGCTGTGATAAGAAAGGGTGAGCGAGGTGTGGCGTGTGAGCGTGTAGTCAGCACCCGCCGTCCACTCCCACTCGGTGCCCGTGTCGTAAAAAACTTCACCCCACACACCGAGACGCGGCGTGATTTGGAAGCGCTTCGCGAGAGTAAGTCGCGCGTCTCCCTCGGTGTCGAGGCTCACATTGGCCCAGACCATCAACGGCAGGCGATGATTGAAACCGATGAGGCCGCGATCCTTCGCGTCGGGATCGTTCGTCAGGCGGTAGCCAGCAAAGGCTTGGAAGTTGAGGTTGAAGTAGCGCTGGTAGAGCGCGTCGATCTCATACTGCGGATTGTCCACGCCTTCCCAGCCGATCTCCCATGCGAGCAGCAAGTCGTTCTTCGGATTCATCCAGGTCAGCAGCCCCTCGCTCATGTGGGACAGAATGGTTGCCGCACCCCAGGCGTAGAACATGTCGTGTGAATGCTCGCCGAGACCGGCAGCGTGATGCAGGCTGTGGTCGGCGGTTGTAGGCGCAGTCGCCAGACTGCGATCCGCAGGCTCCCGCGTTCTGGCGAACCCGCCTACCTCGTCCTCATACCGAAACACACGGGCCATGCCGCTCATCATGTGATACAGGATGTGGCAGTGGAACATCCAGTCCTTGGCCTCGTTCGCCTCAAACTCGACGACACGTTTGCTCATCGGCGGCACATCGACGGTGTGCTTCAGCGGTGAGCGTGCGCCATTGCCCATGAGCAGTCGGAAGAAATGGCCGTGCAGATGAATCGGGTGATGCATCATCGTGTCGTTGATGAGTTCCAGCTCGATGATCTCGCCCTTCTTGATCATCACATAAGGCTCCTGCGCGATGGTTTTGCCGTCAAAGCCCCAGACGTAGCGGTTCATGTCGCCGGTGAGATGCATCGTGATTTTCCGGCGCGGCAGTTTTGCCGGAAGCGTGGTGTCGTGCGTCGATTTGAGCAGCCGGTAGGGCGATCCCGGCCGGGGCAGTTCCAAGGAAGCGCAGGGATCGTCCTTCTGCTCATCCAGGGCCAGCCGCAACATCTCGTTCATGTGATACAGATTGGGCCTTGGTGGATCGGAGGCCGGCGTGAGGCTGCCAGCGCCGAAAAAGGCCGACACATGCCCGCTGCCGTCTTGCGAGGTGGCCCTTAACTCGTATTGGCCGCTGGCCGGAATGGTGATGATCACGTCATAGGTCTCCGCAATCGCCATCAGGAAGCGATCCACCTTCACCGGCTGCACCGCAGGCCCGTCCGCCGCCACAATGGTCATCGGCCCTGCCGAAGAGTGCAGATAAAAATACGAGGCCGCCGAGGCATTGACGATCCTCAAGCGCAAACGCTCGCCGGGCTTGCCCTCGATGCGTGTCTGGCGCTGGCCATTCACGAGAAAGGCGTGATAGCCCACATCGGAGACATCCATCGGCATCATCCGTTCCCACTCACGCTGGAAGTAGTCCTTCAAGTTCCCACGCTGCCACGCACCGAGGATGGACTGCGAGTTCCGTCGCATCAGCCCGAAGTAATCGCTGCCGCGCATCAGCATGCGCATGACCTCGTGCGGGTTGAAGTTCGTCCAATCGGAAAGCACCAGCACCTGCTCGCGATCCGCCTTCACCGGCTCGCCACCACGCGGCAGCACCACAATGCTGCCAAACACGCCGTTCTGCTCCAGGAGGTGCGTGTGCGAGTGATACCAGTAGGTGCCGCTGTGCCGCAGATCGAAGCCAAATGTGTGCGTGGTCCCCGGCTGAATGGGCGGCGTGGTGATGTGCGGCACGCCATCCTGCTCGTTCGGCAGCAGCAGCCCATGCCAATGCGTCGAGGTCGTCTCGTGCTTGAGCTGGTTGTGCACACGGATGCGGGCGAAGTCGCCTTCGCGAAAACGCAGTGTCGGCCCCGGAATGCCGCCATTGATGGTGAAACCGCGTACCGCCTTACCCGCCGGGTTCACGGTTTGCTCGGCGATGGTGAGATCATACTCCACCACCCGCTGACCAGCGGCGGGTTTCGGAATTTTACAGTCGTCACAGGCCAAAGCGGCCACGGAAGGCCCGACAAGGGCGAGAAGAAGAAAGCGTTTCATGAGAATCGAGTCGTTGAGATTCATTGCACCACGCCCATGTGACACGCGTTGATTTCAGCCACTGCCAACGAGGCGCAGCAAAGTCATGGATTCGTCAACGCAGACACAATGTCTGATGAATGGTTACGCCAAAAATTCCCCAAGGCTTCTCCTTTCTCGCCCGCCTCTGGCTAGGCTGCCTGCACGAAAGATGAATCAGCCACCGAGTTCGACGAGCACAAACGACATGAAGGCACGCATGCCCTTTCCCGATTCATCCAAAACCGAAGGGCTTAGGCTGAAACTCGACGCGCCAGTCTTGCCGTTTTCGCTCCGACCACCGCACTTCCAGCTGCAACTTCTCGCACTCCTGCGATTCCTGCCGTGCACCCGTTTCTTGTGTGCGTGTCGGCCCAGACCATGATCGCCACGGCCATGCCTGAAGTGCCTCCCCAATCCAGCTTAGAGCACTCAGGAGCCTGAGCGGGAAGAATCACGGCCTTCTGTGTATTTCATGCGCAAGTCCCGCTGCCTCTAGCACCGAAACCAAATCCGGCGGCAGCGGCGCATGCACACTCAGCATCTGGCCGGAGGCGGGGTGTTTGAGGCGCAATTCGTGTGCGTGCAGGAACAAACGGCGTGCACCGATGCTTTGCCGAAGCTTGCGGTTCAGATCGAAGGAGCCATACACATCGTCGCCCACGAGTGGCAGCCGACGTGAGGCTGCCTGGACGCGGATTTGATGCGTCTTACCGGTGATCAGTTCGATCTCGACCAGCGAAAGGCGCTGCGCGGCCGAATACTCCAGCAAGCGATAACGAGCTTCAGCATTCGGACGCGGACCATGGCGCACGCTGGTGCGCACCTGATGGCGTTCGTGCGCTGTGATGAGGTGATCCAACCAGACGCCTTCAGGTTTTAGGCCACCTCCGGCGCAGAGCGCGAGGTAGGTTTTTCGCACGGTCTCGGCTTCAAAGGCCTCACGGCAGGCAGCGGCGGTTTTTTCGTCCTTCGCGGCCAGCAGCACTCCAGAGGTGTCTTGATCGAGGCGATGGATGAGCCAGACCTTTCCGGTAGGACTGCTGAAACATCGGCTGTCCGCGTCGTAGCGCCCCTCAAAGGCCGCAGCCTGCGGTTTGGCGCTCTTCGGGTTCGGGTGGGAGAGCACGCCGTGCGGTTTGTTTACCACAAGGAGGAAACGATCCTCGTGCAGAATCTCGCAGCGTGTCATGGCGGGGTGGGAACTCATCGCGGCTGATATTTTCTCCCAAGATAGTCCTCAAGCGCAGCGCTCCAGTGGCGGATCTCGATGTCGAGGAAGCTTTGCAGCCGCTGGTTGCTCATCACCGTACTCAAAGGCCGCGCCGCCTTGAGTTGCGTGAGTTCGGCGAGTTTGATGGGCCTGACGCGGGCCGTTTGGACCGGAATGCCCAGGGTTTCAGCCAAAGTAAGGGTCTGCTCGGCCCATGAATGCCATGAGGCCATGCCGCTGTTGCATAGATGCAGCACTCCGCTGGCTGACTTTTGCATCAGGCATTCAATCCACTCACAAACATCCTGCGTGCTGGTGGGCGCGGAAGTTTTGTCTGCCACGGCGGTCAGCTCAGCGCCCTTCAAAGCACGCTCGATCATCTGATCGGGGTGGCTCGGTTTGTCCGGGCCAAAGAGCCAAGAAACCCGTGCCACGAGTGCATCGGAACTGGCTTGGAGCACCGCCATCTCCCCTTCCCGTTTCGTGCGACCGTAAAGGTTGACCGGGTCTGTTCGATCATCCTCGCCCCATAGCACATCCGGCTTGCCACTGAAGACATAGTCGGTGCTGAAGTGAATCAGCCGTGCGCCACGTTCATGGCAGCACTGTGCGAGCACCTGCGGACCGAGGACGTTGGCGAGTCGGGCTTTCTGTGGCTGAGCTTCACACGCGTCCGGGTTGGTCATTCCCGCAGGATTGAGCAGGACGTCAAAGTCGCAGCCAGCCAGCTGACTGGCGATGGCTTCCGGCTGATCGAAGTCGAGTTCGGCACGCGTCCAGGCCGTCACTTCATGGTTGGGGGCCAGTTGGCGCACCAAGGCACGCCCCAAGCCGCCGTTGGAGCCGAGGATAAGGATGCGTGGAGCTGGCATGCCGCATGCTGCCTGCGGCTCCCGCGCTTGCAAAGGCAAAAGCCATGTCCATGATGCACACACTAACTTTAGGAATGAATGATCAGGCGTCCAGGATTGTGATTGTCGGTGCCGGCCTCGCGGGGCTGGCGTGTGCTCGTGTACTGGCGGCGGCGGGCAAGCAGTTCACCCTGCTGGAGGCGTCGAACGCCGTCGGCGGGCGTGTGCGCACGGACGTGGTCGATGGATTCCTGCTGGATCGTGGCTTTCAGGTGTTTCTGCCAGGCTATCCCGAGGCGCGCCGTGTACTAGACTATGCCGAGTTGGATCTGCGCCCGATTTACCGGGGGGCGGATGTGTTTGTGAAGAACCGCTTTCATCGCATGGCCGACCCGCTGGCTCATCCGCTGACGGCGATGAAGAATTTCTGTGATGAGATCGTGACCATGCGGGACAAATGGGCCACGCTGCTACTGCGTAAGGAAGTCTTTGGCCTGCGTGAGCCGCCGCGCAACTTGGGGGATACCGAAAGCGAGGATTACCTTCGCGATTTTGGCTTTTCTGAGGTCATGATCGACCGCTTTTTCCGCCCCTTCTTCGGCGGCATCTTTTTGGAGAAAGACCTTCGCACCAGCGCGGCGATGCTGCTTTTTTTATTCGCCATGTTTGACCGTGGCGGCAGCACCCTGCCCGCGCATGGCATGCAGTCCATCCCCAACCAGCTCGCCGTAGCCCTGCCGCCTGGAAGCCTGCGGCTGAACGCCCCAGTTTCAGGTGTGCGTGCTGGCGAGGTCACGCTGGACACCGGTGAGGTGCTGCACGCGGACCACGTCATCATCGCCGTGAGCGAGGAGGTGGCGCACCGGCTGCTGCCTCAAACTAGCGCGCCAGCGCCGTTACCGAGCCGCTCGACAACGAGCCTTTACTTCGCCACGGATGATCTACCGCCGGGTGATCCCATCGTGCATCCCGACGGCGACGGACGCGGCCCGGTGAACAGCGTGACGGTGCTCTCGCGTATCTCGCCCCATTACGCGCCGCCAGGGCAGCATCTCATCTCGACCGCGATCATCGGATCTCCCAGCAGCACGGAGTTGGAGCAAGTCGTGCGCGAGCAAATGCGGCGCTGGTTTGGCGAAGCAGTCGTGGCCAAGTGGCGGCATCTGCGCACCTACCAGATCCGCCATGCGCAACCGGAGGGACGTCAGCTCAAGCTCGGAGCCGGACCGCTGAATGCCATGATCGAGCCTGGATTATACCGCTGCGGCGACTGGTGCGAGGATGTCTCCATCAACGGAGCGCTGCTCAGCGGCCGTCGAGCTGGAGAGGCGGTAATGAGAGCGTTGGGAGAGCCGAGCCCGGATTGACGAGGCTCGGATCGCCCTCGGTGGGCAGCACGAACGGGCTGATGGTGGGCGCGGCGTTGTTGAGGTTGATCTCGACCTTGGTGGTGCCGTATTTCTCTGGGTTTTTCTCCGCATAGTCGCGCAATCCTTGAGCCACGCTCTCGGCATCGGCACGGTTCTTCAATTCGCGAATGATGATGGTGGTGAGACCGGGACCGGCCTTGACCTCGATTTTTCGAGGCGACACCCCCATCTGGAGATGGATGAGCTTCTCCCATTCAGCGGCACGCTCCATGTCAGAGACGAGCACCAGGCCTGCTTGATGCAGCCTAACCTCCTCCTTTAAATCACGCGCCGAACTCGCGCTGTTCGGTTTGCTCTGACAGGCTGCGATGAAAACGAGGGCAGAAAGAAAAAAACGCGGGATCACAATTTGAGGAAGGCTTTTTGCCGATACAGCCAGAAACACACAAGCCAAAGTACAAACAAAACAGCGCAACGCTCAATCACAGGCTCCCAGCCGGGGACAAAAGCAGAAGTGGGCAGATGCTTGTGCAGATTGTCGCGAATCCACCCGCCACAGAGGTTGTGGAGCAAATAAATCGCGATGCTGTTCATGCCGACCACGGCCAGCGGCCAAACCAGCCGCCGCAGGCCGACGATCTCGACCAGCCCATAAAAGATCGAGAGCAGCATGAGAACCCAGCCTCCGCTGAGGATGGTCCAGGACGGCGTCCAGATGCGTTTCACCGCCGGGAGCACGGTGATGTCCAGAATGGTGCCGATGAGCAGCAAGACGACACCGGCGACGATCAGCGTGGCACACTTGCGCTTCTCCGTCTTCAGACTGCGCATGAGGAAATCGCCCGTGAGAGCGCCGACCAGCATGGTGGCGAGCGCAGGGATGAAGTTCAGCGTCTGATAGCCGCCGTTGGTAAAGGTGTAAGGCTCCGCACGTGGCAGCAGGTTGAGGAACCAGCGGTCAAAACCCGCCGCCGCGTTGACATGAATGCTCCAGTGGCCGGAAAAGCCCTGCAGCACCGCTTTCTCCGCATCCTTCATGCCTGCGATGGCCGCGAGATCCTGCGTGGAGGGCAGCGGGTGCTGGATGAAAAACCAAGTGTAACCCGCCAGGACCAGAATGATGCCAGCCACCAGATATTCCCAGCCAAGCCGCGAAAGGATGAAGAGGAAAAAATAACCGAGGCCGATCTGCGCCAGCACGTTGGTGAAGAGAAACATCGTCTGCTTGTCTGCCGCACGCGTCGCCAACATCACGCCCAACGCCACCAGCAATACCGAACGTGTCAGTGCATGCCAAGCCATGCCGAGGAAGGTCTGCCCGTTCTCACGCCTCTTCGCGCATGATAGCGGCACCGCTACTCCCACCATGAACATGAAGCTCGGCTGGATGAGATCCCACAAGGAGCAGCCCTGCCAAGCCTTGTGCTCAAACTGCGGCTTGATCACCTCCCAAAATGACCCCGGATGAGCCGCCGCCATTTGCGCGACACCAAAGCCCGAGGAGGCCATGAGCAACATGATGAAACCTCGAAACGCATCGAGGGAAAGAAGGCGGTGGCTGGTGGTGGTTGGTTCCATGGCGGGAACCAGAACGTCGCGGGCGAGGCCTGACTATCCATGCTGAAAATGACGAATGAAGCCCGAATGCTTAAAGCGGCCGAAAGGGCCTCCCTTCGTCATTTCTGCTTCTGGTTTCGTCATGGCCGCTTTATGCGGCCAGCACCTCGTGCGTGTGGATCGCCGGATTCACGATGTCACGCACGAACTGCTCCGGCTCGGCGCCTTCGCCAAACACATAAATGCGGGTGCGCAGGGTGAGTTTTTTGAGTTCAAAGCCGGGATTCGGCGTGCTGCGGTAGTAATTGAGGATCATTTCCTTCTCCAGATCGAGCGCCGCGCCTTTCATGCCGTATTCCAGCACAAAGGAGGCTTTTTCAAAGGCTGGCTGGCCGCCGGTACGGGCCTCCTGGCTGATCGAATCGATCAAAACGCGCTGCACAAACGCGTTTAACGCGGTCTCATCCCCCTCGAACTCGATCTTGTACACCCGGCCCTCGCGATACTTCAGCGGCAGAGGATGCGGGGCGTAGAGCAGCTTGTGGCAGTCGCTCTCAGTGTCAAACTTGCCGAGGATTTCAAAAACTTGTGTCACGGGGTGGGAGGGGATGGTTTCCAGTCTCCCTAGCGAGAACCCCCGCCCGCGCAAGCCCTCCGCCCAAGAACTCGCTCTTGCCACTTTTGCCCCGGCCTGCTAAACCTTGCCCATTATGCCCCGAATTCAATTCACCACCCCTGCTGGCACCTCCGGCGTACTCGAACTCGATGCCGAACGCATGTCCCTGGGCCGTGCCGATGACAACATGCTCATCATTACGGACGACTCCGTCTCCAGCCATCACGGAGAAGTGGTCTTCGACGGCACTTCCTGGACTTTCACCGATCTCGGCTCCACCAACGGCACCAAAGTCGGTGGCTCGCGCGTGGAACACGTCTCCCTCGCTTCCGGCAGCCCATTCCGACTCGGCAACGTGGATTGCCTATTCGTCGGCGATGGCGAGGAGGAAGTCTATTCCGCTCCATCCCTCTCCGTATCGACCCCTTCCGCTACTGGCTATGGCGCGCAACCCTATGACCGCAGTCTTCGCCGCGGCTTTGGCCCAAAGGTGAAGGAAAAAAGTTCTGGAGGCGGCCTGCTCATCCTGCTGGGCGTTGTAGCTTTGGCAGCCTGTGGCGCGGCTGTTTACTTCGCCATGCAAATGGCAGTCTCCTGAACGTAGCTCCCGCTCGCGTCTCGCGGCACCCGGCTTCGTTTGACGAGGCCATCCTGCGGCCCTGACAGGCTGTAATGGTGTTTCTTGCGCGTCTTCAAATCAACCCCCTGCGGCCAGACGCCGCCCCCCAAAAAAAATCCCATGTCCAATACCATCATTGTCGGCGCCCAGTGGGGCGATGAAGGCAAAGGTAAGATCGTCGATTACCTCACCGAAAACACCGACGTCGTCGTACGTGCTGCCGGTGGCAACAACGCCGGCCACACGGTCATCAGCAACGGCACCAAATACATCCTGCACCTCATCCCCTCCGGCATTCTCTGGAAGGACAAGGTCTGCGTCATCGGCAACGGCGTCGTCATGGACCCCATCGGCCTGCTGGAAGAAATGGCGAAGCTCCGCGGCCAGGGGGTGACCATCACTCCAGAAAATCTCCTCATCAGCGAAACAGCGCATCTCGTTCTCCCTTACCACAAGGGCCTCGACAAGGCCCGTGAGGCCAAGCGTGGCGACAAAAAGATCGGCACCACCGGTCGTGGCATCGGACCGGCCTATGCCGACAAGGTTGAGCGCGACGGCATCCGCACCATACTAATGACGCAGCCTGAGATTCTCGAAGAAGAACTGCGTGATCGCCTAGCTCGCCACAACGCCACCTTTGCCGAACTCGGCGTGGAACTTGTCCCGGTCGAGGAAACCGTCAAAATCATCCTCGAAGCCGCCAAGACACTCGCCCCGCACATCACCAACACCACGGTGTTCCTGCACGAGGCCATCAAAGCGGGCAAAAACCTCCTCTTTGAAGGCGCCCAGGGCACTTACCTCGATATCGACCACGGCACCTATCCGTTCGTCACCTCATCGAACACCACCTCCGGCGGTGCCTGCACCGGTTCCGGCGTCCCACCGCGGATGATCGACAAAGTCGTCGCCGTCGGCAAAGCCTACACCACCCGCGTCGGCAGTGGTCCTTTCGTCACCGAAAACGAGGACATCGGCGACATGCTGCACAACATGGGCCGCGAATTCGGAGCTACCACTGGGCGTGCCCGCCGCTGCGGCTGGCTGGACTCCGTCCTCGTCCGCTACGCCGTCATGATCAACGGTGCCGACGAACTCGCCATCACCAACCTCGACGGCCTCGACGGCCTGGACACCGTGCAGATTTGCACTGCCTACACCCTGCGCGGGAAAACCATCCACTACCCGCCGAGCACCGCCGCCGACCTCGCCGCCTGCGTGCCCGTGTATGAAACCCACCAGGGCTGGAAACAGGATCTCAGTGGCATCAGAAAATTCGCTGACCTGCCTCCCCTGGCCAAAGCCTACCTCAAACGCCTCGAAGAACTCACCGGCGCACGGGTCAGTCTCGTCGGGATCGGCCCGGACCGCGAGCAGACGCTCGTTGTCTGAACAAGACATTCCATTTGACGACTGCCGTCCTGCCCCTACTCTTGCTGCCCTTTTCCCTCCCCACCCCTCAGACCTGATTTATGACCGAAGTTCAAATCCGCAAAGGCGAACCTGTTGACCGTGCCCTCAAGCGTCTCAAAACCCGTCTCGAAATGGACGGCATCCTTGAAGAAGTCCGCCGCCTGCGCGCCCATGAAACCCCGGTGCAACGCACCCGCCGCAAGGCCCGTGCTGCAGCCAAGCGTGGCAAGATCCGCTTCCGTTTCACCATGCCAAAAGCCCCAACGGCTCCTGGCGACGCTCCCTCCGCCTAATCTAAGGCTAGGGAAAAGCATCCTTCAAAAAGGGCGGGGTTCATCCCCGCCCTTTTTATTTGAGGAATTTGCGCCAGCTCAGCGCCTCTCAAGATGACGCTTGATCCTCGGCGTTTTATCGCATTCAATTCGGTTCGCATGACCTTCACACGTCTCCAACGCCTCATTCTTGGCCTCATCGCTCTCCTTGCGATCGGCTGGGCGCAGACGTCTGGCCTGCATCGCGGGTGGCTTTGCGACCATTGCGAGAGGCAGCATATCACGCAGGTGGATCATTGCCACGGCCCGCATTCCACAGCGGAACATGATCAGCATGATCATGACTTTCCGCATCATCATGATGAGAAGGATGGCGACACCCATCGCCTGCCCGCAGTCATCGACCCCCTTCTCGCCAAGCAGCAGAACCTCATAGCGTTCGATCTCGCAGCAGTAACATTCTTCGTGGTCGCTGAGATCATTTGGGAAATCACACCCTCCCATTTTTCCCTGCCACAGGGCACTCCGCACCGCAGCGGCAAGCCGCCTGACTGGCCGCAACGATTGTCACAGACGATTGCGTTGAGAATTTGAGAAAAACGCTGAGCGCCGGACACGATTTCCGGCCCTGCTGACGCATTCACCCGCATGGCGTGTCTCCATGCCCGCTGCTCTCGAATTTCAACCCGTTCATTCGCATGTTTCGCCTTCTCTGGTTCTTCTGTCTGCCCGCGCTCAGTCTCGCGGCAGAGTTTTCACTCTCCGGCATCGCCAGCCGAGTTCACAGCCATCATCCCATGCTCCAAGCGGCGCGTCTTGCCGTTCAGGAAGCACATGGACGACAGCTCGGCAGCGGCAGGCTTGCCAACCCCACATTGGAAACCAGCTTTCAGAATGAAAGCCGGGTCAGCCCACGCACGACGGTTTTTGCCATTGATCAGTCGTTCCCGATCACGAAACGGCTCCACCTCGAAAAGCTGCTCACCTCTCAACTTGTCACTGCGGCAGAACTCGAAGTGCAAGATGTCGAGCGCCGCCTCATCGCCGAGGCACGCAGCCACGCGGTCAAAATCGTTGCGCTCGAAAAACAACGCGCGCTGCGCCAGCAGCAGACCGCGCTAGCTCAAAAACTCTCCGTGTTCGCCAAAAGCCGTGCCGAGAGAGGTGAACTCTCACCACTCGATGCCGTGCAGGCCCAGGTGGATGAGCAGCGCCTCGTGCTCGAAGCCCGCCGCCTCGAAACGGAGGTCATCAGCCTGCTCGGAGCCTTGAAGCCCATGCTCGGCGTGTCTCCTGCCGAATCCTGCACCATCAGCGGCGATCTTCGCACGCTCACGATGCCGAGCATCACGCCATGGCAGCAACGGGCCGACTACCAGCTCGCTCAAACCAAAATCAGCGCGGCAAACACCGACGCCTCGCTCGCACATTCAAAGCGCATTCAAGATATCAGCGCCGGTTTCTACGCCGCTCGTGAAGGTCAGGATCAACCGGCCGGCAATCGCGAGAACACCGGCTTCGTAGGCTTCCGCTTTTCCATCCCACTGCCCTTATGGAATCGCAACCAAGGAGAAATCGCTGAGAAGAAAGCAACGGCTGAGCGCCAGCGGCTCGAAGCTGAGGCGCTCGGAACCCAAATCGCCAGCGAGGCCGACACCGCTCGCCGTGAGATGCAGGCGCATGCCGATCTGGCCCGCGAAACACGCGACACACTGTTGCCACTGGTCATGGAACAAACGAGCAAGCTCGAAAAAGCCTACGAGAGCGGTCAAACCGACCTTCTCACCGTTCTCCGCGCCCGCGATCAACGCCTACAACTCGAAGCCGCCGCGCTGGATGCCGTGCGGGACTTCCATCTCGCCCGCATCCGCTACGAAGCCGCCACCGGAGCCATCAAGCCATGAAACACATCACCCTCATTCTCATCAGCGCCTTGCCGTTGTTCGCCACAGATGCCAATCGCGCGCAAAGCACCGTCATTCTCGAAGAAGCCGCCGTGGCGAATCTTCAGCTCGATTTCGCCGAGGCTGAAGAGACCACGTTTGAAGAAACCATCTTCTCCCTCGGCCACATTGAGGTGCTTCCCGGCAAAAAAGCCATCGTCAGCAGCCGCATCCCCGGCCGTGCCTTCTCCGTGCTGGTCATTCCGCATCAGGAGGTCGATGCCGATGCCGAAGTCGCCTGGATCGAAAGCCGTCAGCCTGGCGATCCGCCACCCGTGATCAAACTCAACGCGCCGATCTCTGGCATGATCTCGAAGGTGAGCATCGCCCAAGGTCAACCCGTCTCGCCTGATAACGAACTCATCGAAATCATCGATCTCAGCATCGTGGAGGCCACTGCCAGCGTGCCGCAGCATCTCGCTGGAAAATTAAAACCGGGCGTCAACGCCCACATCCGCGTCAATGCGTTGCCAGAGCATGTCTTCGAGGCCAAGCTCGCTCATATCGCCGCCGTGGCCGATGAAAACACCGGCACACTCGAAGCCGCCTTCCATGTGCCGAACCCCGAAAAACTGCTGCGGCCCGGCATGAAGGCTGAGTTCAGTCTCGTGGTCAACCAACGTGAAAATGTGATGTCCATCCCGCGTTCCGCCGTGCAGGGAGACGCCGCCGAGCGGTTCGTTTACATCAAGGACTACGACTTGAAGAGGGCCTTCGTCAAAGTGCCCATCGTGCTCGGTGCGCAGAACGATCGTTTCGTTGAAATCGTCAAAGGACTGTTTCCAGGAGATGAGGTCGTGACTCGCGGTGCCTATGCGCTCGCCTTCGCGGGGAAAGGCGGCATCAGCCTCAAAGAGGCCATGGACGCCGCCCACGGCCATGCCCACAACGAAGACGGAAGCGAAATGACCAAGGAACAACTCGCCGCCGCCGGTCATGAGGATCACGACCACCACGAACATTCGCCCTGGAACATGCTCACCATCTTCTTTGCCGGAACGAGCGGTTTTTTGCTCGCGCTGCTGATTCTGACTCTCGTGATGATCCGCCAACCCGCTGCCGCGTAGCCTCATGCTGAATCATCTCATTCGCTTCTCGCTGCATCATCGCCCGCTCATTTTGATGACAGCGTTGATCGTGCTGGTGTTTGGTTTGCAAACGCTCACCCGCCTGCCAGTAGAGGTGCTGCCAGACATGACAAAGCCCACGGTGACGATTCTGACCGAGGCGCCCGGCCTGGCACCGGAAGAGGTCGAAACCTTGGTCACGCAGCCGATTGAAAGCGCCGTGCAGGGTGTCGGTGGGCTGGACCGGTTGCGTTCGAACTCCGATGTCGGCCTCTCGCTGGTGTTCGCCGAGTTCGCCTGGGGTACAGACATCTACCGCGCACGTCAACTCGTGCAGGAGCGCCTGCAGGCTGTTGCGCTGCCTGCGGGCGTTAAATCGGGCATGACGCCGGTTTCATCGCTCATGGGCGAGATCCTTCTCGTCGGCCTACGCAGTCATGATGGCAGAGTTTTACCCGTGGATCTGCGCACGCTGGCGGATTGGACGATCAAACGACGCCTGCAGAGCATCAGCGGTGTGGCAGAGGTGCTCACCATCGGCGGTGGGGTGAAACAGATCCAAGTGCAGCCCAATCCCAATCGTCTCACGGCCTTCGGCGTCACGTTTGAAGAAGTCGAGGCCGCCACCAGCCGTGCGGCGGGCAACGCGACGAGCGGCTATCTGCAAGCGGGGCCGCGGGAGATCATGGTGCGCAACCTCGGCATGACGACACGCCTGGAAGACATCGCCCACACCGTCATTAAGACGGTCGGCGACCGTCCGGTGCTCATCAGCGACGTGGCCGAGGTCAAGGAAGGCATTCAGCCGATGCGCGGTGATGCCAGCGTGAACGGCACGATGGGCGTGGTGCTCAGCATCGACAAAGCACCGGGCTTTGACACCCTGAAGCTCACGCAGCAGGTCGAGGCGGCGCTAGAGGAGCTGAAACCCGCGCTGCCACCCGGCGTGACCGCCGAGGTCCTGTTTCGCCAGAGTGATTTCATTGATCATGCCATCGGCAATCTCAAAGAGGCCATCCGTGACGGAGCGATCATGGTAGCGATCATTCTGTTTCTGTTCCTACTGAACTTCCGCACCACGGCCATCACGCTCATGGCCATGCCGCTGTCGTTTGCCGTCACGATTTTGATCTTCAAGCTCTTCGGCGTCAGTGTGAACTCCATGACGCTCGGCGGCCTCGCGGTGGCCATCGGCATGGTGGTGGATGATGCGATTGTGGACGTGGAGAACGTGTGGCGGCGTTTGCGTGAAAGCCCGTCCCAATCGGCGATTGAGGTCATCGCGGCAGCATCCAGTGAAGTTCGCAACTCCATCCTCTACGCCACCGTGCTCGTCATCCTGGTGTTTCTGCCGCTGCTCGGACTGGAAGGCATCGAAGGCAGGCTTTTCACGCCGATTGCCATCGCCACGATCACCAGCATGGCGGCGTCGTTTGTCGTTTCGCTCACGGTGATCCCCGTATTGTGCTCCTTGCTGCTCAAGTCGCCCCGTGGCGGCCACCGTGATGGGTTCATCGTGCGCGGCATGAAGTTCCTCGTGCGCCAAACATTCCTGCGCTTCGCGCTCGGCGCGCCGGTGCTCGTCATCGCACTCGCTGGCATGTTGCTGTTCGCCTCGCTCATGCTTTACCCGATGATGGGCAAAGAATTCCTCCCCACGTTCAATGAAGGCAGCGCCACCATTTCGCTCGCCAGCGCACCAGGAACCTCTTTAGCGTATTCGAATGAGATCGGCGAGGTCGGCGTGCGTCTGCTGCAATCGATTCCTGAGGTGAAAAGTGTCGGACGACGCGCCGGCCGCGCCGAAAAAGACGATCACGTCATGCCGGTGAGCGTGAACGAGTTCGACGTCGAGTTTAACGACACGGGCCGCCCGCGCGAATTGGTCTTCGCTGAGATTCGCGCGAAACTGAAGGCCATTCCCGGAACCTTCCTCAACCTCGGGCAGCCCATCAGCCATCGTCTCTCCCACATGCTCAGCGGTGTTTCAGCCAAGATTGCCGTCAAGATCTTCGGCCCTGATCTGGCCGTGCTGCGGGAAAAAGGCGAGAAGGTGCGGGACATCGCCAAAACGATCCCCGGACTGACCGATGTCAACCTAGAGGCGCAAGTGCCGATCCCGCAGATCAAGATTGAAATCAACCGTGAGCGCGCCGTCGCCTACGGGGTGCAGCCGGGAACACTCAATGAACAAGTCTCGACGCTGCTCGGCGGCAAAACTGTCGCGGAACTGCGCGAGGGCCAGCGCACGGTCGATCTGGTGCTACGTCTGCCAGAAAACTGGCGTGATTCGCCGGAAAAGATCGGCGAATTGCTCGTCGAGACTGATCGTGGCCAGCGCATTCCCTTGCGGCTCGTCGCGGACATCCGCGAAGGCCAGGGACCGAATGTCATCAACCGTGAAAACACCCAGCGGCGCATTGTCATCGCGGCCAACACAGGGGTGCGTGATCTCGAAAGCCTCGTGAACCAGTGGGAAAACACCGTGCGTGAGCAGGTAGAGCTGCCAGAAGGCTATTTCCTGCGTTTTGAGGGTGAATTCCAGGCGCAGCAGGCCGCGGCGAGGCGCATCGCGTTTTACTTCGCCCTCGTGCTGCTCGCGGTGACCATTTTGCTCTTTGGGCACTTCCGCAGCCTGTCGCTGGCCTTACAGGTCATGCTCAACATCCCGCTCGCACTCATGGGCGGCCTGGCGTTGACCTGTGGGCTCATCGACAACATCAGCATCGCCACCATCGTCGGTTTCATCGCCGTGGGCGGCGTGGCGGCCCGCAACGGCATCATGATGATCAGCCATTACCTGCACCTTATGAAACATGAAGGCACGTCCTTCAGCCGCGAGATGATCGAGCGTGGCACGCTGGAGCGGCTGGTGCCCGTTTTGATGACCGCTCTGTGCGCAGGCATCGCGCTGATCCCGCTGCTGCTCGCCGCGAACGAGCCAGGCAAGGAAATCCTGTATCCCGTGGCCGTCGTCATCGTCGGCGGCCTGGTCAGCAGCACGCTCCTCGACCTGATGATCACACCCGCCGTCTTTTATCTCTTTGGTCGCAAGGCCGCGCTCAAATACATCCACCCCACACCATGAAAACCAAACTCATCCTCCTCACGCTCATCACATCCCTCACCTTTGGGCATGAAGGCGTCGAATTGGGCCCCAACAAAGGCCGCATCCTTGAATTCAGCAAAGACGAGACCATGCACGGCGAAGTCATCGTCAAAGGCGACCAGTTCCACATCGCCCTGTTCGACAAGGACATGAAACCCGTCGCCATGGCTGAACAGACACTCACCGCGACCACCGGTGAACGCGACAAGCCCGTCAAACTCGTCGTGGAAAAGGATGCCCGAGGCTTCGTCGTTCCCATCGTCAAAGCGGGAGACTGGCTCATCCTTCAATACAAAGATGCTCCCAACGCCAAGTCAGTCACTGCACGCCTGGAATACAACACCGCCAACTGCGATGGCTGTCACAAAGCGGAGTGGCTGTGCGAGTGCAAACCAGATGCCGAGAAGAAGTAAACCCGCTGATTGCGGCCATCACTCCGACAGCAGCAGTTGTTTCGCCACTTGCAGATGCTTTTTCTGCTCTTCCGGCAGTTCGGGATACTTCAGCTTCATCGTCTGCATCTCAGCCAGAATGGCTGCGCTGACGATGAGGCGCATGTTTTTCTTGTCGTCGGCCGGCACCACATACCATGGGCACTCCTCGGTAGCGGTGGAGCGAATGGCGTCCTCATAGGCCACCATGTAGTCCTTCCAGTGGGAGCGTTCCTTCACGTCGCCCTCCTCAAATTTCCAGTTCTTGCTCGGCGTGTCGATGCGGGCAAGAAAACGCTTTTTCTGCTCCTCCTTCGACACATGCAGAAAGAACTTCACGATGCGGATGCCGTTGCGATGGCTGTAGCTCTCGAAGTTGCGGATGTCTTTGAGCCGGTCGGCGAAGAGCTTGTCGATGTTCTTGGTCGTCGCGGCAGGCAGACGTTGAATCTTGGTCACGATCTCAGGATGCACGCGGCAGACGAGCACCTCCTCATAGTAGCTACGATTGAAGATGCCGATGCGGCCGCGGGGCGGCATCACACGCGTCGTGCGCCAGAGGAAGTCACGGTCCAGCTCTGCATCGGTGGGCCGCTTGAACGCATGACTCTCCACGCCCTGCGTGTTCACCCCGCTCATCACATGCTTGATCGTACTGTCCTTCCCAGCAGCATCCATCGCCTGAAACACCAGCAGCAGACCCTGGCGGTTCTGCGCGTACATCTTCTGCTGCAAATCGTCGATCTCCGTGCGGAACTCGGCGATGAGAGACTCGTAGTGCGCGTCATCCTTGTACACATCCTTCACTTTCGTCTTCGCCTTCTTGATGCGAAACGATTTACCATCGGGCACGTGGAAGTCTTCGAGGTCGAGCTTGAGTTTCATGAGCGTATGATCGGAAATTTTCAGGCATAACAGCATTGCGGCATCATGAACAGAACGAACTGCAAGAAGCCGACCACGGCGCGAGTTTTGTCGGTTCTATGCTCTATCGTTGCCTCCTCGGGATCACTCTCCTGCTCACCAGCAGCGCCACAGCGCAGGTGAGTGGTGATGTGTCGGATTTGCAGGCGGGCTTGGTAGCGAAGTGGGATGAGGTGAGGCCACTGGACATCGAGAAGACACTGCGGCTGCCGACTGAGACGGAGGGAATGAAGCTGGAGGACTTCGCGGTGGCATTCGCGTTCCAGGTCGAGAAGGCACCTGACATGCACCATGGCAGCCACATTCTTGCGCTAATCAATGAATCACAGAACGGACTGCTGAACTGGCATCTCGACACGAAAGGGTTTTCCATCACGCTCGAAGGTCGCGGCTTCGGACATCTGGTTGCTGTGTCGCAGCCCATGGAGGGCCGTTGGTGGCAGGTGGTGCTCAATGTGAAGCGGGACACCCGTCAGGCGCTCTCAGGTATTTGGGTGAACGGCGTGGAGATGAACTCCTGGCGCGAAACTCCTGGTCCCATGGGGCTCACCAGAGCGTTGTTTGATCCGGGCAGTCGAGGACTGGGCGCCCAGATCACCAATCTGCGGCTCTACAATCGTGCTTTGACTCGTCCGGAGATTCTTGAACTGGCTGCGATGACACCGATGACGGATTTGAAGACGAAGCTGGAGCCGTTCACGGGTTCGATGAAGCTCATGACGGAGGAAGTCGTCGCCGTGCTCGGTGGCACGGAGGCGATGGCGATGATGGAGGAGGGAACGATGGAGTCGCTGATGCTGACGCAGTTTCCGGGCAGTCGGGTGAAGGTACGCAGCCTAGCTTGGGAAGCGGACACGGTGTTTCGCCAGGATCGTCCGATGAACTTTGGTGGCTTGAAGCAGCAACTCGTGCGCTCCGCTGCCACGGTGGCGATGCTGATGTTTGGACGACAGGAGTGTTTGGAGCGTGGCGAGGCCGGACTGACTGAGTTTCGGGCTGCGCTGGAGAAGCTGGTGAAGTTGTGCGCGGAAGTGACGCCGCGACTGGTGCTGCTGGAACCGCCAGCGTTTGAAGGTGAGCTGGCACAGCACAACGCGACGCTGAAGAAGTATGCGGCGGTGATGGCGGAGGTCGCGAAGGCACATGGGGCGTTGTTTGCGACACAGGATGGCGATTTGAAACAAGGATCGACGCGAGATGGCCTGAATCTGACTTCCACGGGTGCGACGCAGCTTGGAATGAGTGTGGCGAAGCTCTGGGGCGGCGATTTGAAAGTGCCGGATGCGCGGCTGAAGACGCTGATCGGTGAGAAGAACAGGCTGTGGCATCGCTACTGGCGTCCGGCGAACTGGGCGTTTTTGCATGGGGACCGCACGGCGCAGCCGAGCAGTCGAGATCACTCCGATCCGGCGCAGCGCTGGTTCCCGGGTGAGGTGGAGCAATTCAAACCGCTGATCGAAGCAAAGGAGAACGAGCTATGGAAACTGGCGAACGAACTGGGAGGCAAGCTGCCATGAAAAAAGTACTCCCGAGCTTTAGCTCGTTCTGGGTTGTCTGGTTTTACGCGTCATGCCTGCTCGCGCAGCCTGCGCAGAAGAAAGGCATCTCCGTCGGTGAACCGCCGCCAGATCATTCGCCGGAGGCGGAGTTGAAGTCGTTCAAGGTGCTGGATGGCTTCGAAGTGAGCCTGTTTGCGAGCGAGGCGGATGGGATTCCGAATCCGATCGCGATCCGCTGGGATGAACGCGGGCGCTTGTGGGTGCTGCAAACGAGTGATTACCCGCAGGCGAAGCCGGGGACCGTCTCGGACGATAAGATCATCATTCTGGAGGACACGAATCACGATGGACGTGCGGACAAGCGCACGGTCTTCACCGGCGGATTGAGCCAGCCGATGGGCATGGAGCTGGCACCGCGTGATGCAGGTGTGAAGTCGCCCAACGGGCACTCGGTGTATGTCGGCGAGGGCGAGAAGCTGTGGCTCATGCACGACGACGACGGCGATGACCGCGTGGACCGGCGCGAGGTGGTGTTCAGCGGCTTCGGCACCGGGGACACGCATCAGTGCCTGAACAGCTTCATCTGGGCACCGGATGGCGCGCTGGTGATGCATCAGGGCCTGCACTGCTACTCGCGAGTGACGACGGTGCATGGCACAAAGACCCTCTACGGTGCGGGCTTCTGGCACTACTACCCGAAGAGCGGTCGGCTGAATCCGTATCCCACCGGCATGCCGGCGAACGCGTGGGGCACGGCCTTCACGAAAGAAGGCCAACCGATCATGGTGGCGGGCGCAGCAGGCATGTTTTGGGCGCGGCCGATGGAGGTGAGCACGTCGCTGGAGGAGGACTCGCACGTTTCGAATCGCCACGGCATCCCGCATTTCCTGCTGGAGCGTTTTCAATTGCCCTACAGCGGCCAGATCATCAAGACAGATGGCCTGCGGAAGTTCTGCGGCGTGGACATCGTGGGCAACGCGCACTGGCCGGAGTCGATGCAGGAGGAAGTCATCACCGGCGGCTTCTTTGAGAACGCGGTGTATCGCCACAAGCTCATCCCGCACAGCGAATTTCCCAGCGGTATGGAGGCCGTGGAGCAGCCTGCTCTGATCACGAGTGAAAACGTGGCCTTCCGGCCGATCGACATCCGTTTTGGCCCCGAAGGCGCACTCTACATCGCCGACTGGTATGACCCGATCATCGGCCACTATCAGGCGAGCTTCCGGCATCCGAACCGGGATGCGAAGCGTGGACGAATTTGGCGGGTCACTGACAAATCACGTCAGTTCGATGAGCGTGGCGGCCGTTGGGAGGCTTATCAGCAACATCGTCAGAAGGGTCTGACAGGTCCAACGCGTCCGCCAAGTCTAACTGAGATCGAAAAGGCAACTCAAGACGCCAGT
>JAJTDU010000097.1 GCA_021298725.1 Verrucomicrobiaceae bacterium | reverse complement strand
GGGCCTCATCACTGGCGAAAAAGTGCCTGCCTGGCAGTTTGTCGGAGAGGCCTGCGTCATCGACGTCACCGCACACCGCGACGATGCGCCGGGCGGCTCCAGCTTTCTGATCCAGCCAGAGCATGTGAAGGCCTGGGAAGAGAAAAACCGGCCTCTGCGTGCCGGCGATGTGGTGCTCTTCCGCAGCGACTATACGGACACCTACTACCGGCCGTTGAATCGGGGCGGGGTGCGTTTCGTGGTTCGCCCTCTGACCAAATTGGCCCCGGCCTGGCCCGCGCCGTCTCCGGAGACCATGAAATACCTCGGCGAAAAAGGCATCATGTCAGCCGGACTCGACGGTGCCAGCATGGGGCCGCTGCCGAATCTCGCCGTGGCCACGCATCAGGCTGGCGGGGCCTTTGGCATGATCTGGATTGAATGCGGCACCAATTTCAAAGCCCTGCCGCCGATGGGAGCTTTTTACGCATTGCTGCCTGCCAAACACGCGGGAGGCTCGGGTGGTGAGGCGCGTGTTCTCGCCATCACCGAACCAAAAATCGCCGCCCAACTCATCGCCGCCTCGCGTGCCAAGCGAGTCACCGATGTGTCGGTCACGCTCGATAACAACCTGCCGGTGACCTGGCAGGGCCACGGCCCGGGCGAAGAGGCCCAGCGCTACCTCGCCGAGCCGCTCAACCAGTTTGAAAAACCGCGCGGGCCCTACATGGCCTGGACGCACACCTTTGACAGCCAGGTGGGCACCCACGTCGTCACACCGGCCTTCACTCTGCCACCGCCTGGCTTCGATGCGGAACAGTTCGCACCGGAGATCCGCCAGCTTCGTGCCGAGTTCGAGAAAAAACACGGCCCGCTCGGCAACAGCACGGACACGATCGACAAACTGCCACTGAGCCAGATGATCGGTGCAGCCCGTGTTATTGATGTGACCAGCCTGCGCGGAACCACTGTGGAAAAGGCCTGGCCCGCCTCGCCGATGATCACCGCACAGCATTTACTAGATCATGAAAACGCGCACGGACCCATCGCTGCCGGTGAGATCGTGCTCTTCCGCACCGGTTACACCGATGCTACTTTCAAGCCGCTGCCGGATGCCCCAACGCAGGACGAATGTTTCACCGCACCGCTCGCCGGCAAATCCGAAGGCTGGCCGACGCTTGCTCCCGAGGTTATCGCCTTGCTCGCCACGCGTGGCGTTCGCTGCGTCGGCATGGATACGCCCACCGCAGGCGGAGTGCAGCGCGAGGCCTCGCTGATGACCTACTGGGCCGCCGCGAAGCACAAGGTCTTGATCGTCGAGTTCCTCATCGGCCTTGGCACCGTGCCGGAAAAGGGTGCGTGGTTCCTTTTCGCTCCCATCAAAATCGAAGGCATCCGCAGCGGCCACGGTCGCGCTCTCGTGCTGAATCCTGAACGCCGCTGAAGCCCCTATGAAGCCCGACCCAACACTCCAGGACTCCAACACTCCACTGCCCGTGGACTCCGCCATCGATCCCGGCGCTCTTCGTCGCAAGGTCGCCTGGCGCATCCTGCCGTTGGTCATCGTCCTCTACATCATCTCTTACCTCGATCGTGCGAACGTGGCCTTTGCCAAGCTGCGCATGGGCGAGGCGCTGGGGTTTTCGGAAGATGTCTTCGGCTTCGGCATTGGCGTTTTCTTCATCGGTTATCTGTTCCTGGAGATTCCAGGCGCGCTGCTGGTGGAGCGATGGAGTGCGCGGAAATGGTTTGCGCGTATTCTCATCACCTGGGGCTTCATCTCGGCGGCGATGGCCTTCGTGCACACGCCCTCGCAGTTCTACTGGGCGCGGTTTTTCCTCGGCGTGGCGGAGGCGGGATTCTTTCCCGGCATTATCGTGTATTTCACACACTGGTTTGCGCAGAATGATCGCTCCCGGGCGCTGTCAGGGCTGCTCGTGGCCGTGCCGTTCAGTCTCGCTCTCGGGGCTCCGGTGTCCTCGATGCTGCTGGATGTGAAGTGGTTCGGCCTCGATGGCTGGCAGTGGCTTTTCATCGTGGAGGGGCTGCCTGCGGTGGTGCTGGGCTTTGTCGTTCTCGCGTGCCTCACGGATCGTCCACGAAATGCAACATGGCTCACTCAAGCCGAGCGTGATCATCTGGAAGGCGTGCTCGCTGCCGAGGCGGCGGCAAAGGAAGCGACGGGAAAGATCTCCGTATGGCAGGCGCTGCGATTGCCTGCGGTGTGGCTGCTCGTGATCGGGGTGCTGGTGGGCAACAGCGGCGGCTACGCGCTCAGCTTTTGGTTGCCGACGACGGTGAAAAATCTCTCCGGCGGCTCCGATCAAATGACGCTGCTCTACAGCGGTCTTTACTACAGTTGCGGCATCCTCAGCGTGCTCATCTCCGGCCAGACCGCTGATCGCACGGGCGATCGCAAATGGCACGCGGTGGGCGGCATGGTTGCCACCGGCATCTTCCTACTGTGCAGCACGATACCGGGGCAAGGCTTTGGCACGCAGATGATCTGGCTCTGCCTCACCGCGCTGGGCGCATTCTTCTGGATCGCACCGTTTTGGACGCTGCCATCGCTCACGCTTACCGCCTCCGCAGCTGCAGTGGCCACCGGTCTGATCAACATGGGAGCGAACCTCGCCGGCTACGCAGGCAACCACGTCACCGGCTGGTTGCGCACGCACGGCTACGGCGAAATGCAGTGCCTCCACTTCCTCGCCGCCTGCTTCATCGTTGGCGGCATCATCATCAGCTTTCTGCGTCTCAAACCTAAATCAGCATGAGTTCCATCATGAACCAATCATCTCCCCTTCAACTCTACCGTACGATGCTCACCATCCGCCTGGTGGAAGAACGCCTGGCAAAATCGCATCAGCGCGGACTCATCCCCGGAGCCTGCCACACCTATGTCGGCGAGGAAGCCATCGCCACGGGTGTGTGTGCGCATTTGCATGAAGCGGACGCCGTCTTCAGCACGCATCGCGGTCACGGTCATGCGCTGGCCAAAGGCATGGAGCCGCGCCAGCTCATGGCGGAACTCTATGGTCGCGAGACAGGATGCTCGCGAGGTCGCGGCGGCTCTATGCATCTGTTCGCGCCGGAGATCGGTATGATGGGCACCAGCGGCATCGTGGGTCCCTGCATCCTGCAAGCGACCGGCGCAGGCTACAGTTCATTGATCATGAAGACAGGCAATGTGGGTGTCGCCTTCTTCGGCGATGGCGCGGCGAACAACGGCGCGTTTCACGAAGGCCTGAACATGGCGAGCATCTGGAAGCTGCCGGTGTTGTTCGTGTGCGAGAACAACCAATTCGCCACCGAGGTTCCGTTTTCCAGCGTTGCGGGCAATCCCAGCGTGGCATCCCGCGGCGCGGCGTATGGCATCACCAGCATCGAAGTGGATGGCAACGACGTGCTCGCCGTGGAAGCCGCCGCTCGCGAAGCCGTGCAGCGTGCCCGCAACGGTGAAGGCCCCACGCTCATCGAATGCAAAACCTACCGCACCCGTGCGCACGCCGAAGGCATGGGCGACTTCACCTACCGCACGCGTGAAGACGTGGAGCAGTGGAAAACACAATGTCCCATCGCTCGACTGAAGAAGCATCTGCGGGATCAAAAAATCGCGACCGATGCCGAGCTAAGTGCCATCGAGCAGGAGGTCGCCGCACTCACCGAAACGGCGCATGATTTTGCCGAAAAGAGTGCCTATCCAACGGCCGAGAGCGCCACCACTCACATCTATGCCGAACCACGCAGCGGACCTCCACGTGATGTGCCTGCCTCAAGCGCCAGCACTCGCGAGTTGACCTTCATGAAGGCCACGCTGGAAGCGCTGACCGAGGAGATGGCACACAATCCGAAGATCTTCGTCATGGGCGAAGGCATTGGTGTCCGCGGCGGAAACTTCGCCACTACCAGCGGCCTGTTTGCCATTCATGGCCCAGAGCGACTGCGTGACACGCCCATCTGCGAGCGCGGCTTCGTCGGACTCGCCGGAGGCGCTGCGATGACCGGCACTCGTCCGGTGATTGACTTCATGTTTGCCGACTTCGTGCTCGATTCCGTGGGCGAGATCGTCAATCAGATCGCCAAGATGCAATACATGAGCAGCGGGCGACTCAAGATGCCTGTGTTGATGCGCGGCTGCATCGGCATCGGCCACGCAGCGGCCACGCATCACAGCGGCAGCTACTACTCGATGTATGCGCACTTCCCCGGCCTGCGTGTCGTGGTGCCGTCGTCTCCGCGCGATGCCAAAGGCCTGCTCAAAACCGCGCTTACTTGCGATGACCCTGTGCTTTTCCTTGAACATCGCGAGCTGATGACCGTGAAAGGTCCCGTGCCGGAGGAAGAATACTTCATCGACTTCGGCAAAGCCGCCGTCGTGCGCGAAGGCAGCGATGTGACCGTTGTCGCGCTTGCGCTGATGGTTCACAAGACACTCGCCGCGTGTGAGACGCTCGCCGCTGAAGGCATCTCCGTTGAACTCATCGACCCGCGCACCGTCGCGCCACTCGATGTGGAAACCATCATTCAGTCCGTATCAAAGACAGGTCGACTTATCATTGTGGACGAAGACTTCGCCCACTGCGGCATCGGAGCCGAGATCGCCGCCCAACTCGCCGACCGAGGTTTTGACGAACTCGACGCCCCCATTCGCCGTCTCAACGGCAAACCCTCGCCCACGCCCTACAGCCCCACCCTTGAAGCAGCGGTGGTGCCGAATGTCGAATCCATTGCCCAAGCCATTCGCGAACTTTGCGCTGAATAGACACACGCCATGCCCATTCACATCACATTACCCCGGCTCGGCTGGTCCATGGAGGAAGGCAAGTTCCTCGCCTGGCTGAAGAAAGATGGCGACTTCATCAAAGAAGGTGATCCCATCTTCACCCTCGAAAGCGACAAAGCCGCACAAGAAGTCGAAGCCATCGACAGCGGCCTTTTGCACATCGCACCCGACGGCCCCAAACCAGGCGACGTAATCAAAGTCGGGCACGTGCTCGGCTACTTGCTCGCCGAAGGTGAGACAGCTCCCACAGCATCCCTGATTCTTCCCACAGATTCAGGGAGGCCCACAGATTTAGTTCTTGAACCGGAGCCTAAATCCAAATCTGTGGGCCTCCTTGAATCTGTGGGAGCTCAAACCCAATCACCCGCCAGCCCCCGTGCCCGTCGCGCCGCCAAAGAGCATCGCGTTGACCTCGCCACACTCGCACCTACCGGCAAAGGCGGTCGCATCCGCGAGCGCGATGTCCTCGCCGCAGCCACTTCCGCCTCGACCTCTGGCATGAAACAGGTGCCGCTCACGCCCATGCGACGCACCATCGCTGCACGGCTCATGCACAGCCGCCAGACCACCGTGCCTGTCACCATCACTGCTCGCTGCGATGCCACCGCGCTGCTCGCCTTTCGTCAGCAGCTCAAATCCCTCTCTTCATCACTCCAGCACGCGATCCCCACCATCAACGACATCCTCGTCAAACTCACCGCCGCCGCTTTGCGCCAACATCCCATGCTCGCCGCCACTTGGGCGGAGGATCATCTCCTGCTCCCCGAAAGCATCCACCTCGGCATCGCTGTGGACACCGAGGCGGGCCTGCTCGTCCCCGTCATCCGCGACGTCGGCACCTCCACGCTCACTCATATCGCTGCACAATCGCAGAAGCTTATCGCCGCCGCCCGCTCCGGTCAGCTCGCTGCCGCAGACATGCAGGGCGCTTGCTTCACGCTCAGCAATCTCGGCAGCCTCGGGGTCGAGGCATTCACCCCTGTCATCAATCCCCCCGAGTCCGCCATTCTCGGCATCGGTGCCATCGTGCGCGAGGCCGTGCCGCTCGATGACGGCACCTTCACCGCGCGTGATCGACTCACGCTCAGCCTCACCTTTGATCATCGCGTGAACGACGGTGCCGCCGCTGCCCGCTTCCTGCAAACCCTCCGCCACCTCATCGAACACCCGCTTCTCGGCCTCGTATAAACCTTTTCCCACTCATGAAAGTCCAACTCAAAGAC
Source organism: Verrucomicrobiaceae bacterium (assembly GCA_021298725.1). GTDB lineage: Bacteria > Verrucomicrobiota > Verrucomicrobiia > Verrucomicrobiales > Verrucomicrobiaceae > Prosthecobacter. The sequence continues at coordinate 2,629 of JAJTDU010000097.1, read as the reverse complement.
CAAGTCGCCCTCGTCACCGGAGCCGCTGGTGCCATCGGCCAAGCCATTTGCGCCTCACTCGCCGCCAACGGTGCCAAAGTCGTCTATGCCGACATCAACCTCGAAGGTGCCCGCCAGCTCGCCGCTGCCACACCTGGAGCCATGGCACTCCGCATGGATGTCACCGATGAAAAACAGATCGAATCAGCCATCAGCGAAATCATCGCCGCGCACGGTCGCCTCGACATCCTCGTCAACAACGCCGGCATCAACACCATGGCCCATCGCGTGAACATCGACTCCTTTCCCACTGAAGAATGGGACCGCATCCTCCGCGTGGACCTCACCGGCCTCTTCCTCGTGAGCAAGACCGCCTCGCGCCACATGCTCCAGCGCAAATCCGGCCGTATCATCAACATTTCCTCTGTCATGGGACTTGTCCCCGCACGCCTCCAATGCGCCTACACCGCCGCCAAGGCCGGAGTCGTTAATCTCACCCGCACCATGGCCATCGAACTCGGCTCGCAGGGTATCCTCACCAACTGCATCGCCCCCGGCTCCATCCTCAGCGAAGGCACCAAGCAGCTCTTCTACGGCGAGAACGGCCAGTTCAACGACCGCGTCCAGGCCATGCTCGCCCACGTCCCCCTCGGCCGCCCCGGCCAGCCCGAGGAAATCGCCCACGCCGTCCTCTTCCTCGCCGCCCCCGAAAGCTCCTACCTCAACGGCGCCATCATCCCTGTCGATGGTGGCTGGCTCGCCGGCTACAGCCGCGATTTTTAACGCCTGAAACCAAACAATCTCACGGCCCGATTCCGTTCACCACGCGCTGATCATTGCAGAATGCTGGCTTTTACGCTCCGCTGCGTCCTCACTCCCGCCCTCCCGCCTCCATGAGCCAAAAATCCACCCCCGAGCCTGATTCTTCAGCGTTTCATTCCCAGTATCCGTCCATTGAGCACCTGCGCGAGCGGGCGCGGCGGCGGGTGCCGCGCTTTGCTTTTGAGTATTTGGAAGGCGGTTGCTTCTCGGAGGTGAACCTCCGCCGCAACACCGAGGAAATCCGCGAGCTGCGCCTGCACCCGTGGTATCTCCGCGACTACGCGGGCGCTGAGTTGCGGACCGAGATTTTTGGCCAAACCTATGAAGCTCCGTTTGGCGTTGCCCCCATCGGGCTGCAAGGGCTCGTCTGGCCACGCGCCACGGAGATTCTCGCCAAGGCAACCAGCCAGCATCAGGTGCCCTTCATCCTCAGCACCGTGGCCACCGCCAGCATCGAGACTGTGGCCGAGATCACCGGCGGCAAGGCCTGGTTCCAGCTCTATCATCCGGCCGAGCCCGAGTTGCGGGACAAGCTCCTCGAACGTGCTCACGCGGCGGGCTTTCCGGTGCTCGTCATCCTCGCGGATACGCCCACCTTTGCCTACCGGCCCAAAGAAATCCGCAACGGCCTCTCCATCCCGCCGCGCATGTCCTTGCGCAACATCTTCCAAATGATGATGCGCCCGAGTTGGTGCCTCGGCCAGCTCATGGCGGGTGCACCACAGTTCCAGACCATGAAGCCCTACATCCCGAAAGGGCTGAACATGAAGCATCTGGGTCTGTTCATGAACCGAACCTTCTCCGGCCGCCTCAGCGCGGACAAGATCAAGGCCATCCGCGAGCGCTGGCCGGGCAAGCTGGTCGTCAAAGGCATCGTCACCCCCGAGGATGCGGAGCTGGCTCTCCAACTCGGTGCCGATGGGCTCATCGTCTCCAACCACGGCGGCCGCCAGCTCGACGCCGGGGACTCCACCATCCGCTCCCTCGCAGGCTTGCAGCGCGAGTTCGGCAGCCGCACCACTTTGATGCTCGACAGCGGCGTGCGCAGCGGCCCTGATGTGGCCTGCGCTCTCGCCTCCGGGGCCAAGTTTGTCTTCATGGGCCGCAGCCTCATGTATGGCGTGGGTGCTCTGGGACCCCGTGGAGGTGATCACACCTTGATCATGCTCAAGCGCCAGCTTCGTCAGGTCATGGAGCAGATCGGCTGCGAGCGTGTGGCTGACCTGCCCAAGCATCTGCTGTCTCGCCGCGAGTGACCCAACATGCCAAGCAACGACGTCCACGATTGCGCCGAGCGCATCTCAGGAACTTTGAGCAGCGGCGGAAGCCTGCCGCACTGGGCATTGGCTTTGACGCCTCAATGCGGGGAGGCGGGTAAGTTCACCATTGAAGCTCCCATTCATCGTTGAGCCACTTCCCTCCGCCCTTTCTGAAAACAATTTTGGCACTCAGAGCTAGATGCGCGGGAATACAGGTGATCCACGCTCATGAGTTCTGAATCCGCCCCACGCACCGAACAGCTTGTCCTGCTGCTGACCCAGCATCAGGAGCCGTTGTTTCGTTACATCTTCAGCCTCGTGGCTTGCGAGGCGGATGCGCGGGATATTCTGCAGGAGACGAGTTTGGCGCTTTATCGGAAGTTCGATGCGTATGATGCGTCGCGGCCGTTTTTGCCGTGGGCTTATCGGTTTGCTTATTTGCAGGTGCAGAAGCATCGCGAGAAGGCGGCGAGATCGCCGCTGCTGTTTGGCGAGGATGTCATGGATTTGCTGGCGCATGACCGGGAGCGGATGGAGCCGGAACTCGATCAGCGGCTTCAGTTGTTGGA
>JAJTDU010000096.1 GCA_021298725.1 Verrucomicrobiaceae bacterium | reverse complement strand
CGAAGCAGCGAAGACCTCGCTCGTTGCCATGGTCATCGCACTCATTGCCATCTTCGGCTATCTGATGATGCGCTATGAGTTTTCCTTCGCCCTGGGGGCGATTGTCGCGCTGGCGCATGACGTGCTCATGGTCCCCGGCCTGTGCGTGCTGTTCGGCCAGGAGCTGAACCTCATCCATGTCGGCGCGTTGCTCACCATCGCTGGTTATTCCATCAACGACACCATCGTCGTCTTCGACCGTATCCGTGAAACCATCCAGCGTGGCGGCGGCGGCACCATGCGCGAGATGATGAACGAGGCCATCTGCAAAACGCTCTCACGCACGCTCCTTACTGGCCCCACGGCCCTCGCGCCGATGATCGTGCTGCTCTTCCTCGGCAATCCAGCGATGCTTGAGTTCGCGATGCCTATCACCATCGGCGTGCTGCTCGGCACCTACTCCTCCATCTTCATCGCCTCCCCGCTCGTGCTGTGGTACGCGAAGAAGACTGGCACCAGCCTCAAGCGCCAGGTGCTCGACGCTCAGGTCGAGCAGATGAAGGCCCAGCAGGCCATCGCAGCGGCGGCGGCAGCTGGCGGCAAGATCTGACCGGTCGTCTGCATTTGAGTCGTGGCCCCACAGCATTGCTGTGGGTGAAAGACCAGTGCTGAGGCAGAAGTAAAATTGCAGGCGGACGTTGGCAGACGCTCGATTGTCCGCTACTCTGCCTGCATGATTGCTACCGGAGCCAAACGTGTGCCGCGCCGAAGTGCGGAGGTTTTGCCGTTCATGGAGAATGGCGACATGCTGACGCTCACGGAGTTCTTGCGGCGCTATGACGCCATGCATGATGTGAAAAAAGCCGAACTCATCGAAGGAGTCGTCCATATGCCCTCACCCGTACGCATCGACCAGCACGCCAAACCCGACGGCCTTATCCATACTTGGCTTGGTCTTTATGCAATCGCCAACGACTTGGAGTTCTATCCCAATGCCACTCTGCTCACCGACACCGAAAACTCGTTCCAGCCAGACGCGATCCTGTGTTCCAAGCCTCGCGCTGGCGGGCGTGTGTGGCTGAACAACAAAGGCATGCTCTGCGGTGCTCCTGAGCTGGTCGTCGAAGTCGCCGCCAGCAGCGTCAGCATCGACCTGCGTGACAAGCTCCGCGTTTATCGCCGCAATGGCGTCAGCGAATACATCGTCTGGCGCACCCAGGATCGAGCGGTGGACTGGTTCGTCCTGGAAGACGGCCAGTATGTGAAGCTTGTCCCGGATCGCGGTCAAAAGCTGCGAAGCCGCGTCTTTACCGGGCTGGTGCTGGACGTGAAGGCGCTCTTGAACCACGACGGGTCCAAAGTCATCGCCGCGCTGAAACGGTAGCCTGTGTTGTGTGCCAGCCAGATGGCTGGCACACGTCTTGACCACTCAGGAGTCTCCAGTCACTTATCACTGAACCGTGCCCGGCGTGGGAGCCGGAGTCGCAGGCACAGCAGGCTTCACTTCTTCAACTGGTGTGGCAGGAGCGGGTGACGGCGCTGCGGGACTGGTGGCTGGAGTGCCTGCGGGCGTCGGAGTGGGGCCGTTAGGATCATCAGGAGCCAGCGAAGTGGCAGCAGTCGCCGCCGCCGCTGCATCCTCTAGCTTCTTCTTGGCCGCGGCGTATTTCGCAGCGTTGTCCTTGGCCTTCGCGGCGGACTGAGCCAGATACGTTTTATAATCTGGGCCGTTGCCGGTGATCGATACTGGCGTGCCCACGGAAGTGTGGGCAAACAAGATGGGGGCCATCTTCGAAGGCAGGCGGATGCAGCCGTGCGAGGCACGGCGGCCAGGCTTTGAAATCAGGCCGATGTGCATGCCCACGCCGTCTCCGGTGAGGCGCATGAAGTATTTCATCGGCGCAGCGATAAATTTACCACCTGCGGGCAGCACATCACGCCCCTGCTTGAAATCAGAGTTCACCAGCTTGCCACCGACGTCATAGCCCTTGCCGTAGAGGTTGGAGACCTTGTCCTTCACCTTCTCCAGGATTTTGAACTCGCCCGTCGGCGTCGGGTAGCTGATGATGCCGCTGGCCACATACGTCCACCCGACGACTTCGTCACCGTGGTAAAGCGTGGCGCGCTGCGTATCCACATTGATGCGGATGTGGGTGATCGCCTTGTCACCACCGGTCCACTCGCCCGGATACTTCCACACTTCCTTCACCGGTTCTGGCGGCGGAGCCGGCGGCTTTTTTTGTACATTCTGGCAGGAGGCCAGCAGCACCGCGCCAATGAGCAGGGTGGCGCGTGTCAGGGTGAGGGGAAGGTTTGATTTCACAGTCGCGGATTCTAAGGGGACTGCCACATCCCCTCAAGTCGCTGGTGGGACAATCTTTTCAGCCCAGATTGAACAATTCCGCCGGTGAAGAAAGAAGCACATCCGCTCCGCACTCGATCAGCTCCGCCTCGCTGCGGAATCCCCAGCGCACACCGACCGCCCGCATGCCGCTGCTTTGCGCAAACTGCATGTCGATGCCCGAATCCCCCACATAGGCCATTTCATCCGTCCTCAGGCCCAGAAACGTCGCCATTTCATGCGCACCATCAGGCGCTGGCTTGCGCGGCACCTCCGTGCGCTGGCCCAGGATGTGATCAAACACGTCCGCACCAAAAAAATGCTCCGTCATCGGCACCGTGAAGCGGTGCGCCTTGTTCGAGATCACGCCCAGCTTCATTCCACGCGCTTGCAATGTCTTCAGCATCTCCACGATGCCGGGATACGGTCGCGTCTGCGCATTCCAGAGCGTGTCGTAATGCGCCCGGTATTCTTCCACGCAAACCTTGATCAGCGCCTCGTTCCTCGCGTCTGGCGGCAGCGCCCGTTCCACGAGTTTCTCCATGCCATCCCCCACCATCTGCTTGAACACTTCTTGTTGGCAGCGCGGGTAGCCGCGCGCATCCAGCATCCGGTTGATCGACTCCGCGATGTCTGCGAGCGAGTCGATCAAAGTGCCGTCGAGGTCGAAGATGAAGGCTTTGGGGGCGGGCATCGTTCTCAGTGGCAGGGGTTGGTAACCGCATCAAGCTTCCTGTCACCGCCGCTGCATGTTTATTGTTATTTGAGATCAAAGTGAGCAAAAATGGACAAGATGAATGAGCGCACCCGCACCATGCGCCTCTACATCAACGGCGGCTGGCAGAACTTCGACGTCCACATCGACGACGTCCGGCTTTACGCTCGGGCGCTCTCGCCCGAAGAAGTCCGCCACTTGTATCAGCAGCCCTGGAAGTGAACTCTCTGGCGTGATTTGAAGTTGGCAGAATCGGTCTGAGATGCTTGGTGAATCATGCTCACTGACTACCACACGCACACCCCCCTCTGCCTGCATGCTGAGGGGAATCCGGTCGATTATGCGCGGCATGCGCAGAAGATCGGACTCGCGGAGATCGGCCTGTCGGACCACAACCCCATGCCAGCGCACTACGACGACTGGCGCATGCCGCTCTCCGACCTGCCCCGCTACTTTGAGCTCGTGCAGGAGGCCCGCGAGGCGCTGCCGGACTTCCCCATCCGCCTCGCCCTCGAGTGCGACCACATCGAGGGCTACCAGAAGTGGATCGACGAGACCGCCGCCATGGCCGACTGGGACTACCTCATCGGCAGCGTGCATTACATCCACGACGGCATTGCCGTGGACGATCCGAAGCACGTCTCCCGCTGGAAATCCGCCACCGACATCGAGCACATGTGGGGCATGTACTGGAAACTCTACGAGCAGATGATCCGCACACGGCAGTTCGACTTCCACGCGCACCCCGATCTCGCCAAACGCTTCGGTCTGCGCCCGGAAGGAGACTTGCGCCGCTACTACGAGCCGGTGATTCAGGCTTTGGTGGACACGAACGGCATCCTCGAAGTCAGCACCGCCGGCCTGCGCAAAGACGTGCGCGAGATCTACCCCGCGCGGGAGATGCTGGAGATGGCCTTCGCTGCGAAAGTCCCCATCGTGATCAATTCAGACGCCCATGTGCCCACCGACGTCGGTGTGGACTTTGACAAGGCGCTCGACCTCGTTCGCGGTATCGGCTACACAACGACCGTGCAGTTTGAAAAACGTCAGCGGAAGAGCGTGCCGTTGCCCGCAGACCTCCGCGCTGCCTAAACAGCCTCCCCCCGCCTCGTGAAACAGGCTGCCAGCCTGTGCGGGAAGCCCCCAGTCGCTCTGTGAACGGCCTTAAAACTGCGGAATCCACGCCCCAGCCCTTTCCCTGGCCTTCGCCATCTCGGATCACCCCTGAGTAGACACCGCGGAAGGCGACCGATTTGCAGGAGTTCTTGGAAAGCCTCCTGACGCTGGGCCGAGCGCGGCAGGAGGGTGGGCGGTTTAGGCCTAGGAGCGCGGGCCTCCGAGCCCGCAGCACTCCGCAAGCCCGCAGCGCTCTTTTCGTCCAACCAACTGCCGCTAGACTGAGGCTGCTCATCCAGCTGGCGGTGTGGAAGAGGACTTCCACGCGGCCACCGCGCACGACCCGCTGCGGACTCGGAGGTCCGCGCGCCGGGGGCGCATTGTTGACAGGACGCGTCTTTTTGCTTGCGACTTGATCGGGGAGTTTGTTTCATCGCGGCATGAGCCAGCCGCCGAAACCGCGCCGCGCCGGGCCACCGCATCGCTCCGAGGTGCGGCGGGTGGTAGAACGGCAGCGGCAGGTGTCGGCCAAGCTGACGCGGGAGGAGCAGATGGCTGGGTTTCATGGCTGGAACGAGCGCGGTTATGTCCCGCATCGCGATGAACCCGGCCTGACGCAGTTTGTGACCTTTCGACTGGCGGATAGCGTGCCCGCCGAGCTGCGCGAGGTGTGGGAGAAGCTGCTCGCCATCGAAGACGATCGCGAGCGCCGCACGCAGATCGAAGCCTGGTTGGATCTCGGTCATGGAGCCTGCTATCTGAAGGACGAGCGTGTGGCGCAGATCGTGGCGTCGGCGTTTCGACATTTTGATGGCAGCCGCTACCGGCTGCTGGCCTGGACGATCATGCCGAATCATGCGCATGTGCTGTTTGAAGCCAATGAGGTGCCGATGGCGGAGATCGTGCGGAGCTGGAAACAATTCACGGCCCGCCAGGCGAACACGCTCCTGGGACGCACCGGCCCTTTCTGGCAGGCGGATTACTGGGACACCTACATGCGTGATGCGGAGCACGAGGAACGCACGATCCGCTACATCCGGCACAATCCTGTGAAAGCCGGCCTAGTGGCCGACTGGAAGGCCTGGCCCTGGACCTATGTGCGAGCTGAAGCCTAAGGAGTGCGGGCCTCCGAGCCCGCAGCACTCTTTTCGTCCAACCCACTGCCGCCACACTTGAGGCTGCTCATCCTGCTGGCGGTGTGGAAGAGGACTTCCATGCTGTAACCGCGCACGACCCGCTGCGGACTCGGAGGTCCGCGCGCCACGAGCCTTCCTGAATGGACACCGCTGAGAAAAACTCACGGAGTTCTTTTCTGAACGTGAGGCATCTTTCTCAGGAGCACCTGAACTCATGAACGCTTGATGGTGGGACAGAGTGTAACTTCCAGCAGATTGGCTTCTGAAAGAATCTGCTGGAGCTTTTCTGAGTTTCTGGTCGTCCGCCGAAGTTAGCCAGGAGCGAGCGAGTGCCTCGAAAGGTCCAGACTGGGAACGGCTTCAAGAGAACTCCTTGCACCCGGGCTGACGCGGCGCAGGAATGGCGCAAGTCGCTATTCCCATGATCCTCCGCGCCCGCCAGCATGTCATCGAGTTTCCCCGCCGCCCGCTGGTGATGGGGATCGTGAACATCAACGACGACTCGTTTTGCGGGGATGGCACGCTCGACCCCGCGCAGGCCTTCGCGCAGGCGGAGCAGCAGCTTCGGGAAGGCGCGGACATCATCGACATCGGCGCGGAGAGCGCCCGCACGAACCGCGGAGCGATCAGCGTGAGAGAGGAGATCGAGCGTCTGCTGCCGTTCATCGCGAAGTGGCCGGAACTGAAGGCGCACTTCAATTCGCCGCTGCTTTCCATCAACACCTGGCGCAGCGATGTCATCGCCGAGGTGCTGCCGCAGGGCGGGGACATCATCAATGACATCAGCGGCCTGCCGGACGCCTTCAATGCGAAGCTCTGCGCCGAGCACAACGCGGCGCTGCTCATCATGCACAGCATCGGCCAGCCGAAGGTGCCGCACACGCATGTGAAGCATGACGACATCATGGCCACGCTGGATCATTTCTTCGAGCAACGCCTCGTGATGGCAGAAAGCGTCGGTCTGCCACGTGAGAACATCCTTCTCGATCCCGGCATCGACTTCGCGAAGCAGCGGGATGATAACCTGATGATCTACCGCGAATTGGAGCGGCTTCACCGCTTCGGCCGGCCGGTGTTGCTGCCCGTCTCACGCAAAACGGTCATCGGCGATGTGCTCGGGGTGCCAGCACTGGAACGAGATCCGGGAACCGTCGCCTGCATCTCCGCTGGCATGAGCCGTGGGGCGCAGATCTTCCGCGTTCACCACGTGAAGGCCGCCGTGCAGGCGGTGAAGATGCTGTGGGCTGTGCAAAAAGGCAGCTGAGTGCTCAGCGTAGCACTTCGCCCTGGGTCACATCACCTCGGTCATCCAGCGCCATGATCTGATTGATCGTTTTGAAGCGCCCCTGGTCCTCGAAGGTCCAGACCACTTTCTTGTCAGGCGTGATCTCGAAGAACTGCGGCTGCTCGCCGAGGTGACCGTGACCGAGGTAGTTGGCGAAGATCGTGTTGCCATTCGGCAGCCGGTGGCAGCCGGCCATGAGACGCAGCGTGTTGCCGGGAAGGTCGTTTTCATGGAGTTCCCACACGGTTTTGCCCGCAGGATCGACTTCCACCACTTTGTGGCCGTCGCCGCAGGTGATGAGCAGGTTTTTATTCGGCAAGGGGACGACTGCATGCGGATCTCCAGCCACCGGCACTTCGCGCAGCACTTGGCCGTCGGCATCAAGTTCGACGATTTTGCCTTCGCCTTTGAAGCAGACGAAGTAGTGGCCGTCAGCTGTCTTGCGGGTGCCGCGGAACTGATTGTGGAGCTTCACGGAGGCGGCGGTGACGAGTTTGATCTCCTTGGCGATCTTGCCCGCGCGATCGACCTCAATGATGCGGCTGGTGCCGCACTCCACGATCAGCACGTTGCCATCCGGCAGCGGTTGGCAGGCGTGGCACTCGACTTTTTTGGGAGCCTTGTATTCCCAGACGATTTTCTGATCCCGCGTCACTTCCTTGGCACCGCCCACATAGGCGAAGAGGATGTTTCCGTTCGGCATCTGCCAGCAATCCTGCGGATTTTTGGCTTCCACCTGCCATTGAATTTCACCTGTGGCGGAGAGGATGGTGACACGTCCACCACCGTAATCACAGCAAAGGATCGGGCGTGCGGCCTGGAGGCTGCCTGCAGACCACACGCTGAAAACGACGGCGAGCAGAAGGGAAGGCAGCTTCATGACGATCAGGCCACGTCTTCTTTTTTCTCCTCTAGCTCAGTGGCAGGTGCCACAGTCTCTTCCGCAGCGTCTGGGGTGGTTTCAGCGGCGGTAGAATCCTCGACCTCTTCCTGCACCGGCTCCTCAGTCGCAGGAGTGACTTCTTCACTCGAAGTCTCTTCTGTCGGTGGCTCTGCCAGAATCTCAGCCGTGGTTTCAGCGGTCGGAGTTTCTTCCGCTTCATCCTTCACCGGCTCTTCAGCCTCAGCAGCGGCTTCTTCGACGACTTCGGTGGTCGTTTCAGGCGCAGACTCTTCCGCTTTGGCGGTTTCAGCAGCGGCTTTGCCTTTCTTCGCAGCTGGGGTCTGTGGGGACTCACCCTGCACGCCGAGGAAGACCATGCCGTCGCTGTATTCGATGACGTAGCCTTCGTTCGCCAGCCAGCGGATGTCCTTGATGACGCCGAGCTGCGCCTCCGTCGGCTGTCTCGGCGCTTTGGGATCAGCACCATCCATCGGCGGTGGTGAAGGCATGATGGCTTCGACGAGTGCCTGCATCGTTAGGCCGTGGTTCTTCTTCAAAATTTCCACGATGTCCGCCAGACGGTCAGAGAAGACCATGCCGTTTTCGACGGCGCGTGGCTTCACGCGGCTCACGAATTGCTTGCCTGCACGGCGCTTGAAGAGCTTCAGGCCACGGCGTTCGAGACCGGCTCCGAGCTTCTGTGAGATTTCAAAGAGATGCTTCCGTGCGGCGTCCACCGATTGGCGCAGCATGATGAAGAACACGTGCGCAAGCTTCTGCTTGTCCACGTTGCCCTGCACCGAGGCGTCACGCACTTCGATGACTGCGTCGTTGCCGAAAGTGCGGCGGAAATGCGCTTCCATGTCGGCGCGGGAGTTTAGCGCCACGGGTTCGCTGCCTTCCGCTACCTCGCCCTTCAGGCACACCCAGCGGCGGCCTTTGCTCATGTTTTCTTTCCATTTGGCGACGAGCTCAGGATTCGCTTCCACGCGGATGCGGCGCTTGTAGTCCTCCAGGGACATGTTGGAAAAACGCTCGCGATGCAGGCGGATGACGCCGGTTTGATAGCTGTGATGGCTCGGCGGGGCGATGATCTCGCCGCTGAAGCCGCACACCGCCACGGAGGCGAACTCGCCCTTCGGTGCCTCAAGCTCAGACATGATTCAGCGCTTCGTCACGCGTGAGAAAGAGGCTGCCGTCCGCTGGGACATGGTAGAACCCACTGGGCCGCTCTTCCGCGCAGCGGAAGCGCACCATGAAGCGGTCTCCACCTGCCAGCACGAGACGCGAGGCATCAAACATGCTGAAGGCGTGGCCGGTCTGGCGCACATGCGCGGCCAGCGCGTCCACCGCCTTGTCTTCTGGGAAAATCGTGATTTGCACGTCCTTGGGGATCTCTGCCCACTCACGTTGCGGCGGGGCACTACGGTCACGATCTCCAAAACGACGTGGCGGACCGCGTCGGTCATCCCCATCACGGCGTGGGGGGCCGCCTTCACCACGCGGGCGGAATCCGCCGCCACCGGCTGGACGTGGGCCGCCCGGGCCATCACGACGCGGCGGAGGTCCGCCACTGCGGCCACGATCGCCAAAACCACCGCCACCCCCGCGCCGATCATCACGGCCTCCGCGTTGCGGACGGTCCTCCGCGTCGGCGTAGCGCTGCTTGATCTTGTCTTCTTTTCCGAATTCGCCCACCCATGCAGGCATCAATTTCAGATCGGAAAGGTCCACCAGCCCGCTGTTGAGTTGCGGCTGGTTGTCGGTGCTGGCTTCGGTTTCGGTCATACGGTCAGTCTGGAAGGGGCCGCGACTATGCCCGGAATCGCCGTTGTCGCCAGTTTTGTTCGTGTAGCGTTTTCTTAGCCTGAAGCTATGTGAATAACCGTCATGCCTGCCGCCCCAATCACTTTTTTCAACCGCCTGACCCAGCGCATCGAGACCGAGGCGGTGTATGGGGAGGGCTTTTTGCGCTTCACCTATGAAAGCCCGCTCGGTGCCCTGCCTCTGCATGCGCTGGTGAAACGCGCCGCTTTTTCACGCTGGTACGGCAGCCGCATGGATGCTCCCGC
>JAJTDU010000095.1 GCA_021298725.1 Verrucomicrobiaceae bacterium | reverse complement strand
GACGGCGCCAGCCTCGGACATCATGACGCACAGCGTGCCATCCGTACCCGTAAGCTGCTGATTAAAAGCCGCCTCCAGCCCCGCCGCACCGCTCGTGCGCTGCCAGAGCGGCTCGCCGCGCAAAATGGGACCGGCAGGCGGAGCACCCTCCGATGAGATGTAGCCCAGGAGATGCGCCGCCATGTCTCCCTGCAGATAATGCCGCACATACTCCGTGCGCACATTGGCATGCGGGTTTTTTTTGCGTCAAAGACCACTTCTATCGGCAGCGCATCACTCACGGTCACGGGCAGTTCGCGACGGTCTTCAAAATGACGTTTCAACTGATCAGCGGTCGGCATGCGGGCCGCAGGCGCATCCTGGCTGAGTTCGACGAGGGCTTTTTCTAGCCAGGCGGTGTACGTTTCCAGCGTGCTCCGCTGCGCAGCCGGCACCGTCAGTTGCAAGCGGCTCAGCGTGGTGTTTTGCGCCAGCGGACGTCCTTGGCGGTCCAGGATCTGTCCGCGTGGAGCCGGTACCGCAAAATAGAAGGGCTTCACATCCGAACGCGAGTCAGTGCCCGGCACAAACCCTGCAACCGGGGCCTCCTGTGCTAGCGCTAGCGATGATGTCACTGCCGCGCCAATTGCCAAACGTGCGAGCAGCACCCAGCGAAACAACTGCCTAAGGCGGCGAATTCCGTTGTTGAGGCTGACGTTGGCGACTGCACCCATACCTCATCCATAAACCTCTCTCGGCGCATCACAAGCCCCGCCGTCAATCGAACGGCTGCCAACAAAAGCGGGATGGCCTTTCGGCCACCCCGCGATGTCATTTAAGAACTCGATGCTGAATGGATCAGGCCGGGTCTTTCGGCTTGTCACCTTCAGGTTTCGGCGCGTCGCCTTCCGTGGGGGGACGACGGAAGCCGCCTTCACCACCGCCGGCAGGGGGACCACCTTCTGGACGACGGAAACCACCACCTTGGCCAGGCTGACCGGGTTGCCCAGGTTGGCCACCGCGACTGCGCATCATCTCACGCAACTTCTCCGTGGCCTTGATGTATTCCTCTTCGGAGACGCTGCCATTGGCGTCAGAGTCCATGCGTTTGAACATTTCCTTGGGATCACCCAACATGCCCATGCCGGGACGACTGCCTTCGGGGCCGCCTTGACCACCAGGACGACCTGCGCCATCTGGAGAACCGCGTGGACGGTCTCCTTCTGGAGAGCCTTTCGGTTTATCGCCTTCACCGCCTGGGGGACGACGGAATCCGCCCTCACCACCACCTTGAGGGCCGCCTTCTGGGCGGCGCATCCCCTGCCCTTCAGCACCACGGCGCATCATTTGGGAGATCTTGCCGATCTCGTCCTGATCAACAAAACCGTCGCTGTTGGCGTCCATTTTGCCAAAGCGCTCCTCGCTTTCCTTGCGGCCCATGCCGGTGAATTCTTCTTTGCTGATTTTGCCATCACCATCGGCGTCGGCGCGTTTGATGAATTCGGCGAGACGTGCGCCAGGATCGCCGCCTCCTTGTTGTGGGCCTCCGGAAGGCCTGCCGGGCTGACCGCCTTCAGGAAGCGGACCTTTGCGTTCGCCTTCCTGAGCACTGGCGAAGCAGGTCAGGCACAAGATTCCGAGGCCGTAGATGAGTGATTTTTTGAGTTTCATGTGGTGAGTGCGTGTTGGTTGTTTGAAGCACGACGGCTCAAACAAACGCCTCACGGCTTAAACGCACGCCCGCTTCGAAATTCGCGATGGGGAAGTTCTCATTCGGCGCATGTGCCTGACAATCCGGCAGCGCGAGTCCGAGCAGCAGCGTGTCGGCCTGCAGCACGTCTTTAAAGGCCTGCACGATGGGAATACTACCGCCTTCACGAATGAGCGCGACCTTGTCACCAAACACCTTCTTCAGCGCACGCTGCGCCGCCGTGCCGAGCGTGGAATGCGGGTCCATCAGATACGGCATACCTGTGTGCCCGAGCTTGATTTCAAGCCGCACGCCTTGAGGCAGATGTTTGCGCAGATGTGCCTCGGCACGCTTCAAAATGACATCGGGATTTTGATCCGGCACGAGACGGAAGGAGAGCTTCACGAAGGCTTCGCGGCCGATCACCGTCTTCGAGCCTTCGCCCTGGTATCCGCCGCCGATGCCGTTCACTTCTGCCGTAGGACGTGCCCAGCGGCGTTCACGCTCCGTGTACCCAGGCTCGCCAAACAACGCGGATGATCCGGTGAGTTCGAGCATTTCGGCATCGCCATCTCCGAGCGCGGCCCAGGCCGTGCGCTCCCAGTCCGCGATGGGCCGCACACCCTCGTAGAATCCGTCGATCATGACGCGGCCTGCCGCATCATGCAGTGTGGCGCTCAATCGCGCGACCGCCGTGACCGGATTTGCCACCGCACCGCCGAAAATGCCGCTGTGCAGGTCGATCGCCGGGCCGTGCACCTTCGCTTCCATGCACGCGATGCCACGCAAACCGTAAGTGAACGTACCCACGCCTGGAGCGACCATCCCAGTGTCAGAAATCGCCACCACATCACACTTCAATTCGTCGCGATGCTGTTCGAGAAACGGCTTCAAGTTCGGGCTGCCGATTTCCTCCTCGCCTTCAAACAGCAACGTCAAATTCACCGGCAGATCGGCATGCTTTGCCAGCGTTTCGGCCAATCCCTGCATGTGCGCCATGAGCTGACCTTTGTTGTCCGTGGCACCACGGCAAAAAATGCGGCCATCACGGATCGTCGGCTCGAAGGCGGGCGTTTTCCACTCTCCCAGCGGCTCCGCCGGCTGCACATCATAATGCGCATACAGCAGCACTGTGCGCCGACCGGCAATGTGCTTGTTTTTCGCCAGCAACACCGGATGGCCAGGCGTCTCATGCAGCTCACCCGTCAGACCCATCTCACGCACTTTGCCCAGCAGCCACTCGGCGCACGCACGCACATCAGCATTGCGTGTCGAGTCAGTGGAAACAGAGGGAAAGCGCAGGCAGGTGAGAAGATGGTCGAGTCCAGGTGGGTTCATCCGCCAGACTAAAGCGTGGAACCTCCACGCTCAAGCCGTGCGCTGCATTTTGATCAATGCTTCACTTCGCCTTCCGGCCCGTGCGTCGGCGGGCGGAAGAACAGCGCCAGCAGCATGATGCCAGCCAGTGCCATGCCAGAAGGCACGAGGAAGAGCTGCTTGTAATCAACCACGCCGTCGGTGGTGTAGTGCGCCAAGAGTTGCGGGAAAATCTTGCTCGCCACCACCATACCCACACCGAGGATGAGCAGGTTAAACAGTCCCTGGGCGCTAGAGCGGATGTCCTTCGGAAATACGGCGTCCACGAAAATGTAAACCGTCACGAAGAAGAAGGCATAGCAGATGCCGTGCAGCACCTGGACGGCAATGATGAGCCACTGGTTCTCAGGCGTGCCGAAGAAAGCGAAGATGCCAAAGCGGGCCGCGTGACCGCAGATGCCAAGGATCAGAGTGGTCTTCCAGCCGAGCTTCTTGAGCACTGCGCCGAGGATGAGCATCGTCACAATTTCCGCTAC
The DNA here is from genome assembly GCA_021298725.1 of Verrucomicrobiaceae bacterium. Lineage (GTDB taxonomy): Bacteria > Verrucomicrobiota > Verrucomicrobiia > Verrucomicrobiales > Verrucomicrobiaceae > Prosthecobacter. The sequence continues at coordinate 6,825 of JAJTDU010000095.1, read as the reverse complement.
TTGGCCGATGCTGCTGACCACCATGCTCATGTTGGCTGAGATGCCGACTTTTTGCAGGAAGCCGTCGATCACCACAAAATAGCCATTGTGAATGGTCGAGTCGATAAAGGTCACAATGAAGAGCACCAGCACGAAGGGATTTTTCAGCAGCTTGAGCGCCTTGAGCCAGGCCACCTTGTCCTCCTCCGCCGCCGCTTTGCGCGGGGGGGTGTGCGGCAGCGTCAGGCTAAAAGCCGCCAGCACGAACGAAATAATGCCCGCCACGATGAACACCCACTTGGTTTCATCCACGCCCGCCTTCTCGCTGAGCAAGAAGATGAAAGGCCAACTCACCACGATCCAGCCGATGGTGCCGCCCATGCGCACAAAGCCGAAATCCTTCGCAGGGTCTTTGAGGTTCGCGAAGGCCAGCGAATTCGTCACCGAGATCGTCGGCACGTAGAGCAGGCAGTAAGTCACGAAGCAGGCGAAAAACGGCCAGAATTGGGTCTGAAACGCCGTCGCCACCAGCGCGACACCGCCCACGACGTGGCTGAAGGCCAGGAAACGCTCGGCGGAGAAGTTGCGGTCGGCGAACTGGTTGCTGAAGAAGATGCCCACGATAGACGCGATGCCAAAAGAGCTGCCCACCAGCCATTGCTGGTCAGGATTGAAGCCCAGCATGCCCATGTAGGAGAAGATTTTGATCTGCCACGCCCCCCAGATGGCGATCTCGAGGATCATCATGAGGAACAGCTTGATCTTGATGGATGATTGGGCGGCAGTGTCGGTCATAAGTGGCCGCGAGGCTAGGAAGTCGGCCTCCTTTTGGCAAGGACAAAACCACTCCCGCGCTTGAGCGCGGCAGAAGCCGGTGATAAAGGCAGGCATGGTCCGCAAAATCGTCCGCTACCCCGACCCCGTGCTCCGTGCCAAATGCCGCAACGTGGGAGAAATCACACCCGAAATCCGCACTCTCGCCGCCGACATGCTCGAAACCATGCGCGAGGCCAACGGCGTCGGTCTGGCGGCCCCCCAGATCGCCGTGGACCTGCAGTTGGCGGTCATCGACGTCTCCCACAATCCCGACTGCCTCACCTTCATGAAGGTCAACGGCGAGAAAGTCGAGATGGTGAAGCACATGCCCATCGTTTTGATCAATCCGCAGCTCGAACTCGGCAGCGACAAGGAAATCGGCGAAGAGGGCTGCCTCAGTTTCCCCCGCCTGCGCGGCGACATCCGCCGCTCCAGCAAGATCAAGGTCAGCTACACCGACCTCGACGGAAAAACCGTCACCGTCGAGAGCGATGGCCTGCTCGCTCGCGCCTTCCAGCACGAGATCGACCACCTCAACGGCATCCTATTCATCGACCGCCTCAACGCCGTCGCCAAAGTCAGCATCAAGCGCAAACTCGCCCGGCTGATGGAAGAATGGGAAGAGGACGATTGATAGATGTGGCCGCTCTTGAGTTGAGTGCGTGGCCATGAGTCACTCTGAAAAAGCACCAGCCCATTCATCCTGGCAAAAAAATTCTCTGCGAAGATTTTGTCGGTCGGATGTTTCGTTTCTCAGCAGAAGCTAGGCAATGGATTTAGCCTCCCTCAATGCCAGCAGCTCATCAAACGCGGCGCTGAGCTCTTCGCTGGGGAGCTGCTTTTCCTGGAGGAGTTCGCGGAAGACATCGCGGGGCTGCAGATCGTGAAGGGCGGGGCCGTTGGGTTGCCAGGGAGTGGCGGCGGTGGTGGGGAGGTCAGCGAGGACTTTGAGGACCTCAAAACGACCGGCGGCGGCTTCGCGCACTTGGCGGTCGAGATCGGACTCGGGGGCGTCGAGCTTCACCGTGATCTCGACCCAGACTCCGGCAGGCACGTTGGCTAGATCGGCGGCTAGCGTGGCACGCGCGGCCTTCACGCGGATGAGCTGGCGGGAGGTGGGGATGGGCAGAGTCTGAATCTCTATTCTCCTGCCCCCATTCTCTTGCCTATCTAATGCCTTGGTAGGCAGAAGAATGGGGGCAGGAGAATGGTTTTGAAGGTCGAGGATGACGACGGATTTCGCATCGGCGGCTTCGGAGAAGCTGAGTGCGACGGGGGATCCGCTGTAGCGGATGGTTTCGATGCCGGCGACTTTTTGCGGACGATGCAGATGGCCGAGGGCGGTGTAGTCGAAGCCGTTGAAGAGGTCCGCTCCGACGGCGCCGAGGTTGCCGATGTGGATGTCGCGTTCGCTGTCGCTGGTGGTGGCACCGAGGACAGTGAGGTGGCCCATGGCGATGACGAGACGGCCCTGCGCAAGGTCGCGGCACGCGGCGAGCTGCGTGGCGTAGTGGGCGCGGATGGCGGCGCGGACCTGCTCGTGCACGGCGGTGATGGTTTCACCGGCGGTGGCCTGGCGGAGATCGCGCTCGCGTAAAAACGGCACGGCAGCCACAACGGCTCCACCAAGATCGACGACGTTGTTTTCACCCGCGTGGCCGAAGACATGCACATCGAAGCGCTTCAGCAGTTCACGCGGCGCGTTGCGGTGGGAGGCGGAGACGTGGTTGCCGCCGGTGATGACGGCCTTCACCGTTTTGAGATCGGCGAGTCGCTTCAAAAAGTCGAAGTAGAGCGCGACGGCATCCTGCGGCGGGTTGGCGGCGTCGAAGACATCGCCGCTGACGAGCAGCGCGTCGATTTTCTCGGCACGCAGCGTGTCGATGAGCCAATCGAGGAAGGCGGCGTGCTCCGGCAGGCGGTCACGCTCGACGAGTCGAGCGCCGAGATGCCAGTCTGCGGTATGGAGGATGCGCATGAGAGTGAAGTAGCGATGTCGTTCGCAAAAGGAAACGGGTTTGCCAGGTAAAAAGCAGGCGAAGTGGCGAAGCAAAGTAGTCCTCTCGTCCGCGAGAGGAACAAAGTGTTCACGAAAAGCGAAAACCAACCGAGTCAGAGGGCGATGGGAGAGAAGGGACGCGCTCTGCTCATCTCGCGGAGCGAGATGGCTACTGTACTGGCAGCAGCACCCGTGAGGCGTGCGCTTTCTCGTGCAGGATGGTGTGCGTACCGGGTTTGGTTTCCTTCATCCAATCGAGGGTTTGGGGGCCGCCGGTTTGATTGTTCGGCTCATACAACGGTGCGCCGGTGCTGGAGACAGTGATGCGGAGGCAGTGGCCCGCGTTGAGAATGATGCTGGTCCAGCCGATGTGCCACTTGAGCTTCGCAGGTTCGCCAGGGGTGAGGAGTTTCTGATGATCGAAGCCTTCGCGATAACGCGCACGCAGCGGGTAATCCATGAGCACCATGCTGCGGCCATCGGGATAGACATCGGAGACGCGGAGGATGAAGTCGGTATCAGCCACGGTGGACTTCACCCACAGCTCAGCCTCGATTCCGCCAGTGATTTCAAGTGGCTTGGTCAATGGCTCGGTACTCCAGGTGCGAACGTCTTTTTGTTTTTCGAAAGGCTGGCCATCTTTCGCGCCGAGGAAGGCGCGGCCGGGCATTTCCATCGGTTTGAGCGGATCGCTGTCGTAGCTGGTGCCGCTGTTCGCCGCAGAAGGCGCGTCGGATTTCAAAGCAGCGCCGTCGTGGAGGTAGAAGCTGGTTTTTTCGACCTGAGGCGGCCAGTCCTTGGTCTCGCGCCAAACGTTGCCGGGCGCGTTTGCCTCGCCGACCGCACCCATGACGTAGTAGCGGACAGCGGGCTCTTTTTCGACGCCGTTGTCGATGCCTTTGAGCCAGTGATCAAACCAGCGCACCATGTGTTCGACCTCGGGCCAGGTGGCGTTGTCGGGATAGACGAGTTCGCCGACTTTGCTGCCTTTGTTGAGGCGGCCATGCAGCCAGGGGCCGAGCAGAAGCTGCTGCGGCGCGTTCGCTTTGCGGCCGATGAAGCTCTGCACGCTGCCCTGCACCATGAAATCATACCAACTGCCGATGGTGAAGCACGGGACGTTCATCTTGTCGAAATGCAGCGTGCAGTCCTCGGCACGCCAGTAGTCGTCATAGTCGGGATGCTGGTCCCATTCGCGCAGCAGGTCGGCATTGTCGGAGGGAACGCGGCAGTTCGCGCCGAAGTCGGCGAAGCGGCCCGGACGTGTGACGCCGCCGATGCGATAGCCTTCCTGGAACAGGCTCAAACCAGTATCGACCATGTACTGGCACTTCAATGACGGCGGTTGCGTGACGGCGAGGAAGTTTTGTGCGAAACCGCCCTGCGAACTGCCAAAGGTGCCGACCTTGCCCGTGCTCCACGCTTGCTTCGCCAGCCATTCGCAGGTGTCATAGCCGTCTTTCTGCTCGCCCCAGGCCAGAGCACGATAGCCGACGTATTTTCCCTCACTGAGCTGTGAGCCGCGAAAATTCACCATCGCCACGACGTAGCCACGGCGGGCGAGATCGGCGGAGTTTTTGCGTGTTCCGGCGCTGGTGAGGCCCGCGTAGCGCTGTTCGAAGACGACGGGCCATTGGCCACTGCCTTCAGGAAGGTAGAGGTAGGCGGAAAGCCGCACGCCATCGCGCATCGGGATCATCACAGGCTCTTCGCGCACGCCGGGAAGGTCGAGTTTCGGTAATTCTTGGGAGAATGAGATCGAAACAAGGGCAAGGAGACAAAGCAGGCTGGGTTTCATCCAGCGAATACGCACTCACGAGTGCGCATCCATCGCGAGCGCTGCAATCAGCGTTGCAGCAAGCTGCGCACTTGATCCTCAGTGTAGGCTCCGTCGTTGGTCGAGGTGGCTTCGAGATTTTCGATGATGTTTGGCTGCCTGGACCTGCTTTGGGAGCGGGTGAGCGCGGAGTTGGTTCGGAATGAATCGCCAGCCCCACGGAAGGTGGACGAACCCTCACGCGCCTGCTGGCTGCCGAAGCGTGACTGGTCCGCCTTAAACGAACTCCCGGCCATGGAGGACTGGCGATCACCGAGGGAGTAAGTCATGTCACCCGCCTTGGAGCGCGATTTGCCAAACGCGCTCTGGTTCGTCTTGAACTGCTTCTGCCCGGCATACGAATTGGCACCGCTAAAGCTATTCGAGTGGTGCATCTGATTCTGAAAGAACTTTCCAGCGCCCCCCTTCGACATCTTGGGATCCGTAAGATGCTTTTCGTACTGACTGCGGTGGGAGTCGTCTGCTTTGCGGATGGCGCGCTGCTCCAGGCTCATCTCGGAGAGTTTCTTGGACTCCTTCTCCGTGCCAGAGCACTGGCACAGCATGAGGCCAACCGCGGAGCAGATCAGCACTGAAAACGTGGAGTTCATGGTTGGAGCATGGGGGGCGGCAAGGTCTGGCGGGTGAGAAAGAGCACTTCTTTACGCACCGCGCCGGGCAGGCGGAATTTGGTCAGTTCCTGCTCGACGTCGGCCAGTTTGCCCCAGCTTTGGTGGAGTTCAAAGACGAGTTTTGCCGTCTCGGCGGGCATGGCCCAACTCATGCGCAAGAGGAAGGCCTCGGCGGCCTCAAACTCACGCTGACGGATGAGAAACCGCGCATAGGCCGCATACAGCTCGGGTTGCAGCGAGGTGGTGCCCTCCAGACGCTTCAGCGCAGCATCCAACAACTCACGCGCAAGCCCGGCATGCCCCGTTTCTTCCAAAGCGCGTGCCCACTCAATCGTCTGCGCACCTCCGGGAAAGGACAGGCGCAGCGTTTCGGAGAATAGCTCGCTCACCGCAGCCTCGTCGTTCAAGGCGTGAGCCACGCGCACAGAGAGCGGCAGTTTGCGGCCCTGCTCACGCAGTGTGGGAATGCCTGCGACGGTCTCACAGGCTTCCCAGGCCCAGTCTGCACGACCACCAGCCAGCATGGCCTCCGCACTGAACTCGATGCACTGGCGGTCTTTCTCCTCAGCCTTCTGCCAGGCGGCGATGAAATCACGATGCGCGTCCGCAGGCAGATGTTGCATGAAGGCGCTGAGCGCCAGCGCCGCCAGCGCGCGTTCCGTGCCTGCGCGTGCCTCGGTGCGCAGGATGGTCGTCCACCTTGCGGCTTGTTTACCCGCCGCCTGGGCTTGCAGCCAGGTGTGCAAATCCTTGAGGGTGTCACGATCCCGCGTCGTGACGCGGAACAGCGCAGCAATCTGCGCACGGCCACTCTCTGGCGTCCAAGCAGGATCGTTGGCCAGCACCTTGAGCTGCTCCAGGCGCAGCGTGAAGCGCTCATGGTCACCTTTGAGCGTGCGCTCGGCCTGCGTGAGCAGGCTCAGCGCCTCGGCGGCGCGGTCTTTGGCACGCAGCCCACCCGCTAGCGCGACCACGCATTGCAGAGATTTGCGCTCAACGCACAGCGCCATCAGCTCACGCGTTTCATTCATATCCGCTGTGCTGGTGGCGATCTGGCAGCGCAGCTTCAGCACCTCCTGTGCCACGGGATCGAGCGGCTCCGCCAGCGGCACCTCACGGAGGATTTTCAACGCAGCCTGCGACTGGCCGAGGCGCTGCAAAATCTGGCCGCGATGCAGGCCCGCTTCGATGTCGAGATCGGTGCCCGCTTGATCGTTAGCGACGTAGGCGGCGTGCAGGCGCTCCCAGGCGGAGAGCGCGGCCTGGTCGTCCTTCATGCGCTCGTGCAGCAGGCCCAACTCACGCAGATAAGAGACCTCATGTGGGCGGCGGCGTTCCAGCACTTGGGAAAATTTTTCGCGGAAGCCGCGTCGGCGCAGTTCGTCGAGATTGAAGTCCCAGGCCAGGAACATCGCATGCTTTTCACGCAGCGTGTCATCTCCGAGCGCAGGCGGCTTGAGCGGTGCCTCGGCCAGGAGCAGTTGCAACGCAAAACTCTGCCCGGGTTCGATCTCCATGGCCGTCTCACTCACTCGCAGCAGCCACTGAGCGTATTCGGGGTTCGACGGCGCTCGTGGCGGCAG
>JAJTDU010000094.1 GCA_021298725.1 Verrucomicrobiaceae bacterium | reverse complement strand
AAACACCGGGTGGGACCTCGTCGCGAATCTCGTTGGCACGATCATCGCGGCGTTGGTCATTCGCTTGGGTGCGAGGAGTTGAGGGCGGGCGGTTGATTGTTGATGGTCCAATCATGGCCGTCATCCGTGCCACGAGGCGTGCAGGCTCAGGCCATCAACCACCAGCGAATCACCATCAACCCAGGTCACTTCGCCTTCTTCTGCTTCTCTGGCAGCCCCTGGCCGGGCTTGAGGTCGAGATTCGCTACCATGTCTTCCTCGGTGACGGTCGAAGCAACTCCATCCGCCGGGATCTTGGCCTTCGCGGTCCACAGGATCGCATTCAGCACGAGCTTGCGCTGGTCGTTGTTCGCCCAGCCTTTGTGGAAGTGGCCGCCAGTGAAACCAAAGCCGCGACCGCCGTCCGCACGCTCCGCTGCCCAGGCGACGTGCTGCTTCTCCTTGTTCTTCACGGACTCACGCACGGCGGGATTGCCGCTGTGATGGCCGTCTGGGCGGCTCATGGTCGAATCCGGGGCCACATCGCTCAGGATCGGCGTCACGCCTTCCATGCCCTTGCGGAAGCGCATGTAGAAGTACCATTCGTCGTTCGTGGCGAAGGGCTTCACGCCCTCGCTGATCGGATGCGCGGGGAATTCTTTGAAATTCGCGTCCCAGTGTGGATTCACGCTCCAGTTGATCTCAAAGCAGCCGCCCATCCAGTCGATGAACTCCTTGTTGCCCTTCTCAATCGTCGGTTCCACCGCGTAGTGGATGGTGAGGAAGCCGCAGCCGCGCTTCATCTCGGTGTCGAGCTGCGCCAGCCGACCTTCCTGCAGCGCCGGGTGTCCGCCACCGCCGTCGGAGTAAATCACCACCGTGTCCGCCTTCGACAGCTCTTCCTGCGTGGGCCACTCGCCGTTGAGATGGTATTTGATGTCCACCTGATCCGCCGCGCCTTGTTCGAGGCATTTTTTGAGGAGCTGAATGCCCGCGTTGTGCTCGTGCTGGCCAGGGCCGTGCGAGGGCTTGCCGGCGATCATGACGATGGATTTCTTGTCCGCCGAAAACGCGGAGCTGGCGAGGGAAACGAGGGCGAGGATGGCAAAAAAGCGCTTCATGGTAGGTGTGAGAGTGAACCAAACGCCTCCCGGCATCCAGCCATTTCAACAAGCTGGGTCGTAAACCACGCGTCAGCAAAGTAGCCATCTCGCTCCGCCGAGATGAGCGGGAGGCTCTCGCGGCTCCTCAGGGGCGGCGAAATGCGATCACGCGGTGGCGATTGGGTGCGCCGAGTTCCTCTCGCGGAGCGAGAGGACAACTTTGCTGCGCCGCATCGTTCACGCTGGAGCTTCTGGCACGCCTTTCGCTCATGCAGAGGCTCCGCCCAGCCTGAGTGCCCATCGCCCGTAGCCGACCACGCCGCATTTCTGAGGTCGAGGCAGAGTCCGCTGGCCGCCTGCTTACCGTGGCCATCATGCGCAAAGAAGGCGGCACCGACTTGAATCCCAGCCCCACCGCCATGCTCATGCCGGGAGACGCGCTCGTGGTGATGAAACGCGCCCTGCGAAAGTGAATCACGTCGCACCGCGACCACGCCACGCCAGAATCCCGCACAGGCCGAAGCCAAACACGTTCAGCGTCCCGTGGATCGCCCACATCTGCGGCATCGTCAGCGCCAGATTCGGGAAAACATACCGAAGGCCGAAACCGAGCGCCAAAAGCATCGCGGCGAGCAATGAAACACCCGAGACGACAAAGCCCAGTCGCACCCATGCTCTGCATTCCTTTTCCAAGCCACGCTGAATCTGCGAAACAGCCACACCGAGCGCTCCGAGCACCAAAACCGTGACGCCAAACGGTTCCACGAACGGCAGCACGCCAAAATGCGTGCAGGTGATCCCCGCTGCCACCAGCGGCACGCCGAGCAAGATCGCCACGCACGAAAACCGTGTCCAGCACCCCGGATTCACCTTTGCATTCAGCCCTGCCATCAGCGGCAGCGTGAAGCCCGCGTGATGAAAATGCGCTGCCGTGAGCAACACGATGAGCGGATCAAAGCCCCACGGCGTCCAGTTCGCTCGATGGGCCACGATCCATGCCGCGCCGATGGCTGGAAAAACAGTCGCCGCCTGAATGCAGCCCTCTGGCAGCGATGGCTGGCGATTCTTTCGCCACTCCATCACCACATCCCATGCTGCCAGCAAACGCACGACTAGCCACGGGAGCGCGAACAGCGCTGCTTCCCAGCCCGGTTCACGCAGAAACGATCCGGCCAGCACAATCACCGCCGCACCATAAAGTTTGCGCTGCCACAAGCTTGTCGATTCGCCAAACCAAGATGGCATCAGCAACAGCGGCGAAAACAGCAGAAGAATCACCACCCACGATGACTCCATGGCTCGTGCCTTCAGCATCCAGACAACCGCGAGCCAAATCAGCAGTTTGATCCAGGAATTCGGTTTCATTGGGTTCATGGTTGAAGGGCTTCTTGCATCCTCCGCTGCGAATCCCGCACAAACCGGCACTGCCACCACCGCGCCAGTGGAAAGCCAAGCCATGCCATCCAGTGCCGTGGATGTGAAAAAGCGCGGATCACATACCACACGCTGCCATCCGGCCGTCTCTCGATGACAAACTGCTCCTCGCCGCACTCCGCATGCTCCGGCAGCGTGCCATACACAAAGCCGTGCGTGTGCTCCGAATCGCAGCGCCGCAGGATGCGACAGGGATTCACCCACCACAGCCCGCAGATGCGCACCATCATCGCTACGATCTGCCCGGCCTCTTGACCTTTGATGGCTTGACGGCTGACCTCCGCCCACGCTGGAAACATCCGCCACGCATCCAGCGCCTCGCATGCCTCCCGCCATGTCTCCTCGCCACTCCCTAGCCTCTCATGATGCTCATCGGCGATGAATCCATCGCGAAGCGGCGTCGTGTAGCTCAGCGGCTCATCACTCCACGACTCCAGCAAGTGACGCAGACGTTCGGGTGTCGGTTTTTGCAGGCAGATCATCGCGAAGCACGCTGCCACATCATTTTGACCGAAAGAAACGAAAAAGGGCCCCAAATAATCTTCTGGCTTTCACAGCTTTCGAATCTTTTGCTTCTTTCGATTCCTTCGGCATTCATCCGTATGCCCCCACCCATTCGCGCCGTGATCTTCGACTTCGACGGCCTCATCGTTGACACTGAAAGCACCGGTTACCACACCTGGAGGGAAATTTTTGCCGAACACGGTCACGAACTGCCTGTGGAGCGTTACGCTCAGGTCGTTGGCACCGATTTTAACACCAGCTACGACCCGCGACGCGATCTTGAACAACTCACGGGTCGCGACTTCGACTGGGAAGCGGTCGAAGTCGAGCGTAAGACCCGTGAAGGCGCGCTGCGCCAGCATTTGCACCTTCTTCCCGGAGTCGCGGACCTCTTGCAAGAAGCCGATGCGCTCGGCCTGCGCATCGCCATCGCCTCCAGCAGTCCGCGTGTGTGGATCGACTCATGGATGGACCAGCTCGGCCTGCACGATCACTTCCACCACATCTCCACCGTCGATGACACCGGCAAGGTGAAGCCCGATCCGAGCCTCTTCCTTCACGCCGCCGAAAAACTCGGCGTGCAGCCCGAAGAGGCCGTCATCTTTGAGGATTCGCTCAACGGTCTCCGCGCTGCGATGGCGGCTGGCATCCGCTGCATCGTTGCGCCGGGGCCGATGACGCGGCATCTCGACTTCACTGGTGCATGGCAACGCGTTGAAACTCTCGCGCAGGTCACGCTGGCCGATCTCATGTCCTGAACAAACTTCTACTGGGCGCTTGGTGAGGGGCAAGCCTTGGACCGTCCCGGCTCAAACACGCCGCGACAAGAAAGAAGCATGGGGGCTGGTGTTTACCCTCCGCCATGAAACTCTGGCTGCCTTCCCTTCTCGCTGTGTTTGTCATCGCTGCTGCTCCGGTGGTTGAAAAGCCCGCCTGGAAGGCTGGTGCGGCCTCAGCGAAGATCACGCCAGAAAAATCCATGTGGATGGCGGGCTATGCGGGGCGGACGAAGCCGTCGGAAGGCGTGGAACTGGACCTTTTCGCCAAAGCATTCGTGCTCACCGATGAAGTTGGAGCCAAATTTGCGCTCGTGACGATGGATTTGATCGGTGTGCCGAGAAATCTCCGCCTCGCCGTGGCCGAGCGCGTCAAGAAGGAGCACGGGATGGATCCTGCAAACCTCGCCATCAACGCCTCGCACACGCATAGCGGACCGGAGCTGCGCACGAGCAGGATTTTCGGCGCGGATGATGTGGCGCTGCGTGAAAAAGAAGCCGCCGAATACACCGTGAAGTTGGAGGACACGTTGGTGCGTTTGATTGGCGAGGCGTTGACGAAATCCGTGCCCGCCCATCTCGATTACAGCACCGCCCGCTGCGGCGTCTCGATGAACCGCCGCACGCCGGATGGCAAAGGTGGCTGGAGCAATTTCCCGAATCCCAACGGCCCCGTGGATCAAACCGTGCCGGTGTTGAAGGCCACAAGCGGTGAAGGCAAAGAGATCGCGATTGTCTTTGGCTACGCCTGCCACTGCACGACACTTGGCCATCAGAAATTCAGCGGCGACTATGCCGGTTACGCGCAGCAGGCGCTGGAACAGGCCCATCCCGGTGCTGTGGCGATGTTTGCGAACGGTTGCAGCGGCGATCAGAATCCGTATCCGCGCCGCACGATGGACCTCGCGCAGACGCACGGCAAATCACTCGCCACCTCGGTCGAAGCCGCGCTCACGACAAACATGCAACGCCTCGTCGGCCCGATCCGCGCCGCGTATCGCGAGATCCCGCTGGCTTATGACAAGCTGCCGACAAAAGAGCAGCTTCTCGAAGAACAAAAATCAACCGACAAGTGGAAGTCCACGCATGCCACGCGTGTGTTGCAGCGCATCGCCGACGAAGGCCCGCTGAAACCGACCTATCCTTATCCCGTGCAGGTTGTCCGCCTCGGCAACGACCTCACCTGGGTCACGCTTGGCGGTGAAGTCGTGGTGGATTACTCGCTACGCCTCAAACAGGACATCAAAGACTCGATCGTGTGGGTCAGCGGCTACACCAACGACGTCATGGCCTACATCCCCAGCCTGCGCATCTGGCAGGAAGGCGGCTACGAAGGCGGCGGCGCGATGATCTATGGCACGCACCCCACGCGCTGGAGTGACAAGACCGAGGAGCACATTGTGGGCACGGTGATGGAGTTGCGGAAGGCCGTGGAGTGAGAACAAAACGGGCCGGGAGATGATTTCCGCATGCAGTGATCCCCTGCATGCCAACCCTCGTCACCCTGTTTGACTCATGACGGCCAGCCGATTACTTTGCCTGCATGACAGCCACCATCTCAGCCAACGGACTCCTTGAGATTCCTGCGGTCTTCCGCGAAGCCGACGCAATCCAGCCCGGCCAGCGCTGGGAGATCGAACGCATCGGCAAAGGGGCCTATCAACTCCGCGTGGCAGCGGAGGAAGCCAGGCCCAAACGCCGACTCGTGGATGTGCTGCTGGACTGCCCGGTGAAGGGCTGGCTTTCTGAGCCTGCTCGCACCGAGTTGACCACGCTGACACCGCCGGACCTCTTCATTGAATGACCTTTCTCGTCGATGCCAACGTCCTCTCGGAGCCGACGAAACCGCGTTTCGAAAGGAGAGTCATCGACTGGCTCGCCAAGAACGATGCGGAGATCGTCGTGGACCCGGTTGTCATGGGCGAGATTTGGGAAGGCATCGTGGCTCTCGACGCGGGCAAGAAGCAAAGCGATCTGATGCAATGGTTTACCGAACTGCGAGCCAATGTCCTGTGCTTGGACTGGACTCTCGACACTGCCATCGCGTGGGCGGAGCTCCGTGACGATGTGCGGCGACGGGGCTTCACGGTTCCTGTCAAAGACACCCTCATCGCCGCCACAGCCAAAGCACATGGTCTCACCGTTGCCACCCGGAATGTCGATGATTTCGTCCGTTGCGGCGTGCCAGTGCTAAATCCCTTCGTCTGACGCGCAGAGGAATTGATTCAACCAACAAAACGGGCCGGGAGATGCTCCCGGCCCGTGTGTGATGAAGAACAGACAACGGGCAGGATGCCCGTGGCACTGGTGACAGGCAGGATGCCTATCCTACTTGCTGGCCTCGGCGAACTGGGCGTCGAAGATGATCTTGCTCGGCGGGAAGTCGATCTTCTTGCAGAAGGCAGCGGATTCGGTGGCGCCGAACTCGCGGTCCATGGCACCATCTTCCCATTCGACGCTGAGCGGGCCGCCGTACTCGATGTCGTTGAGAGCGCGGATGATGAGTTCGAAGTTGATCTTGCCGCGGCCGACGGACTTGAAGTCCCAGTAACGGCTGGGCTTGTGGAAATCGACGTGGCCGCCGAAAACGCCAGCAGTGCCGTCACCGATGCCCCAGGAGACGTCCTTCATGTGGACGTGGAAGATGCGGTCGCTGAACTTGTAGAGGAACTTCACATAATCGACGCCCTGGTAGCCGAAGTGGCTGGGGTCGTAGTTGAAGCCGAAAGCGGGATGGTAGTCGATGGCCTGGAGTGCGCGCTCAGCGCTGGCGATGTCGAAGGCGATCTCGGTAGGATGCACTTCGAGCGCGTAGCGGATGCCGAGCTTCTGGTATTCATCGAGGATGGGCTTGAAGCGCTTGGCGAAGTCGGCGTAGCCAGCGTCGATCTGGCCGGGAAGATTTGGCGGGAAGGAATAAACGAGGTGCCAGATGCTGCTGCCGGTGAAGCCGTTGACAACGCTGACGCCGAAACGCTTGGCGGCGTGCGCGGTCTTGATGAGTTCTTCGGCGGCACGCTGGCGCACGCCTTCAGGATTGCCATCGCCATAGATCGCCGGAGAGAGGATCTGCGCGTGGCGGGCGTCGATGTTGTCGCACACGGCCTGGCCGACGAGGTGGGTGGAGATGGCGTGGCACTGCATGCCTGCGGCCTTCAATTTCGCACGCTTGGCATCGCAGTAAGCTTGGTCGGCCTTCTCGACTTCAAAGTGGTCGCCCCAGCAGGCCAGCTCCAGGCCGTCGTAGCCAAAGCTTTTGCCCTTCGTGAGCATGGTGTCGAAGGGGAGATCGGCCCACTGGCCGGTGAAGAGGGTGACTGGGCGTGGCATGGCGTGTGTGTGGTTGGGTTGAGGTGAAACTAAGTCGAAAGAATCGGCGCCGAAGGAAGCGGCCCGAAAGGGTGAACGGAGTGAATCAAATGTCGAATGTGGAATGACGAATTTTTGCAGGGAACTCCTGCCAGACCGCCTCCCAGGCAATTTCAGGCTTGGCGGATGCCCGGCGCTCATTCCAAGATGCACAGATGATCCGCTTATTTTTGTTTTGCCTGCTGGCCGCCAGTTCCCATGCCCAGTGGAACACCTCCCGCATCCATGGCTCCCCGGAAGCTCCGAAGCCGTATGTGCCGGAGCAGTTCTTCACGCAGATCGCACTGAATGACGCGCTGGAGATGATCGCCGTGCCCGGGGCGCTTCGTTTGGTCGCAGTGGAGAAAGGCGGCAAGATCTGGAGCTTCAAGGACAGCCCGGACGCGGCATCGAAGAATCTGCTCATCGACCTCAAGCCCGATCACCCTGCGCTGAATTATGCTTATGGCATCGCCTTTCACCCGAAGTGGCGGGAAAACGGCCTCGTCTTCATCACCTACGTCTATGGCGACAAGGTGCCCGATGGCAGCAAGCTCTCGCGCTTCAAGCTCATGCAGCAGGAGCCGCCGGTGCTTGATCCGAAATCGGAAACCGTGCTGCTGACGTGGCAGAGCGGCGGGCACAACGGCGCGTCCATTCAGTTCGGTCCGGACGGCATGCTCTACTGCTCCACTGGCGATGCCACCGCTCCATCGCCGCCGGATTCGCTGAAGACGGGGCAGGATCTGAGCGACTTCCTGTCATCGATCCTGCGCATCGACGTGGATCGTGAGGAAAACGGCAGGGCGTATGCCATTCCGAAGGACAATCCGTTTCTCAAGACGCCGAACGCACGTCCTGAGATCTACGCCTTCGGCTTTCGCAATCCGTGGAAGATCAGCTTCGACCCCAAAGGCCGCCTATGGTGCGGCGATGTCGGCTGGGAGCTGTGGGAGATGATTCATCTCGTGCCGAAGGGCGGCAATCACGGCTGGAGCGCCATGGAGGCCAGCCAGCCCATCATGCCGGAGACCCAAGGCCCCGGAGACATCATCCCGCCCGTCGCCGCGCATCCGCACACCGAGGCCGCGAGCATCACCGGGGGTTACGTCTATCACGGCAGCCGCTTCCCCGAGCTGCGCGACGCCTACATCTACGGCGACTATGAAACCGGGAAAATCTGGGCGCTCTGGCATGACGGCACGCAGGTCACACGCCGCGAGGAAATCGCCGACACACCGCATAAGATCGTCAGTTTCGGTCAGAGCGAGGATGGCGAGGTGTATTGGATGAATTGGGAAAAAGACACGCGCCTCTTCCGCCTCACGAAAAATCCCGCCATCGGCAAACCGAGCCAGTTTCCGCGCAAACTGAGTGAAACCGGCCTCTTCACCGACACTGCGGTTCAAAGTCCTGCCGCAGGCGTTTTGCCCTTCGAGATCGCCGAGCCGATGTGGCAGGACGGAGCCAGCGCAAGCCGCTTCGTGGCCCTTCCCGAAGGAAAAAGCATCAAGACCACCAGCGGCAATACAGCGAAGCCGAACTATAAAGTCGAGTGGCCCGCCGAGTCTGTT
>JAJTDU010000093.1 GCA_021298725.1 Verrucomicrobiaceae bacterium | reverse complement strand
TTTACTGCATCGGCATGAAGTAAGACGCGCCCCAACGAAAGGCCACGCTGCTTCTGGCGTAGTCATTCGCCCATGACTCGCTCCCTGCTTCTCGCCTTCAGCGCCTTGGCGCTTTTCTCTGTCAGCGCCACCGCCCAGCACATCCGCGCCGGCATCATCGGCCTCGACACCTCGCATGTGCTCGCGTTCACGAAAACGCTGAACGCCACGCCGCAGCAACCGGAAGTGATGGGCGTGCGCGTCGTCGCGGCTTACCCTCAGGGATCGAAGGACATCGAGTCCAGCACGAAGCGTGTGCCGGAATACGTCGAGAAGGTCAAGGAGCTCGGTGTCGAGATCGTCCCAAGCATCGATGTGCTGCTGGACAAGGTGGACGTCATCTTTCTGGAGACAAACGACGGACGCCCGCACCTGGAGCAGATTTTGCCCTGCCTGGAGGCGCACAAGCCGGTCTTCATCGACAAACCCATCGCCGGTTCTTTGGTCGATGCGATCAAGATCTTCGACGCTGCCAAAAAAGCCAGCATCCCGGTCTTTTCCTCCTCCTCACTTCGTTTCGGCAAGTCCACGCTGGCCGTGCGCAATGGCAGCGTAGGCCGCGTGAGCCGCGCTGAGACCACCAGCCCCGCGAGCCTTGAGGAGCATCATCCTGATCTCTTCTGGTATGGGATTCATGGCGTGGAATCACTCTTCACCATCATGGGCACTGGTTGCCAGGGGGTGAAACGAGGCACCACCGCGGAAGGCAAGATCACCGTCACCGGCACCTGGGAGGGCGCGCGCACCGGCACCTTCACCGAGTCCAAAAGCTACGGCGGCAAGGCTGTGGGTGACAAAGGCGAGGACGCCACCGTCGGCAAATACGAGGGCTATGATCCTCTGCTCTTCTCCGTCGTGCATTTCTTCCGCACCGGCATCGCACCCGTCTCCCCAGAAGAAACGCTGGAGATTTATGCCTTCATGGAAGCTGCGGATGAAAGCAAACGCCGCAACGGGGCCGATGTGACCATCAAGGAAGTGATGGACAAGGCGCTGGCCGCCGCGCGGAAATGAGGCCACGCCGTTGCCTGCGTCCCTGCGGCGCATGACACGCGTAAACGATGCTGTTCCGGGGCTTTGTGTGTGAGTTTTCCCAGGGAAAACCGGCCCTTTCTTTCCCGCAAAATTGTTTCAACATTCCCGGTGCTGACTCGTCTGTATGGCGTGCTCACGCTCGTCGTGCGGCATTCCAAAAAACCCAACCCAAACACTCCAATGAACGCTCGCTCTCGCATCTGCACCGCATTCACCTGCGCCAGCATGCTGGCCCCAGGATGGCATCCAGCCCTCGCTGAAACCACGCCACCCAAGGTCAACTCGTCCGATTTTCTGGCCAAGCTTGCCAAGGACGCCAGCCCGCTGCCAAACCACGGCCAGCTCCAAATGAGCTACGCCACCGTGGTGGAAAAAATCCTCCCCAGCGTCGTCACGATCTACTCCTCCGCACCGATCAAGACGCCCGAGGTGGATCAAATCCCGCCGCAGCTTCGCCCGTTCTTTTACCGCTTCTTCGGCGCACCCGAAGACTTTGGGAATGAAGGCGATGAGGAGCAGGCCCCCAATCCACGCCGTCGCGGCCAGCCACAACGCCCACCGCAGGCTGCGCCTGAAGATGAGCAGCATCAGCAGCGCGGCGTCGGTTCCGGCGTCATCATCACGACTGACGGCTACATCATGACGAACAACCACGTCATCGCCGATGCGAAAAAGATCGAGGTAGCCGTCGATGTGAACGGCAGCACAAAAAATTACACCGCCGAGGTCATCGGCGCTGATCCGCTGACCGACGTGGCCTTGATCAAAATCAACGCCCCAGGCCTCAAAGCCGCCACGCTCGGCGACAGCGCCCAACTCCGTGTGGGAGACATCGTGCTGGCAGCAGGCGCGCCGATGGAACTCAGCCGTTCCGTGACGCAAGGCATCGTCAGCGCCCTCGGGCGTAGCAATGAAGGCATCGTCGGCAAAGGCCGCGTGCGTGGTTACGAGGACTTCATCCAGACCGACGCATCCATCAATCCAGGCAACTCCGGCGGCCCGCTGGTCGATTCCCTGGGACGCGTCATCGGCATCAGCACTGCCATCTTGTCCCGCTCCGGCATGAATGCGGGCATCGGCTTCGCCATCCCGATCAACATGGCCATGAACATCGTCGAGGATCTGCTCGATGATGGCGTGGTGAGCCGCGGCTTCCTCGGTGTACAAATCGCCGACTTGGACGCCCCGATGGCCGAACGTCTCAAAATGAAGGAGCAAGGAGGCGCGGTGGTCATGATGGTCGGCGCGGATTCTCCTGCTGAAAAGGCAGGCGTGCAGCTTGAGGACGTCATCGTCGCCATCAATGGTCAGAAGGTGGACAGCAGCAGCCGCCTGCGCCTCATCGTCAGCGGCACAAAGCCAGGGAGCCTGATCCCCATCGAACTGCTGCGCAATGGCCAGCCCATGACCCTCAACGCCACACTCGAAGCTCTGCCCGAGGAGGCGCTGGCCGAAGTCGGCCCCGGATCAAACGGCATCCCACGTTCCGCCCCTCCGCAGCAGGAAAACACCTCCGAACTTGTCACTGGCGTCACAGTACAAAATCTCACCAAGGCCCTGCGTGAACGACACGACGTGCCGGCGGATGTCAATGGCGTCATCGTCACCAAGGTCGATCCCGACAGCCGCGCCGCTGCGATGGGCGTCGAGGACGGCGATGTCATCTCCCATGTGAACCGCAAGGCAGTCACCACCGCCGCCGAGGCCCGCACCCTGGCCAAAAGCAGTGACAAAACCGTCCTCCTCCGCGTCTGGCGCAAAGGCGACACGATGCTGCTCATGATTGGCAACAATTAACGTTCGAACGTTTCTTCAGCCCGCGCATGCCGGAAGGCGTGTGCGGGCTTTTTTGTGCCGTGACTGCGTGAAAATGCCGAATGCCTGCACTTTGCCATTCGACATTCGTCATTGTGCATTCGTCATTCACGCCATGCTCTTCGACGCCCACAACCACCTCCAGGATGAGCGCCTCGACCCTTGGCGGCATGAAATCGTCTCCCAGATGCCACAAACCGGCCTCGCCGAGATGGTCGTCAACGGTTCCTGCGAAGAGGACTGGCCCCAAGTCGCCGAACTGACCCGGCAACACGCTTGGATGCGTCCCGCCTTCGGCCTGCATCCATGGTACGTCAAACAACGCGGCTCTGAATGGCTCACGGTGCTCCGCAGCCATCTTGAGGCTCATCCCAACGCGGTCGTTGGTGAAATCGGCCTCGACCGCTGGATCGAAAATCCCGACATTGAAGCCCAACTCGATTGTTTCCGCGCTCAAATGGCTCTTGCGGTTGAATTGGAGCGCCCGGCCACCATTCACTGCCTGCGAGCCTTCGGTCTGCTGGAGGAAACGCTCCGCTCGATCCCACGGCCGCCGCGCGGCTTCCTGCTGCATTCGTACGGAGGCCCTGCGGAAATGGTGCCCGCATTCATTCAACTGGGCGCTTATTTTTCCATCAGCCCGTATTTCGCCCATCCGCGCAAGGCAGCCCAACTCGCCACCTTTGCCAAAATCCCCCTGGAACGCCTTCTGACCGAGACGGATGCGCCCGACATGTGGCCGCCGGATGATTTGAACCCGCATCTGCTGCAAACCACCGATGGTGCAGCCCTGAATCACCCTTTCAACATTCGCGTCAGCTACGAAATCCTCGCCAAAATTCGCAGCATACCGCTGGAAGATCTGCAAAGTTCCATCGCGAAGAATTATCGAACCCTTTTCGTCTTCTGAGCATCAGTCTTGAGCCCGATTGCGTCCTTCGTCATTCCCACCTTGCACCCTTCATCTGGCCCGCCATTTGCTCTTCCATGCCAACCATGCGCAAAACCAAAATTCTCTGCACTCTCGGCCCTGCTACGGAGAGTCCTGAAGTCATTGCCAACCTCATCGCGAAAGGCGCAGACGTTATCCGCCTAAACATGAGCCATGCCTCGCACGACTGGGTGCGGACTGTTTATGCCCGCGTCCGTGAAGCCGCCGCATCCGCCAAGCGCGAAATCGCCGTGCTCATGGACCTCACCGGCCCCAGCATCCGCACTGGCGATGTCGAGCAGCCTTGGCAGCTCCAAGTCGGCGACACCGTCGAATTTCGCTGCCTCTCGGATGTTCCGGCCTCCACGCAGTATTCCGTCGGCGTGAACTACCCGGACCTCGGCAAGGATCTCAAAGCTGGCGACATCATCATGGTCGATGGCGGCATGATCCAGATCAAGGCCACGGAAGTGACGCCCAAACACGTCACCGGCACCGTTTTGACCAAAGGGGAGATGAAATCGCGCCGCCACATCAACCTGCCCGGCATCCCGGTGCGACTTCCTCCGCTCACGCAGAAAGATTACGCCGATCTCGACCTCGGAGTCGATATCGGCGTCGATTTCTTCGCCCTCAGCTTTGCCCGTGAACCCGGCCATCTGCAGCATCTTCAGCTCCTGCTGGAGCAGAAGCAGAGCAAGGCCCGCGTCATCGCCAAAATCGAAAACCAACAGGCACTCAACAACATCGACGCACTCGTCGAGGCCAGCGGCGGCATCATGATCGCCCGGGGCGACCTAGGCAGCGAGTGCCCCATCGAGGATCTGCCGCTCATCCAGCGCCAGATCGTCGAGCGCTGCTCCTACCATGGCCGTAAAGTCATCGTGGCCACTCAGATGCTCGAAAGCATGATCGAAAACCCCGTGCCAACGCGTGCCGAGGTCACCGACATCTTCAACGCCGTCATCGAGCAGGTTGATTGCGTCATGCTTAGCGGCGAGACCAGCGTGGGACGCTATCCTGAAAAATGCGTTGAGGTGCTCGACACTGTCATCAGCCGCATCGAGCAAAAGTACCCCTCTGGCCGCTTCGCGAGTGACGCACCGCTCAAAACGAATAAGCACAAGACCGTCAAGGCAGCCATCCTGCTCGCCAACAGCATTCCAGGCTCCAAGCTGCTCGTCTTCACTCTCCGCGGCGTCATGGCACATCTGCTGGCCCATCAGCGGCCTGAGTTTGCGCCCATCTTCGCCTTCACGCCGAACTTGCACGTCTCCCGCACACTGGTCACCGCCCGCGGCGTGCATCCTTTTGTGCTCCAGTTCACCGAAGGCCAACCGGAGAGCAGCATCCGCGAGGCGCTGGATATTCTGCGCCGGGAAAACTTCATCAAGACCGGTGATCCGCTCGTCATCCTCAGTGACGCGCTCTACGATGGAGTCAATGTGGATGCCATCCTCCTGCGTGAGGCCTGATTCCGGCGGCTGCAATCTGCTCCATCGCCTGCCGTATCTATTCTCCAACCGAATGCGACCACCGTTTCTGCCACTGCTGATCTTCCTTGTCTGCGCCCAGGCGGCTTTGCAGGCCAGGGTCTTTGTCAGTCTCGTCGGAACGCTCTTGGAAGCAGAAATCACCGCGGTGTCGGGAGACAACGTCACCCTTCAACGCGTGAATGATGGCCAGCCACTCGTCGTGAGTCGCAAAACTCTCTGCAAGGAGGATCTGGCCTACATCAGCCGGTGGATGGCGGAAAACCCGGACAAAGCCAGCATGGCGAAGCCTGCCAGCGCCGACGCACCGGCCCCCGCACAGAAATACAGCCTAGTCTGCGAGGTTCAGTCCTCCAAAAGCAACCGTGGCCCACCGGACGGCGGCCCACGCAACGTCGAGATCTCTTACACCTTCCATCTGCACAATCGCGAGATTAAACGCGATCTCGAAGGTGCCCGCGGAATGATCCTGACCTTGGGCAAAGACGCCACAAGCAACGGCGGTGATCTCGTCGTGCTGCAAAAAGTGCATTTCGACGTCGCCATCCGAGCGCAGTCCAAGATCGTGCAATCCACTGAAAAAGTGCTTCTGACC
Organism: Verrucomicrobiaceae bacterium; assembly: GCA_021298725.1. Classification (GTDB taxonomy): domain Bacteria; phylum Verrucomicrobiota; class Verrucomicrobiia; order Verrucomicrobiales; family Verrucomicrobiaceae; genus Prosthecobacter. Next base: position 2,813 of record JAJTDU010000093.1, on the reverse strand, counting down.
TATTACCAGGGTCTGGGGCCGCGCATGGGAGTGCTGGCCCACGGCTACGTCATTTTCATTCTCGACGCCGCCGGAAATGTGCTGCTTTCGCAGTCCAATCCCGTCGGCAGTACGAAGTATTTGAAGGAAGTTCAGGCCATCACCGAGGTGCCGTGCATGATCGACCGTGACTTCAAGCTCCAGCCCAATTCGTCGGTTCCCGCTGGCTACATTCAGTTCTAAGCCACACGGAGGACGCTCACATGCTCTCTTGGTACACGCCGTAGTCGGTATTGATGCTCCATAGGTCATGTCGGGCGTTGTCGCCCAGATTTTCCGCCGCTAGCAGCCCCATGAGGATGCTGTGGTCTTGGTTATTGTATTTGAAGGCCCCGTACCGACCGATGGCCGTGACATGCGTGAGTCTTGACTTTAAGTGCTCCATCACCACCGCCAGATCACGGCGGTAGCCTTTGCGGTAAACCGGGTAGCATTTCGGAATGCGGATCACCGTGGCATCCAGCACCTGTGCGTCCTTGATCAGGCCGGTCGTGCGTATTTCCTGCACCGCCAGCTTTTGCAGTTCCTCCGCGCTCATGCCATGCAGTGCATCGCCGTCCGAGCACCAGTATTCCAGTGCCAGCACGCTCTGCCCCGGCGCGCCACGGATGCCCGCTGACCAGTTGCGGAAGTTCGTCACACGCCCCAGCCGCAGTTCGGGAGAATGGATGTAAAGCCACTGGTCGGAAAACAAATCCTCTTGATCCACCAGCAGGTAAACCAGCAACGTGTGGCGATAGGCCAGCCCCGTGCATGCGCTGCGCACTTTTTCCGGCAGGTCCGGCAGCGAGGCGCACAACGCCGTCAGTGGCATCGTAGAGATGAGGTGGTCAAAGCGCAGCGTCTCGCCGTTTTCGAGTCGCAACGAATGCCCGTCCTCCGCCATGCCTGAAACCGGCGTGGCAAGATGCAATTTCCCACCCAGGCCACGAAAACTCTCCGCCATGCGGTCATACACCGCACCAGTGCCAGCGGCAGGGTAATCAAACTGATCCACCAACGTGGCGTGCGAGCCACTTTTCAGCCGCAGCATGCCAAGCGCCGCCTCACCAAGGGAAAATTTCTTGATGCGCTGCGCCGCGAAATCGGCATCCAACTCATCGCAAGTGATGCCCCACAGCTTTTCGCTGTAGGACTTGAAGAACATCTCATAAAGAAGGCGGCCAAACGCACCCACCACCCAGTCCTCAAAGCTCTCCGGCTCGTTTTTCCGCCGCAGCTTCTCGCCCGCGTAGCTCATGACACAACGCGCCGCCTGCCACGGCCCCATGTTGGCCAGCGCGTTCAGCGGACGTAGCGGATAGTCATAAAACAAGCCTCCAAAATAGATCCGCGTCCGGCGGTCGATCACCTGGCGGTCCTCACCGGCCATCTCCGTCCAAAAACGCCGCACTTTGTCATCCCGGGTGAAAAACCGATGCGGTCCCAGGTCCACCTTGTGTCCCCACAGCTCAATCGTGCGCGACATGCCGCCCACATGCGGCCCCGCCTCGAAAATCTCCACCTCCAGGCCGCGTCTGGCCAGTTCATGCCCGGCGGTCAGCCCGGCCGGCCCCGCGCCGATGATTCCCACGCGCTTCATGCCCGCGCCGCCTTTCCTAGCGTGAGCTTCGGCCACAGCACACCGATTCCGGCCACGAGCATGATCACCGTCGGCACATGAATCTGCCACCGCGCCGTCGGCATGACGTGATAAAGCACCCAACCCGCAGGAATGCCCAGCAGGCCGATCCACCATGATTTCCGCCCCGTCAGCAACGCGCAGGCAAACACGCTCAGCACCAGCAGATCATTGTATGGGTTGCGGTAGGCCGGGAGGAACCAGTCCATCAAAAATGCCCAGGCCAGGAGGCCCGCCAACACTTCCATCTCATCCGCCTGCCTGCGGCTCCACCACCACACGCCGAGTCCCGCCACCAGCGCCAGGCCCAGCGGCCAGTCGGGAAAATTCAAAATACCCTGCCCTTTTAAAATGCGGATGATCGAGGAGTCCGCGTACTGCCGAACATGATACCGCGCCAGCGTGTCCAGCTCGATGCCCTCAATCGTGGCCGGATACGTCTCCGCCGGTGGCCGTGGCCGCTCCCCCTGCCGGTGCAGCGCCGACCAGTCCTTCATGCCACTCAGGTAATCCTGCCAGATGCCACCACGCAGGGCCATCGGCAGCAGTGCGAAAATCATCGTGCTGATCAAAGCCGCACGCCATTGCGCCCGGTCACGCAAGCCGATGAAAGGGGCCAACAACAGCAGCAGCGGAGGCCGCACGCACAGCAGCAGACCCGCCACCAAACCGGCCCAGTTCTGACGCTGCGAACGCGTCAGAGCCACCCACAGCGACAACAAAAAAACCAGCAACGCATACACCTGCCCGCGATCCACATGATGCTTCCACGCGAGTGTGTGGCTAAAGCCTGCCACCACAGCGGCCCAGGCCCAGCGCTTCCACCCCGGCGTCAGCAGCCGCCACCAAATCACACCCGTTCCGAGCAGGCAGGCCCACTCAATCACCAGCCACAAGATTTGGGCGTCGCCATACGACAATGCGCCCAGTGGCAGCATCAAAAACAGATAGGTCGGCGTCACCGTCGTCTGGCTCACCGAGGCCGCTAGGTTGTTGTAGGGATCACACAGCTCCTCCGCCGCCCCACGACGCCATTTGTAGTGAAACGGGTCCAAACCCTCCGCCATCACGCGCGCACCGGTGATGCGGTTGCGATAATCAATCGAACCTCCAGTCGCCACCATTTTCCAGTCTCCGAAAAAACTCACCAACA
>JAJTDU010000282.1 GCA_021298725.1 Verrucomicrobiaceae bacterium | reverse complement strand
CGCGTTCAGCACAGGCTCGGCGGGCAGGCCGTGGTATTCGAGCTGTTTCACCGCCTCGGCAATGCCTTGGCGTTCCGCGAACGTCGTGCCGAGCATCTTCAGCGCCTCCTGGCCCTCGGGAAAATTGGCCGCGCCCGTTACCAGCCAGGAAACGGCCCTCACCACGTCTGGGTGGTCGAGATTCGTCTGCACGAGCTGCATCATCTTCGTGGCGGCAGGCCCGGCGCTCGGAATGCTCATGCGATACTTGTTTTTCTCCGCCTCAGTGGTCGCGGCGATGATCTTCTGCGTGTTCGCGCGCACTGAGTTTTCATACTCCTCGATGATGCTGCGGATCTCGCTGGTGAGCGGCGAAGCCGCCTCCTGGGCCAGAAGCGAAACCACGGAAAGCAGAAGCAAAATGAGTTGTTTCATGTGGATTGAAGACGTGAACGAAAGGCCTGGGCAGGCAGCGCCGCCACAAAGCAGAACAGCAGGCTCCCTGGCTCCGGCACGACCATGAAGGAGGAATAGACCTTGTCTTAGAACGTCACCGGTGCGCCGTCGTTTTCCACAGGCGCGTCGAGCGTGAAGGTCTGCGCCACCAGATCGGCGGCGCTGGTGCCGAAAAAGTTCAATGCGTAAGCGATGTGGGCGTCGTCCGACTTCGGTGTGTCCCAAACGCTCGGGGCTGCAAAATTCGCCAGCTTTGCCAGCTCTCCCGACGGGGCGCTGGGAAAGCGATTCGTGAGTTCCAGCCAGAATCGCTGCTCCGCAGTGGGGGCAGCCGCCCAGCCCGTTGCCTGCCCTGCGATGAGCTGCAAGGCACACGCCGAATGCAGACGTGGGCGCGTCCGAAGTGAGAACGTGCGGCCGACAGCAGGAGAAAAGGCGGCGGGAAGCATCAAGTTCCAATCTATGGAAATTATAAAGCTCCGCAAGCCCTGATTCGTCATCCTTCCTCAGGCGCAAGTCACTTTGCTTCACAAAGTTTCACTTACACTGCTTACTTTGTCCGCCAAAGTGATCGCCATGAGCACGACCGAAGTCGCGTTGGAAAATCTCCGCATCATCCGCTCCTTGATGGAAAAGGCGCACATCTACCGGGCCGTTTCCGCTCTCGCCGCACTCACCGGCGGCCTGCTGGCGCTCGCCGCCTCCGCTTGGCCGCTGCAGCATGCTTTGGCGACGCAGGGGGCCAGTTTGATGTCTCCTGGCACCTTTCTCGACCTCTGGATCGCCATTCTGCTCGTCGCCTCGTCCCTGAACGTCCTGCTGCTCGCCATTGAGGCGAAACGGCGTGGGCAGCCCTTCGTCTCCGAAGGCATGCGCATGGCGCTGCGGGCCTTTGCGCCGCCGATGCTCGTCGGTGGCTGTGTCGGTATCGGTTTGATCGTCTACCTGCACAAGCTCACTCGTGCGGCTCGGCTGGACCTTTGTGATCGCCGGACTGGCACTGTTCTTCGCTTGGGCCGCCAACGGCGATGTGCGCCTCCTTTCCAGCGATGAAGCCCCCGCATCGCTCATCATGGGCCTCACCTTCGGCCTGCTGCATGTCATTTACGCGCTTGCGGTCTTCCTCACCAAGAAACCTGCGGAGGTGCAGTCGAAATGATCGACTTCGATCAAATCGACAAGCTCATCCACGAAAAGGGCCGCCTCTCCATTATGACGCTGCTCTCCACGTGGGGCGAATGGGCCTTCCAGGATCTCAAAACCGAACTCGGCATGAGTGATTGCAACCTCATCTCCCACCTGCGCACCACCCACAGCGCCGCGCAACGCGCCCCGCTGACCATCCTCGGCTAGCTCGTTCACAATCCGCTCGTCGATCACCATCTCGCCGCAGTCGGCGCTCAAAACAGAGAACAGAGACTGCGAACATAGAGTACTTGGCCAAGTCAAATGCTTGGCAGGACTGCCTCCCGTTCGGTAACGAGTTCTCAAAATCGCCCCTTCCTGCCGATGGGTCCGAAAACCTTGTTCGTGATGAACTCCGCCGCCTGAAGATCTGCGGCGATTGCGCAGTGAAGAATGTTGAGCGAGCGACAACCATTCGACGGCGTGTGAGACATCGAATGCTGCACTGCAGAGCGGTTCTCTCAGGGCCAAAAATACGATCGATGAGCCGCCTCGCAATCTGCCATTTCCATCGCGCCGGTAGCCGTCTATGAATGCCACCATGCGCCTCCTCGCCGTCCGACTCCAAAACTTGAACTCGCTCAGCGGGGAGCATGTCGTGCGGTTTGATGAGGTGCCGTTGAGTGCGGCGGGGGTGTTTTTGATCACGGGGCCGACGGGGGCGGGGAAGTCCACCTTGCTGGATGCGATGACGCTGGCGCTATATGGCCGGGCGGCGCGTTATGGGAATGAGAAGGCAGATGAGATGATGAGCCGGCACACGATGGAGTGTTTTGCCGAAGTGGATTTCGAGACGGGTGGGCGCCGGCTGCGGGCGACGTGGCGACTGGGGAAGACGAAGACGGGCAATTTGAAGCCGGTTCACCGCACGCTGGCGGATGCCACGACGGGCGAGATCCTGGCGGACAAAGGTCGCGAGATGGACCCGCTGATCGAATCGCTCACGGGGCTGGATGCGCAGCGCTTTCTGCGGTCCGTGCTGCTGGCGCAGGGGCAGTTCGCGGCGTTTTTGAAGGCGAAGCCCAATGAGCGGGCGGAGCTGCTGGAAAAGATCACGGGCACCGAAATCTACAGTGATCTCTCTGTGCTGGCTTACGAGACGCATCGCCAGAAGGATGAGCAGGTAAAGCAGCTCAAAGCCAGCCTCGGCGCCGTGACCGTGCTGGATGACGAGGCGCGGGCGAAGCTGCAAACCGATCTCACCGCGGCCCGCACGACTGCCGAACGTCTCACGACCGAAAGCCAGGCCGCGACGAAGCTCTGGCATGATCAGCGCGAGCATGCGTCCATCGTGGCGGAGCTGACGAAGCTGGCCGCGACGGAGCAACAGTTCCAAACATCGCAGGCGCAGGCCGCGGCAGAGGTTTTGAAGGTCAAAACGCTGGCCGATGAGGCGAAGCAGCAACGCACAAAACGGGAACCCGTGTGGGAACAAGCCGCTGGTTTGGCTGCGCAGAGTGATCAGCTCGAAAAGCAGCTCGGCGGGAGTCGCGCCACTTATCAAACTTGGGCGAAGGAGCAGAAGGAGGCGGCGTCACGTCGCGAAGCAGCGGAGAAAGCGCTCGCGGCGCACATCGAGGCGGCGCAGGCGCTGGAAGCGTGGCTGAAGCAAAACGCGGCCGATGCGGAGCTGGCGGAGCGTTTGCCGAAGCTGCGTGTGGCCGTTCGTGAATGGCGCACGGTCTTTGAAAAGCTGTCCGAAGGCAAGAAGCGTCACGCGGAGGCGAAGACGCTGCATGTGAAGATCACCGAGGCGGAAACGCAGGCGGCGGCGTTGGCGAAAAAAGCGTCGGAAAGCAGCACGAAGGCGAAAACGGATCGCGCCGAGCTGGAGCGGCTCGCGAAGGCGCTCGAAGCTCAGCGCGAGGTGACACGGCAGGCGGAGCGGGTGGCGGGTTATGACGAGCAGCGGCATGATTTGAAGCCCGGCAAGCCTTGTCCGCTGTGTGGAGCCAGCGAGCACCCGTTCGCGACGAACGGGGCTGGTTTTGAGTCGCAACTTCAGACGGCCCGAAAGCTGCTCACGACACTGGAGAAGCAATGCGAGAAGGCGAATCGCGATCTGGCGATGCTGGAGCGTGAGCTGGCGAAGGTGGAGACGGAAGTGGGCGCAGAGACGAAGCGAGTGGCGGAGATGCGGAAGGCGCTGGGCGAGATCGTCGTGCCGGATGTGGCCGCGTTGGAGGCCGAAGAGGAGCGAGCGAGACGTAACACGAGTTTTCTAACTCGTGATGAGGAGGTGGAACGAGTTGGAAAACTCGTTCTACATGTGGAGCGTGAACTCGATGCACTGGAGAAGCGGGCGGCGACTTTTGCGAAAAAACAGCAATCGATGAATTGAAGGCCGAGGGTGTGTCGCTGCGCACGAAGGCGGATGCGTTGAAGGCGCAGTTGAGCGAACTGCTCGGCGGCCAGACGCTGGTGGAAGATCGTCAGCAGCATGAAGCGAAGGTTTTAACTGCCGAGAAGGCGCTGCGCGAGTCCGAGACGAAGCTGAACACGCTGCAAACGCAGATCGCGGCGACGAAGGCGAAGCTGGAGCAGCTTGAAGTTCGCCGGGTGCCGTTTGAAGGACAGTCGGTGCTCAGCCTGGAGGCTTTGAGCGAGCTGGAGACGAAGACGAAGCGTCTGAATGATGACTTTGCCACGAAACGCACCGAGGTGGGTTCGTTGGAGCAGCAGGTCAAAAACGACGACGATGCGCGGAAGCGTCGTGAGGCGGGTGGTGCGGAGTTGCAGGCCGCCGAGGTCGAATCATTGCGTTGGGGCAGGCTGAAGGAGCTGATTGGCTCGGCGGATGGCGCGAAGTTTTCGCGCTTTGCGCAGTCACTCACGCTACGGCAGCTCATCGGGCTGGCGAACGAGCATCTCAAAGTGCTAGCGGAACGCTATCGCCTGATGGCGGCGGAAGGCGATGAGCTGGATCTGCGGATCGTCGATCTGTATCAAGCCAATGTGGATCGGCCGATGGAGAGCTTGTCAGGTGGCGAGAGCTTCCTGGCGAGCTTGGCGCTGGCTTTAGGCCTGAGCGAACTGGCGAGTCGGCATCATCCGATCGACTCGCTGTTCATTGATGAAGGTTTCGGAACGCTGGATTCGGAGACGCTGGAGGTGGCTCTGAGTGCGTTGGAGAATCTGCGAGCTGGTGGGAAGACCATCGGGCTCATCTCGCATGTGGATTTGCTCAAGGAGCGGCTGACGACGCAGGTGCGGGTGGTGCGTGGGGCAGGGGGAACGAGCCGGATCGAGGTGGTGGCGTAGAACGAGCTTTCCAACTCGTTAGGCCGAATGAAAACGAGTTGGGAAACTCGTTTTTTACGGGAAGGCCAGCGCGGTGAGTTCGCGGTAGTAGGCGGAGGATTGCATGAGCTCGGCATGGGTGCCGTGAGCGTGGAGGCGGCCTTGATGGAGGACGTGAATGACGTCGGCCTCGATGATGGTGCTGAGGCGGTGGGCGATGACGATGGAGGTGCGGTTGGCGCGGAGTTTGGTGAGCGCGGTTTGAATGAGGTGCTCGGATTTCACATCGACAGCGGAGGTGGCTTCATCGAGCAGCAGGATG
>JAJTDU010000092.1 GCA_021298725.1 Verrucomicrobiaceae bacterium | reverse complement strand
AAATCTGGATCGCTTTTGCCGAAAAGACCGGCATTCCCGAGCTGCGCCGCACCACGCGTGACGAACCCGACTACGACGTGCTCATGAAAGGCCGCTTGAATATTCTCGACGAGCACGGCTTAAAGCTGCCAGACATCCAGCAAGTCATCGGCACGCTTTCCCCCTTGGATGGGGCGAAGGATTTCCTCGACGAATTGCGCTCCATGACGCAGCTCATCATCCTGAGCGACACCTTTGCTGAATTTGCACAGCCTTTGATGCGGCAGCTCGCCTGGCCGACGATTTTCTGCCACCAGCTCGAAGTCGCCGCCGATGGGCGCATCGTGGATTACAAGCTGCGCCAGCCGAACCAGAAGCAGAAGTCCGTCGCCGCCTTCAAAGCGCTCAACTACCGCGTCATCGCCGCTGGAGACTCCTTCAATGACACCACCATGCTCGGTGAGGCGGATGTCGGTTTCTTCTTCCACGCCCCTACCAGCATTCAGGCCCAATTCCCGCAATTCAAAGCTTTCGACGATTACGGCGAACTGCTGAGCGCCATCCGCGCTGCCTTTTGAAGCGCCGTTGCCACCGCACGCATTCGCGTCCAGAATAAATACTCGTTTCTTGCCGCGCATGCCTCCACTCCATCTACAGCCCGACTTCGCCACCTTCCAAACGCTCGCGCAGCAGGGCAATCTCGTGCCGGTCATGGCCGAACTCGCCGCGGACTATGAAACGCCGCTCTCGGCCTTCCAAAAGATCCACGATGGCCGCTGCGGCTTTCTGCTGGAGTCCGCCGAGCTGACACAACACTCAGGCCGCTACTCCCTGCTGGGAAGTTCGCCGCGCATCATCTTCACCGCACGCGGTAAAGAGATCGAAATCGAGGAGCGCGGCAAAAAGCGCAGCTTCACCACGCAGTCAGATCCGCTGACGGAACTGGAGACGCTGATGAAGCCATTTCGACCGCTCGAAGCACAGCCACTGCCGGTCTTCCATGGCGGCGCTGTTGGCTACCTGGCCTACGACATGGTGCGTTTCTTTGAACCGTCACTGCCCGCACCAAAAAAGGACGAACTCGGCCTGCCGGACATGGTTTTCATGATCACGGACACCGTGCTGATCTTCGATCATCGCACACGTCGGCTGTCCATCGTTGCTAACGTCCATACCGACGAACATGCCACCTTGGAGGCGTCTTACGAGTGGGCGCGGGAGCAAATCGCGAGCGTGATCTCCAAACTGGAGCAGCCCCTGGCTGCGAAACCGCTTCAAACCTTCGCCCCGGCCGGCAGCAGCCCGCTGCCCGCGCCGGTCAGCAACACCACGCGCGAGGAATACGAGGCCATGGTGGTCAAGATGAAGGAGTACATCGCCGCCGGGGATATTTTCCAAGGCGTGCCGTCCCAGCGCTTCGAAACGGACTACAGCGGCACTACATTGGACCTGTTCCGTGCCCTGCGACATGTGAATCCCAGCCCCTACATGTTCTGCCTCGACTTCCCGCAGGGCTTCGCGCTGGTCGGCAGCTCGCCCGAGGTGCATGTGAAATGCCTGGACGGCCGGATCGACATACGCCCCATCGCCGGCACTCGCTGGAGAGGCAAAACACCGCAGGAGGACGACGCGCTGGCGCAAGACCTACTCAACGATCCCAAAGAACGCGCCGAGCACATCATGCTCGTCGATCTCGCGCGCAATGACGTCGGACGTGTGGCCGATTACGGCACTGTGCGCGTCAGTGACCTGATGATCATCGAGCGCTACTCACACGTCATGCACATCGTCTCGAATGTGGACGGCCATCTGCGTGAGGACAAAACAGCCTACGACGTGATGCGCGCCACCTTCCCTGCTGGCACCGTCAGCGGCTCGCCCAAGGTACGCGCGATGGACATCATCAACGAGTGCGAGAACAGCAAGCGCTGCGCTTATGCGGGCGCTGTTGGCTACTTCGGTTTCGACGGCAACCTCGACTCCTGCATCGCGCTGCGCACCTGCGTGGTGAAGGATGGCAAAGCTTATGTGCAAGCTGGTGCTGGAGTCGTGGCTGATTCAGTTCCAGCCAGCGAGTATCAGGAGACCGTCAACAAGGCGACCGGCATGCTACGTGCGATCGAATGGGCGCGTCAGCTCGGTGCCTCGTGAATTGTTCGCAGCTTACTCACACACTCATCACAGAGTTGCTCACAATGCTTCATCCCAGAAACAGAGAACCCTCCGGCAAGCGAAGCCGGAGGGTTCCATTGCGATCCAGCAACCAACAACGATGGAGGATCTATTGGCACGAAATGCGGAGCTGAGGAAGCTTGCAAATGTGGCCTGCGGGTTGCCCCACAGACGAGCGCATGTTAAAAAGTTTTGCCCACCTCGTCAACCAACCCTCCCGACTTTTCCAAAAAGAATCCCCTGCGTCTCATTCCTGAGAGCTGAAAAACTCGATTCTTCTCAATAATTTTAGCAAATCGCCTATTGACAACCCCTCGGCAAGCCGGCCCAAGCTGATCACTTGATCACTATTCCTACGAACACCTTTCTTCATGTCCTCCTCCCTTCCCCTCGGCCAGCTTCTTCTCATGGGTGTCCCCGGACCGGAACTCACTCCGGAAACTGCCGCCCGACTCAAAAAACTTCAGCCGGGCGGTTTCATTTTGTTTGGACGGAACATTCAAACACCGCTGCAGCTTCGCAAACTCATCGACGACCTGCGGGACATCTCTGACATCGAGCCTTTCATCACCATCGACCAGGAAGGCGGCCGCGTTTCGCGGCTGCGTTTGATCGGCGAGGAGCCTCCGAACGCGCAATCGCTGCGCGACAAAGGTGATCCCGATTTGATCAAGCGTCACGGCAAGCTCACCGGCCAAATTCTGCGACACTTCGGTTTCAATCTCGATCTCTGTCCGGTTTTGGACATCAGCTACGACGACGCGGCGGACAACTCGCTCAAAGGCCGCACCTACGGCAAAGATCCGCAGCAGGTCATCACCAACGCAGGCATCTTCAATCGCGCCATGCGGAAGGAAGGCATTTTGAGCTGTGGCAAGCACTTCCCCGGTTACGGCCCTGCCGAGTGCGACCCACATGAGTTCCTGCCCGTGATCACCAAAAGCCGCGAGGAGATGGAAAAGAGCGAACTGCTGCCCTACTCCGCACTGCTGCCGGAACTCGACAGCGTGATGACCTGCCACAGCAACTACACCGCCTACGACCCAGATCGTGGTCGCTGGCCTGCCAGCCTCAGCCACAACATCGTGACCAAGCTGCTCCGTCATCAATACGCCTTCGACGGACTCGCCATGACCGACGACCTCGACATGGGCGCCATTTTGAATGAGGTGACGTTTGAGCAGGCGATTCAGGAAGCCGTCCGCGCTGGCAATGACCTCGTGATGATCTGCCACCGCGTTGAAATGGTCGAGCTGGCACGACAGCATCTCGAAGGGGTCGAAGAACCCGCCTTGCACGATGCCCTGGTGCGCATCGAGAAAACCAAAAAACGTCTTGTGACCCCTGACGCGTTCGATCTGGAACGCTTCGCCGCCATCAACCGCGACATCTGGCAGCTCCGCGTCGATACGCTCGGGGAAGAAGCCGCCAAAAACCTCAGCGTCGAGGACGGCAAACGCTCCCCGGTCGAGTTGTACTGAGTCTCAGGCCAAACGGCAGTGGCGGTAGGGCAATGCGGCGAGATTGCTGCTGCAAGGCCCCGGTGTGTCCACCCACAGCATACGAGCGGCGATTTTGTCGTAGGCACGGCGATGGGCCACGGCGGCTTTGACGGCCACGACGGAAAGTTTTTCCACCACGATGCTCTGGCTGTGCCATTGGCCGAGATCAAAGGGCGGCGTCTTCACGCTGGTGATCAGAATCGTGAGACCTCCGTGCTTCACGACCGCGCAGCGTCCCATGTCGAAAACATCCCCACACATGCTGGCGAGGTGGCTGTTTTTGTCTTCCAACTCGAAGCGTCCTTCGTTGAGCGCGATCAATTCGACCTCCAGCTCAACCGGACCAGCATCAAGCCGGCTGCCCTTGCCACCGAGATGAATGCGACGGGCACCCGCTTCGAGTTCGCGCACGGTTTGAGGATCGTTGATGCAGACGGCGGCGTTTTGCACGCCATGGCGGATCAAAGCACGCAGCAAACCCGTGCCATCCCCCGGTGCGCCGCCGCCGATGTTGTCGGAGGGCTCGACGAGCACGGTGAGACCTTCAGGCAACGGTTTGAGGCCGGCAAGCACCTCATCCGCAGGCGGATCAGTGATCTGGCCGAGCTGAGTGAGTTCACGAGCGCGTTGGGCCAGTGATTCAAGCGGTGCGGCTGCATCGTCCGTGGTACAGGCCACGAAACTGACGCCCGTGTCCGGCGTGTCGGCAAAACTGAAACCTGCGACGACGCTCATCGACCAAAGCGAGTCGTCCTCGCGCTCAAACTGACGTGCCATCGCCTCCAGCGAGAGCATGGGATCATTCGCGGTCCCGGTCCCGGTGGGCGGCCAAATAAGGCCGGGCTGTTTGAGCTGCATGCGCGGCCTTTGGCCAGTGGTGAGGCAGCGATTCAACAACCGAGCCGCGATCAGGCCAGCCTCGCGGGCATCCGTATGCGGATTTTCGCGGTAAGCGACGAGACCGTCGGCCAGCTCGGCCATGGCGGGAGAAAAATTGGCGTGAAGATCAAAGACACCGAAGATCGGCACCTGCGTGATGCTGCGCAGACGACGGAGGATCTCACCCTCGACATCGAGAATGGTCTGCGAGGTCATCGCCCCGTGCAGGACGAGGTAAATGGCCTCGTAATCGGCCTTGGCGGCTGCCGGAGCGATGTCGTTCCAGAATTGCTCGATGACTTCATCCTCCACCATCGCGGAAGGCTGGGCTCGATAGTCGGCGGTCGGAATGATCTGCCAGCCGAACGCATCGGCGATCTCCATGACTCCGCCGAGCGGCGATGCGTCGCCTTTGAAGGCAAACAGCTCATCACCACGACGAATCTGGAAATCTGCCAGCGTGGTGAGACCGTCGAGGAAGGTGTGAGTTTCGTGGAAAAGGCTGGCGAGAAGGATGCGCGGCATGGCGGGAGACTTAACGCACGATGACCCGCGATCCTGGCCGGATGAGTTGCGGAAGTCGAATGGCGTCCCAATTCGCGAAGCGCACACAACCGGCGCTGCGGCTGCGTCCGATGGTTCTGGGCAAGGCCGTGCCGTGCAGGCCGATGCCGGACTTGCTCAATCCACACCAAATGATGCCGACCGGACTGTTGGGGCCGGGCGGGATCTGATGCGCTTCATCGCCACGCACGCCTTCTTCCAGGAACTGCTTGTCATAGCGGAAGCTGGGCGTGTTCATGATGGTCTTCACTTCCCACTCTCCCATCGGAATGAATTGCGGCTTTCCGGGTGTGATCGGAAACGCGGCCAGCATCATCTCTTTCTCGCTGTAAACAGCCGCCATGCGCTCCGTGGTGTCGATCACGATGGTGTGGGAGCTGAGCACAGGGTCGGTTTTGTAGCTCTGCATCGGTTTTACTTCCTCAATGCGGAAAGAGCGCACGTTCGGCACCACCACGATGTCTCCAGGCTTCAGCGCATTCATTTTCTTCTGCGGATTGATGAGTTCGAGGAACGTCTCGTCCGTGTGAAAGCGCTCGGCGATCAGCTCCACCAGGCTGCGGTAAGCCATGAAAGGAAACTTCGCCTGCTCCTCCGGCTCTTCCGGCAAATTTGGGTTCACATAGGCCAGCAGGTCCGCTTTGATCTTGTAGGCAGCGTAAGGCACCGGCACCTCGCGCTCGGCAGCCTCGCGCGCATGGCCCCAGTTGTAGATGTCACGATGTCCGTGGGCGTAATTGTAGTTCACCACGGCCTTGTAAGTGAACTCGCCGATGGCTCCGTCGATCTTGCCGGGGCCAAACAGGTTGCGGTCGAGGAAAATCTGGATGCGCAGCACGGTATCGCGGTCCTTCGGCACCGAAGGATCGTCCTTGGCGGGTCCGGAGTCCGAGCGTGAGCCGTCAAAGCAAGCGCGGCGATGAAAAGCAGGTGTTTCAACATTCGCGCATGCTAAAGCAGCCTGCCCAATGAGCAAGGCGGCACGAACTCTTGCTAGCAGCGAATCCTCTGCGTAATCTGGCGGCTCTTGCCGAGGTCAAGCGGACGGCAGGCCACCTCCAAGCTCGCTCATCGCCATGAAAGCGCTGTTTCTCACTGTCCTGATCTTCTCCACCGCATTCCTTCTGTATGACCGCTTCGCTACACCCGCAGGCCAGCGTGTCGTGTTTGAAAACCCGCCGCTGGATCTGCCAGAAGACTCAAAACCGGGAGCACCGTCCGTTGACACCACGCCCTCGCCGCGTGTGACGCAGGACTCCCCTTCCCCGACGTCATCCACCACCAGCCGTGATGGCTTCGTGCCGCCGCAGATCGAATCTTTGGAGTCGTTGACGAAAAACTGGACCACCATCCCAACACAAGCCTTTCCACGTCAGGTGAAGCTCAGCAAGCCGGTGAAGTTTCGCATGGCCGCAGGCACTTCCACGCTGCCTGCTGGCTCCGCCGCCTTCGCCTTGTCCGCACAGTCGAATGTGCTGCTCGTCGCACCCACGCAATCCTCGCAGGCCCGCGGCCAGATCTTCGTGCACGACACCGACCTGCCTGTGCAGGTGCGTGAATCCTATGAACGCTGGAGACGCGGACGCATCGAGATGGCGCAGGCAGCTTGGAACAAACGACAAGCATCGCCCACCAGCAGCGCTGCGCTGCTTAGTCTGCCGAGTGCCGTGGAGCCCACCGGCGCTCCGAAACGCAATGCGGACGGAAGCTACGATCTCCTGCTCGCCAGCATGAAGTCCGGCCACGTCACCGACATCAAGCTCAACAAAATCCAGCGCTGGGGCACACCGCAGCAGCGCACCATCGACAACCAGAACACCTGGGCCGTCAGCGTGTTCTACGAAACCATGGCCTTCTGCGGCCCCATCGACGCCGAAGCTCAGGCACAGGTGCGCGATGGAAAAATCGTGCGCTGGATCTATCCGGGATCAGGCGAGCCGGTGCCGTAAAAGCCTACTCTTCCCGCAACGACTGCATCCAGCGATCCAACTGCTGGATCAGCTCTGGAGGGCCGTTTTCAGGAAAGTTTTCGATGAGCCAGTTCACATCCTCACGCGCCCCCGCTTTTTCGCCAAGTCGCTGACGCATCTGCGCACGCGTGAGGCGCTCGGCAGCCGCCGTGGGATCAATCGCGAGAACCAGATCGAGATAGGGCATTGATTCACGAATCGAGCGGGTTTCGTCGAAGCTGGAGCCAAGCAGGTTCCTCAACATGCGCAGCAGAATGGTCTGCTTCGTGGTGGGATCGAGCGAGCCTTCGGGAAACTGACCGCTGTCGGTGAGATCCAGGGCCGCCTGCTCAACCGTGAGCAGCTTGCCGTTTTCAAACACATCCACGAGTTGCAATTCACCCTCCGGCCCGTCGCGGTAGCCGACCATGAACTTGCCGGGCAGCGGCACGCCGAAGACGCCCTGAATGCCGAGTTTGGAGGCGAGTTCGACATACAACACGCTCAGCGTGATCGGCAGGCCCTCGCGATCATCGAGCACTTCGTTCATGTAGCTGTTGCTGCGGTTGGAGTAGTCGCCACGGCTGCCGTGGAAGCCGTTTTCCTCAAAGAGATAGCGGTTGAGGCGCTTCACGGCCGGGAGGGTGCCCTTCTTGATTTCGGGATCGTCCTTCAAGTCGGCGATCATGGCATTGAAGGCGTTCACGTATGAGGTGACGTCGATCTCGGGATTGTCGTGGCGGGAGAGCAGCAGCGTGCAGCGCAGCAGATTGATCTCCGGCTCGGGTTTTCCGAGTTCGGTGAGAATGTCCTTCGTCATCGCACGACGGTGCAGCTCGCGTTCGAGTTCACGCAGCTTCGTGGCCTCATCTTCGAGCTTCTTGCGCTGCTCAGTGATCACGCGACGGGCAGCGGCAGGGTCGGTGAGGAGCTTGTCGAGCGTTTGATCGCGAGTGGAGGCCTGAGCGAGATTCGCTTCGATCTCGCTGCGGAATTTCGAAGCGAGTTCGGCATTGAGCGGCTTCTCGGTGAGATCGGTGCCAATGCGGAAGCTGCGGAAGTCGGCCACGGTGGTGCGGAATTTGCACAAACCGGCCACGCCACCACGCAGGCCAGTGTCGTCGGTCTCGATGACTTTTTGGCCGTTCACGAAGCAGGTAATCTTTTCCGGCTGCACCCGGACACGCAGCGTGTTCCACTCGCCCGCTTTGTAGGCCTCACTCGGCACGTCGGCGAGGATGGTCCACGAATACACATCCGGGCCGTCGAAACGCGTAAGGCGCAACTTGCCGCCGGAAGGATAGAAACCGTAGTGCTTGTCGCCGCCATCGGAGCAGAAGGCGAGACCCGCCGCACCGGCTTCATCATCCAGACGCACGGTGGTGGCGATCGCGAAAGTGCCTTCCGGCACGCTTTGAGAGGATAAACAGAGCGCACGACCGCCGAAGCCATCGCCTGGCAGATCGGCATGAATCACGCCTGCGTGCTGCGTCCACTGCGAGCCAAGGTGCAGCTTCCACAGCTTCGGATTGAGCACACCGATGGTCAGCCAACGGCTCATCGGCACCGGATTCGGCTTCGCGACGAGTTCCTTGAGCGCGTTCACCGGCATCGCAAAGCCGAGATTGTCCGTCTTGATGTGCTTGAGCGTCAGAATGCCGAGCACCTTGCCCTGCATGTCGAGCAGCGGGCCGCCGCTGTTGCCTTTCTCTGAAGCCAAGACCTTCCGGCGCGCCCATCGCCACCACGTTCTCGCCCTGGCGGACTTTGGCGGAATCGCCCAGTGGCAGTGGCTTGAGGTCTTGGGCGTCGATTTTGAGCAAAGCGAGGTCTCGTTGCGCGTCCGAGGCGTGGATGGTAGTCACCGCATGCGTCTTGCCATCGTGCATCTCGATTTGTAGCCGCCGTGCCTCGCCGATGACATGCAGATTCGTGGCGATGAGGCCGTCCGAACTCACGATGAAGCCCGAACCGATGCCATCCGTGCCTTCACGGCCAAGCTGGGTGATTTTGACCAGCGAAGGAGCGATGGACTCCGCGAGGTCGGCAGTGGTCTTCGGCTTTGGCGTAGGCGCTTGGGGCTTCGCGGCGAGCAGGCCTAAGGAACCAAGAGAATACGCGGAAAGGAGCAAAACGAAGTGTTTCATAAGCGAAGAAGAGAGCGAGATTCAGTCCAGCCAGTTCTCAAAACGGAGACCAGGGACTTTTTCGAAGTCGGCGCGGTTGCGGGTCAGGAGGACGACGTCGTGTTCGAGTGTGACGCAGGCGATTTTGAGGTCCATCGTGCCGATGCGGACGCCAGCCTTGCGGAACGAATGCAGTTGTTCATCCGCCTGAACATCCCAGGGCAGAAGCACGAAGGAGGCGAGGAAGTGGATACTTTCGGAAAAGCGCTCGTAGGCTTCCGCAGCTTCTGCCACCTTGGAAGCGGTGGAAATTCGTGCCAGCCAGCCGCGCTGCATTTCCTCCGCGCATACGACAGTGGTCACGACAACGTCCTTTGCTCTGAGTATGCGGTCCTCCAAACGCCTTCCCAGGACTGTTTTGAATGACAGCTCCCTGAGATGGTTGGTATCAAGGACAAACACAACTGTTCAAGGATAGGTCTGGGACCGGCGATAGGCCTCGCCCAATGCGAATGCTTCTCTTGCCAGGGGTGTGTCTTTGATCATGCCCGCCGCATTCAGGCCATTCCGGCCGGTCTTGCGGATCAGTTCGAGCACGGCTGCTTTTTTTCGTCGCACACAGGCGAGATTTTCGTCCACCGCGGGCGCCTCGGGAGATGACTCAGTGGCTTGCATAGGCTGAGTGTATTCGTTGCGGCCGCTTTGCCAACCGCGATTTCTGCAGCGCAGTGGCAATGAAACTTGCGTATCAGCGTCAGATTAGCGTCTTATCAGCGGTTTAAACCAGTCTTTCCTCCCGACTCATGAGCAACTCTCGCGCCATCCTGCTTTCCCTTCTCGCCCTCCCAGCTCTCGCGGCCGACTTCCCCGCCATCTACGACACTGAAAAAGGCGCACCCATGCCAGCGGAAGAAGTCGCGGCCACGATGGAGCTGCCGCCGGGCTTCAAGTGCGTGGTCTTTGCCGCGGAGCCGGATGTGCGGCAACCGATTGCAATGTCTTGGGATACGAAAGGCCGGCTGTGGGTCGCGGAGAACTACACCTTTGCCGAGAATCCCATGCGCTGGGATACGAAGCTGCGGGACCGCCTCATCATCCTCGAAGACAAGGACGGCGATGGCAAACACGACGGCCGCAAGGTCTTCTGGGAAGGCGGCAGCTACCTCACCAGCGTGGAGACCGGCTACGGCGGCGTGTGGGTGCTGCACAACGGCACGCTCAGCTTCATCGCCGATCAAAATGGCGACGACACACCCGATGGTGAGCCCGAGGTGCTGCTCGATGGCTTCAACGTAAAGACCATCGGCCACAACATCGTCAATGGCCTACGCTGGGGCCCGGACGGCTGGCTTTACCTCTTCTGGATCAATACCGTCATCGGCCACCTCTGGCACGGCATTCCCGGTGCCTACTACCGCCGCATGTTTGGCACGCACCTCAATCCACACGTCTATGAAGTCATCGAGCAGACCGCCGACCACTTTCATTGGGACGTCGGTGCCGAAACCTGGAGCGACATCCGCAAGCTTGGCGTCACCGGCAAGACCGACCAGCTCGGCGGCGGCCACGCCCACGTCGGCATGCTCATCTATCAAGGCGGTCTCTGGCCGGAGAAATACCACGGTGCCGTCCTCACCTGCAATCTGCACGGCAACCGCATCAACATGGACACCCTCCACCGCGAAGGCTGCGGCTACGTCGGCAAGCACGCGCCTGATTTCATGAAGGCCAAAGACAAATGGTTCCGCGGCATCGACCTCCTCACCGGCCCCGACGGCAACGTCTTCGTCGCCGACTGGAGCGACAGCGGCGAATGCCACGACAACGACGGCGTGCATCGCAGCAGCGGCCGGATTTACAAGATCGTGTATGGAGGAGCGACGAGTCGTCGCCTCACCAAATCCGGCAAGGGCGACGAGTCGTCGCCACTCCAAAACAACTGGCATACCCGCATGGAACTCCAGCAAGATTTCGAAAAAGGCGCAGGTCCAAAACCGCGCAAAATGCGACCAGAGCAGAACGCGAAAAGTAAAAACGGCCTGGAACGGCTGCACGCAGCTTCTGACATGCAGCGCCTTGAATTAAAGGACCGCTGGCCCATCGCCACCGCGCTCGCGAAGCACGAAGAAGACGCCAACGACCGCCAGCAGCCGCTCATGATTTGGTATGGCATCGAGCCAGCGGTGGCAGCGGAGCCGATGAAGGGCGTGGAGCTCATTCGCGAGGCGAAAATCCCCACCGTGCGTCGCCTCGTCGCCCGCCGCATTGCCGAGATGATCGAGGACAAGGCCGAGGCCGTCGATGCGCTCGTGGCGCTGATGACCGAACTCGCCGACGTGCGCGGTGATGTGCTCGCTGGCATGGCCGCGGGGTTGGAGGGCTTCAGCAGCGCCAAGAAGCCCAAAGGCTGGGATGAATTCTCCAAAGCGATCGAAGCGAGTGGCAGCGACGAGTTCAAGGGGATCGTTCGCAATCTCTCCATCGTCTTCGGCAGCGGTCGTGCGGCTAATGAACTCATCGCCATGGTCAAAAACGCGGATGGCGATGCGAATGCCCGCCTGAACGCCTTCAAGAGTCTCACCCGCAGTGCGAAACCGGAACTGCTCGCGGTCATTCGCGCGCAAGTGAATGACAAGGTGCTTGGCACGGTCTCGCGCAGCGCTTTGGCGGCTTACGATGATCCCAGCATCCCAAAACAGTTGCTCGGCTCGTGGCCGGTGCGCAGCGAGGAGCAGCAGGCGGCCACGGTTGCCACGCTGACTTCACGCGCCAGTTATGCGAAAGAACTGCTCGAAGCCGTGAAGGCCAAAAAGGTGCCCGCAACGGCCATTTCGCCCTTTCAGGCCCGCCAAATCCGCAATCTGGGTGATGAAGCGCTCACGAAGCTTCTCACCGAAGCCTGGGGCGAGATCCGCGACACACCGGAGGCCAAAAAAGCCGAGTTCGCCAAGTGGGAGGGCATCTTGAAGTCGGAAACGCTCGCCAAGGCCGACAAATCGAAAGGCCGCATGATCTTCATGGCTGCATGCAGTGCCTGTCACAAGATGTACGGCCAAGGCGGAGCCATCGGCCCCGAATTGACCGGCAGCGACCGCCGCAACCTCAAGTATCTGCTGGAGAACATCCTCGACCCGAACGCCGTCGTCCCCGCCGACTACCGCGTGAGCGTCTTCCAGCTCAAAGACGGCCGCACGATCAGTGGCGTGATCCCGGAGCAGACCGAGCGCACCCTGACCATCCAAACACCCGCCGAACGGCTCGTCATCGAACGTACGCAGATCGTGAAGCAGGACCAACTAACGCAAAGTTTGATGCCGGAAGGTCTGCTGACAGCACTGGGGGAGGAGAACGTCATCAACCTGATCGCTTACCTCATGGGCGAAGGACAGGTGGAGCTGCCGAAGTAATGCCGAAACCAGAATGACGAATGGTTTGCGCAACCACCTTCATTCGTCATTCTGAATTCTGGTTTCGTCATTATCCCTCCCATGGCTTCAATTTTCGACTGGATCGCCGCCGCACGCCCGAAAACGCTCGGGGCCGCCATCGCGCCTGTCGCAGTGGGTTGCGCGCTGGCAGAGAAGATCTCGGGCAAACTCGACTGGACGCTGGCGCTCTGCACGCTGGGGAGCTGCGGGGCGCTGCAAATCGCGACGAACTTCTTCAATGACGCACTGGATTCGCTCAAAGGCGCGGACACGCAGGCGCGGATCGGCCCACGACGCATCACCGCGAGCGGTGCGGCCTCGGCCAAAGCAGTGAACATCGCAGCGTGGCTGATGCTGGCGGTGGCGACGCTGCTCGCCGTGCCGTTGTTTGAGGCACGCGGGCTGCCGATCTTGTTCATTGGCCTTCCATCGCTGTATTTCTGCTTTGGTTACACGGGCGGGCCGGTGCCGCTGGCGTATCGCGGACTGGGGGAGCTGTTTGTGATCCTGTTTTTTGGCCTCGTGGCGGTGACGGGCACGGCCTTTGTGCAAACCGGCGAG
>JAJTDU010000091.1 GCA_021298725.1 Verrucomicrobiaceae bacterium | reverse complement strand
ATAGTTTCAAATAAGGGCAGTGTGTGACAAGGAACGCGGAGCCAAAGCTTGGCGCAGGCGGCATGGTAGTTCATGCAAATCGACAACGAAATTTCTCGTGTGGCGGCCCAGGTCGTCGCAGAATGCCACAACGCGGTGTTGGCCACCGCGGATGCCAATGGAAGCCCGCATGCTGCCTGGATGACCGTTCAGGTCTCGACCGATCTTGAGGAAGTGATGTCGATCACCGCGCCCACTTCTCAAAAAATCGCTGAATTGCGCAGTAACCCGCAGGCGGAATGGATGTTCGCCACGCCGAGCATGGAGACCCTAGTGTACCTCTCTGGTTTCACTCAGGTGATCGAGGGGGAGGCGGCCAAGCGCCACTGGGACCGCATGCCGGGCAAGGCGCAGGCTTATTACCGGAAATACTGTGAAACCGACGACTATCAAAAATTCACCGTCATCCGCACCGACGTGACCAAGGTGGTGCTCTGCAAGCCTTACGTTTACAAGAAGACCGTCTTGTTCGAGAAGACGCCCATGACCGATACAGGTACGCGGCGGCTTCAGCCTTGATTCGAAGAGTGGATCTCCACGGCCTCGCAGACATCCTGCCAGCCAGGGAAATTCCAGGCATTGGGAAATCCCTCGCACTGCACGGGCTTCACCGGCTGGATACGGCAGACGTTCACGCCTTCGAGGAATAGGCACTCGCCGTTCGGCTTGTCGATGATGCTCAGGCCGGTGCGGTTCGCGTTGAGGCGCGTGCATTGCTGGATGAATTCGATCCGGGGCATGTCCAGAAACGCGGCGATGCGGTCGATCTCCTCCTCCGTCACACGCACGTCGCCGGGCCAGCGGCAGCAGTTTCCACAGCGCTGGCAGGCGTAGCGCGGCGTTGGGGTGTCAAGCAGTGAGACTTCGGGCATGAAAAGTATTCTGTTCGCGCGATGCGGCGTGGGAGGCATAGTTCGTGCGATGAATCGCTTCCTGCAACGAAGGTTTGAAGTCTGCTGCGTCACGCGGCGGCGTAAGTCATGGTCGTGACATGAAGCTGCATCTGCTACCCTCCATCACTCTCCTGCCGCCGCCGCATGAAACGGCGGATGATGCGCAGATCATTGAAGACTGGGCGCGTGGCCTGGATTGGGTGAAGTGGCTGCTGAGCAGTGTGCGTGCACGCACCGAGGTGTTGATGGTCGAAGAGGCCGCATGGGATGACTTCGCCGACGGAGTCCTGCGGGAGACGATCGGCCCTGCGCTCAAAGCCGCGTGGCAGGCGGCACAAGCCGGTGATCTGGCAGGTTTGATCGCTGCTGATGAGCGGTTGTCAGCGCAACTGCCCGCCGAACTCGCACGGCGCAGCATCCAGGCAGGCGCGGTGCTGCTCAAATCGACACGGCACGCACGTTATCAGGCGGTGCTCGGTCGTTTGCGCGAGGCGGTGGGGCAGGGGCGCTGCACAGGGCACATCGCCATCGTTTGGGCTGCAGTAGGGCATTTTTTTCAGCTCAGTCTCACCAATGTGATCGCCGAATACCTGCATCTGGAGTGGGACATCGCCACGCGTGACTTGAAGCCGCGTGAAAAACCCACGGGTAGCAACGGTATCGCCGTACTCACGAGCCAAGTGATGCGCGGCACGCAGGCTGGGGAAGCGCTTAGCGTGGTGGCGCGGCGTTAAAACACCACCGTAGCGCTCAGCGTGGCACCGAAACCGGGTTCGTTGGAGCCGGAGCCGTGATAGCGGTAGGTTTCGTTGAGCAGGTTGTCGAGAGAGGCCGTGAGGATGAGATGCTCGTTCACCTTGCAGCCACCGCGCAGGCTGACCAACCAAAAGGACGGAGTGCCGTTTTGCGGTACGCGCTGGGTGTCGGCCATGTCGGCAGCATTAAGGCGACCCGCCTCACCGTAAGTGAGACACACGAACTCGGTCCAGAAGCGACTGTCCATCGTCTGCCACCGCACACCCGCCAGACCGACAAGAGGAGCGATTTTGCCCAGGGGTTCGCGGCGTTTTTGCGTGGTATTGCCGATGAATTGATCCGCTTGGCCTTCCACCCAGGCGATGTGCCCAAACAAACTCCATTGTGGATCAATCTGCCAGCGGGCAGCGAATTCAACGCCCTGCATGTACCCGTCTCCGCCGTTTGCTTTGGCGACAGTGATCGGAGGGCCTGCTGTGATGACTCGACGGATGATCATGTCTTCGATCCGTGTGTAAAAGTAGCCAAGGCTGGTGGTGAGCGACTCGGTTTGTGCCTTCAGGCCAACTTCGAGCGTCAAGTAGGTTTCAGGGGACAAGCCTGGAGACGGAATTTCAAAAACACCACTTTGGGAAAAGTCGTCGCGCGTTAGGTCGGACATGTTGGGGGCCCGGAAGGCCTGAGAAACACCGCCATAGAGCTGGTAATGATCCTGTTCGTCGAGATCAACGATGAAGCGCGCACTTGCGGAGAAGTTTTGGTATTCGTTCGAGTAACTTCCGCTGCCGACCACGGCACCGGTCGTTGGATGGCGGGCCTGAAATTTACCGGCATCTGCTCGGACATGGGTGAAGCGTCCGCCAATGAAAAGGTGAACGCGGTCTCCCAAGTCGATCTCATCTTGGAGGAAGATGCCGAGCAGGTCGTAGCCAGAGTCGTCCGCGACGGAGCCGGCGAAGTTGTTGGCACCGTCGGTTTCGAGCCAGTCGTGGTAGTAGTCGATGCCATAGACGAGCTTGCCAATGGGGGAGAGGCTTTCGAACTGAAGATCCACGCCGAGGGTGCTCATATCCACGTCTTGAAAGGTCGTGGCACCGCCTCCGGTGACGCGGAACTGCTCTTCTCCGGCAGTTTGTAGGGAAAGGGTGAGGCTGGCGGCGTCGATGAAGCCATTGAGATCGGTGCCAGCAAGGCGGACATAGGAAAGACTGCGCTCCTGATCGAACAGACGGATGCGGTCGGTGCCGACGGCGGTTCCGGCAAACGAGACGCCCGAAGTGGTGGCATGCGTGCGCCATGCATCATTCTGCCGTGCTTGTTGATGCACAGCGGTAAAGTTCCATTGCTCGTCCAGCGCCACGTCAAGTCGTACATCAAATGCCCAGTTGTCATAGCCGGTGTGTGGTTGCCGCCGTCCGCTGCCATCCGTGACATCGCCAAACTGGCTGAGCGTCACACCGGCATGCAGGCCCCACTTCTGGCCTTCCCCGATGCTGGTTTCGAGACGCTCGACGTTGCTGTGCTCCGCGGTGGAGTAGCGATGGCTGGCGAGACCATGCGTGAAGAAGCCACCCTCTGCCTCGCTGAGATAGCCGGAGTCCTTGGTGAAGGCATTCACCGTGCCACCGATGGCGTCGCTGCCGTAGAGCGTGCCGCCTTGCGAAGGCAGCACTTCCATCCGGCTGAGCGACTGCGGGTCGATGGTGTTCCAGTACTGGTTCGGGCCTTCGCGGAAGGTGGAGTTATTGAAGCGGATGCCATCAATGAGCATCAGATTGCGGAAGCCGGTGAAACCACGGATGAAGGGTGATCCCTGGCTGTTGGAGGTCTTCTGGATCATCACGCCGGGCGTTTCACGCAGCGCCTCGGGAAAGGTGCGCACGAGGCGCTCGGCCATCTGCTTTTTATCGAGCGTCTTGACCACGGCGGGCACCTTGGAGGCTGAATTTTCGCTGCGCGTGGCGGTGATGATGACCTCAGGAATAGCCACCGCTTTTTTCGGCTCGGCAGCCCAAGTGAACGTGAAGAGGAGGAGAAAAAAGGTGATGGCTTGGCGCATGGCTCGTTAGATACACAATCGTCACGAACCTAAGCAGGCAGGTTTCCCATCGTCACGTCTGGCGTGAGTGGAAGAGCTCGTTTGGACAGGAAACTGCCTTTGGATGTCATGCGTGGTCATAAAATGACCATTTGTTGAGCGTGAACACGCCACGCATCGCGAAATTGACTCAGCCTTCAGTGAACTGGCCCATGGCACGGAATTTCTGGTAGCGCTGTTCCAGCAGTTGCGGGGTCGGGATCTGGCCCAGTGCGGCCAGTGCGGCCAGCACGGCGTCTTTGAGGGACGCGGCGGCGGCGGCATGGTCGTTGTGCGCGCCACCGAGAGGTTCGGGGATGACGCCGTCGATGATGCCGAGCTTAGACAAGTCCTGGGCGCTGAGTTTGAGCGCGGAGGCAGCCTCGGGGGCATGCTCGCGGTGTTTCCAAAGAATCGCGGCGCAGCCTTCAGGGCTGATGACGGAGTAATACGCGTTTTCCATCATGAGAACACGATCGGCGATGCCGATGCCGAGAGCTCCGCCGCTGCCGCCCTCGCCAATGACGATGGCGATGACCGGAGTGCGCAGGGTCATCATCTCACGCAGGTTGAAGGCGATGGCTTCGGCGATGTTGCGCTCCTCAGCACCGATGCCTGGGAAGGCTCCCGGGGTGTCGATGAGGGTGACGATGGGCAGGCTGAACTTTTCCGCCATGCGCATGAGGCGGAGCGCCTTGCGGTAGCCTTCGGGATGAGCGCTGCCGAAGTTGCGCAGCAGGTTTTCCTTCGTGTCGCGGCCTTTTTGATGGCCCATGATGGCCACGCGCTGGCCGCCGATGGTGGCAAAACCCGCCGGCATGGCATTGTCGTCGCCGATGTGGCGGTCGCCGTGAATCTCGACGAACTCATCGCAGCAGTGCTTGATGTAGTCGAGCATGTAGGGCCGGGCGATGTGGCGGGAGATTTGTACGCGCTGCCACGGGTTGAGATTGGAATGCGTGTCGCGTTGCAGCTTGTCGAGCTTGGCCTCCTGGTCGGCGATCTGGGCAGCAAGTTTGTCGCTGGGCTTAGCGGCGAGCTTTTTTTGCAGTTCCTCGATTTCCTCGCGGAGTTTGACGATGGGTTTTTCGAATTCCAAAACTTGTTTCATGGCAGGACGGGAAAGGGGTGGTTGGGACTTACCTCACAACGCTCAACTTTGAGCCTCTGCGGACAAGCGCAAAGAGTTCTTCGATGTCTTCGCGACTGAGAAAAATGCCGGTTTCAGCGGCAGCGGAGGGTGCGGGGGCTGGCATGGCGTCCGGGGTAGCGCCTGTGGCGACGGTGGCCATGGGTGCTTCGACGGGAATGGCTTTAACGACCGGCGGCGCGCGCAAAATGATGCCGCCCGAGGTGCTGCCGGGCTTGCTGGCGGAGAGCCATTTTTCAGCGGCGGCGTAGTTCGGATCGGTTGAGAGGGTGGTTTTCCCCTCGAAGCTGGCATTTTTTCCTGACAGCTCCATCTGCACAGGTAGGCGCAGGTTGGCGGGCAGGCGCACCTCCTTCGCGTCATAGGCTTTGAAGAGGTATTCTTTGTCGCCGACTTTGCGCAGCAGCATCACCTGCTGGTTGGAGACATCGACGCCGAGATGGAAGTCCATCGGGATGAGTGTGAGATGATCACCCGGCTGGAGCAGGGTGCTCATCAGGCTGTTCATGCGGATGATGGAGTCCACCGTCGTGTCATGTTTCGTGGCGATGCCCAGCAGCGTGTTGCCCGGTTGCACGATGTAGTCTTTCTTGCCCGCTTTGTGATTGTGCGAGTAGAGCTGGTCCATGTTGACCTCGCCGATGATGCGCATGGCCTCCGGGCAGGCGGCGGAGTCAGGGAACTGCTGGCGCAGCTTGTAGAGCGCGTCGCGCCCTGCGTCGATTTGGCCCTCACGGATCAAACCGACCGCAGCTTCGAAGCGGCGTAGGCCGGGGTCAATGCGCGGGCGGTCCTTGCCCTTCATGGCGGCGATGTCCTTTTCCACCTGGCTCTCTACCAGCAGGACGTTCATGTAAAACCACCAGCCGACGGACAACGCGCCCACCACTAGGCCAACGGTGATGAGGAAGACAAGGATTTTGAGCTGGGCCTTTGCCATCGCTGAAAAGAGTCACGCTTAGCCAAGGAGGCCACGGCGCTTGAAGTCAAAGAGGTTGATGTTCTGGGACTTTTCGATCATCTCGACTGTGAACTTGAGCAGGCAGATCTCCCAGGAGTCGTCCACGCCCTGGATCACGGCGCGCATCGGGTTGCCGGAGACGCGGATGTCCTCAAGCAGCTTACCGCACACATGATCCATCGACTCATGGACGATCTGCTCGGTGATCTCGCCCTGGCGGAATTTGAAGCCGTATTTGAGGATGGCCAGTTTATGAAGGTTTTCGCGCAGGAAGTCGCCGAAGGCCGAGGCTCCAGGGCCAAAGCCTTCGAAATCGAAGCTGCCGGGCAACTCGGGCCGCAGGATGAGCGGTTTTTCGGCTTCAATGCGGCCTTCGCGCACGCGCACTGCACCCACGGTGTCCATCAGTTCGGTGACGATCTGAAACTCAAATTGCGTGCTGCCAAAGGTGTCGATGCGGCGGTCCGGCTCGTGCAGAACTTGGGTGTTCTCCAGGGCGTATTGGATGTCGAACTCGGTGGGCATGAATGATTTGTGTCGGCGAGAGTAGGCCGGTTGGGCTGAGGGGCCAGTGATTTCTTGGCGGTGGCGGTCTGAGGGGGCTTGACGCTCGCGCTGCCAGTCCTCAAGATAGCCGTCATGAGCACCCGCCGCCTGATTTCCATACTCCTTTCCTTCACCATCCCGGCTATGGCGGTGGATGATTACAAGCTGGGGCCGCTTTCCCAAGAAACGCCGGACGTGCCGAAGGGAAAGGTCATCCCGATGCCCGCACATGAGTCCAAGATCTATGCGGGCACGAAGCGTGACTGGTGGCTCTATGTGCCTGCGCAATACAAGCCGGAGCAACCGGCCAACCTGATGGTTTTCCAGGACGGGCATGATTATGTGGGCGTGAAAGGCGCGTGGCGCGTGCCGGTGGTGTTTGATCACCTCATCGCCAGCGGAGACATGCCGCCCACGATCGCCATTTTCATCAATCCCGGCCACAGCGGCGACACGAAGCCGCCGAGCGCTTGGAAAAACAACAATCGTGGCAAGGAGTACAACACGCTGGGTGCCACCTACGCAACCTTCTTGCTCGAAGAAATCATCCCGCAGGTGCGGAAAGACTATCAACTGACCGATGATCCCGCAGGCTGGGCCATTGCCGGAGCCAGCAGCGGGGCGATCTGTGCTTTCACCGTGGCGTGGGAACGCCCGGACAAGTTCCGCAAGGTTTTCTCCACGATCGGCAGTTACGTCGATCTGGCGGGTGGGCATGTGTATCCCTCCCTCATCCGGCTGACGGAGCGCAAACCCTTACGCATCTATCTGCAAGACGGCAGCAGCGATCTGGACAATCCTTTCGGCAACTGGCCGCTGGCGAACCAGCAGATGGCCAAGGCGCTCGAATACCACCAATACGATCACATCTTCGTCTTTGGCGACGGTGCGCATAACAGCAAACACGGCGCGAGCCTCTTCCCCGAGGCGATGAAGTGGCTGTGGCGGAGATAATTTTGATCCTGAACACACATGACCACCAAACATTGTCGCTGGGGCATCCTGGGTGCCGCTTTCATCGCTCAAAAAAACTGGCAGGCCATCCGTGATGCCGGAAATGCCATGCTCGTCGCTGTGGCGAGCCGTGATCTGGCGAAAGCGCAGGCATTCATCGATCTGTGCCAGGCCAGCGCACCGCATGCAGTCGTGCCAGAGGCCATGGGCAGCTACGACGCGCTGCTGGCTCGGCCAGACATCGATGCTGTGTACATTCCGCTGCCCACAGGGCTGCGCAAGGAATGGGTGATCAAAGCCGCTCAGGCAGGCAAGCATGTGCTGGCTGAAAAACCGGTCGGCTGCACGGCGGACGATGTGGCCGAAATCATCGCCGAGTGTGAGAAGCATCGCGTGCAGTTCATGGACGGTGTCATGTTCATGCATGGGCAGCGTTTGCAGCACCTGCGTGGTGTCGTGGACAACGAAGTCGGCCCGGTCCGCCACATCGCCACGCAGTTCAGCTTCATGAGCGATGAAAAATTTCTGCGCAGCAACATCCGCGCCCATGGCAAGCTCGAACCTCTCGGCTGCTTGGGTGATCTGGGTTGGTATTGCCTTCGATTCACGCTTTGGGCGATGAACGAAGTCGCGCCCGTGCAGGTGACAGGCCGCATCCACTCCGAAACCCGGCAAATGGACGATTCTCCGGCCGTTCCCCTCGAATTCTCCGGCACGCTGACCTTTGCGGACGGTGCCTCGGCCTCTTTTTACTGCTCCTTCACCACTGCGAACGCGCAATGGGCCATCGTCAGCGGTGCCAAGGGGCTGCTTCAAGTTTCTGACTTTGTCCTGCCCTTTTCCGGCATGAAAACTCAGTTCAGTCTCACGCGCTCGGCATTCGCCATCGACGGATGTCGTGCCGACATGCATGCGGGCCGCCAAATCGAAACACTCGAGGAACCGAGCAACAACGCGCCTGGATCGCAGGAGTCAGCCTTGTTCAGAACTTTTTCCCAACTCGTGCTCTCGGGCCAACTCGACCCGCGCTGGCCGCAGATCAGCCTGCTCACCCAGCGTGTGCTGGACGCCTGCCTGCGTTCTGCCAGGGAAGGCGGAGTCGTGGTGAGTGTGTAGTTGAAAAGTCGAGAGGTGCTAACCCCGTGCCCGTTCCAGCAGGTTCATCATGAGGAAGGACAGCAGCAGAGCCAGTTGCTCTCCTTCTTCAGCCTGACCTTGCTGGGTGAGCCCAAAGCGGCCTTCAAACAAGGCAGGCTGTTTGGTCAGGCGAAGCGTCGGTGAGCTTCCCTCCACGCGAGTGGCGATGTAGCTGGGATGCAGCATGTAGCCGGAGAACATGCCCAGGATCGGAATCTCGCCCAGCAACCCATCCAGCATCTTCGTCCACGGGTTTTCCTCTTGGATCGCAAACGTGGGTGACTGCGCTCCTGAGGCGAAGACATCGTAATGCGCTTTCCACAGCGATTT
>JAJTDU010000281.1 GCA_021298725.1 Verrucomicrobiaceae bacterium | reverse complement strand
ACACTGCCGCTGCCGTAATTCGCCAAAGCGGCCATCTTGCCGGTTTTATCGACATTCACATGGCAGGGACCGCTGCCGACAGCGCTGGCCTGATTGATCGGTGTGAGCTTGCCGCTGTCCTGATCGACCTTGAAAAGGGCCGCTGTGCTGCTGTTCTGATGCGCGGCGATGAGCCACTTGCCTGTCGGGTCGAGGCAGATGTTGCGGGGGATCTCGCCTTCGACGGGGACGTTTTGTAGCAGGGTGAGCTTCCCGGTGGCCGGATCGCAGGCGAAGACAGCGATGGTGTCGTGCGTGCGGTTGGAAACATAGACGACGCGGCCGTTTGGATGCGCCAGCGTCTCAGCGGTGCTGAAACCGGTTTGGCCCCGGTCGGCCTCTGGCAGGGTGGAGACGGTTTCGATCTCGGTGAGAGCGCCTTTTTCCGCGTCGTAGGCGAAGACGGTCTCCGTCATGGCCATTTCGTTGTTCACGAAGACGTATTTGCCGCTCGGATGGAAGGCGAGATGGCGCGGGCCACCTCCTGCGGGCGTTTTGGCAAAGGCAGGCTCGTTCGGCGTCAGTTTGCCCGTGGCGGGATCGGCTTTGTAGATGAGCACTTTGTCCAAACCGAGATCACAGGCGAAGGCGAAGCGGTTGTCGGGGCTGAAGTTCACGGAATGTGCGTGCGGGCCGGTCTGGCGCTTCGGATCGACGCTGGAGCCTTCATGCTGGATGAAACTGGCTGCTTCGGTGACGGAGCCGTCGTCTTTGATCGCAACACTGCCGCTGCCGTAATTCGCCAAAGCGGCCATCTTGCCGGTTTTATCGACATTCACATGGCAGGGACCGCTGCCGACAGCGCTGGCCTGATTGATCGGTGTGAGCTTGCCGGATTTGAGGTCGATGCCAAAGGAGCTGATGCCGCCGCCTTTTTTGCCATCAGGCGTGGTGACATCGCCAATCGCGTAGAGATACTTTTTCGAGGGATGGAGCGCGAGGAAACCCGGATTGCCGGCCTCGGCGGCAAGTTCGGGCTGCGTCAGCTCACCGGAGGCGGAGTTGAACCGGGCGACGTAGATGCCCTTGCTGCCGTTTTTGGCGTTCGTGTTCGTACCGAAATAGACCAGGAAATTTTCCCCGGCGATGGCGGTAGTGGTGAGGGCAGCGAAGGTGAAGGCAAGGGTGGCGCGTGTCATGGCACCCCGATGCTGACGGTTATGCGCAATTCGGTCAAGAACTGGATGGTGGCTCCGGTGATTTCGAATGGCGCAACGTCACGACTCCCACTGGCTGCGCTGCACGCCGACGAAGGTCATCGCCAGACCAACGATGACATGCAAGAACAGCACAAAGGCGGCGACGGCGGGTGTGACGAGATCGGTGTTGGTGACCTGCTTCACGGCGTCATAAAAAGCGGTGCTGCGCATGCTGCTCAAACTGCCGCTCCAGCTCCAAAACGCGGCGATGAGCGGCTGCACCCAGTTTTCCAGCCAGTCTGGCAGCGTGAGCACGGCACCGGAGAGCGGAAGCTGGAAGCCGACGAGGTAGATGCACAGGATCGTGGCCTTTTCCGGCGTCTTGCTCATGGCGGAGATGCCGAGGCAGATGCTCGTCATCGCCGCCGAGGCGAGCGTGAGCAGCGCCAGCTTGATGACGAGATCCCCCGGCAGGCCGCCAACGACAAGATCGACGAAGAATCCCATCCATAAACTTTGCGCGAGCACGAAGATGCCGAGGAAGATGACCTTGCTGCCGACATAGGCGAAGGGCTGCAGGCCACCGAGCTTCTCACGCTCCAAAATCAGCCGCTCGGAAGCGATCTCACGCGCGGCGTTATTGCTGGCCATCAAGGTGACGAGCACCACCTGGAGCATGACGAGGCCGGAGACGAGGCTGCCCGCATTGAGCTGCTCGACCTGATGCTGCGCCTGACGCTGCATCTCAAACACCACGTTGTCATCCTGATGCGTCGAGAGCGCCCGCAGCGGCTTGATGCCATCGAGCGCGAAGATCACCACGAGCAAACAACTGCGTGGTCACGGATGGCATCTCGATGGGCGGGAATTCGTGATGCTCGGGAATAAGGCCCTCTGGGTGCGCGGAGGCTTCATCCTTCAACGCCGGACGATCCTCGCGCACAGAGGTCTTCGAGGGGCCGCTGTCGCGTTTTTTCTCCTCGTCGGCGGCTTCATCGCCCTCTGGCAGCTCACGTTTGCCGTCGAAGCCATGGCGCTTGTAATAGGTGTCGCGGTATTTTCCCCAGGACTCATGCCAGTCGCCGTTTTTGCGCTCGGTGAGCTTCAAATAGACTTCCTCAGGATGCTCCACAGCGAAGTAATGCATCATGGCCTTCGGCGGGCCGTGGAAGGTCAGCACGCCCTGGTACATGACCATCACACTGTCGTAAGCATCGAGACTGGCAAGGCTGTGCGTGACATTGATCACCACGCGCTTCGGATGCCCGCGCGAGAGCACGCGCAGCAGCGCGGTGATCTCGTGCTCGGAGCGTGGATCGAGGCCGCTGGTGACTTCATCGCAGAGCAGCAGGCAGGGATCGGTGACAAGTTCCAGGGCGAGGCCGAGGCGACGTTTCTGGCCGCCGGAGAGCACTTTGACTTGGCGGTCGGCGAGATGCGTCAGCCCTGTGACCTCCAGGATGTAATCAAGCGACGGGATGAAATCCTCCGTCTGCGCCAGTTGCGTGCGTAGCGCCATGGCGCTGGCGATGCTTTCCTCCACGGTCAGCAGGTCGTAAGCCACGCTGAACTGCGGCACATAGCCGAGATCACCAGGGTGCAAATCTTCCTCATTGTTCAGATCGCGGCCATCCCACAACAAATCACCTGCCGTCTGCTCCTGGATGCCGGTGATGACCTTCAGCAGCGTCGTTTTGCCGCAGCCGGAAGGTCCCACGATGGCCATGAGATGCCCGGGGGGCACGTTGAAGGAAACCTCGCGCAGCAGATGCAGCATGGAGTTCTGCTCGGAATCACCCGGCCCATCGACTTCAAGACTGACGTTGTGCGCTTTGAGCATGCGGTTTAAATGGTCCGCATAAGATAGGCTGGGCACCGATGCTCTGGCGATCAAAAAATCCATCCCACGCCGAAATGCACCGACGCACGCGCCCCGCACGCCGCAAGTCCTCGCCCCTTCGCTGGCTGGGTTGGCTGGCTGCTTTGATCGTCATCGCAGCCGTCACGCTGAACCTGCTGGCCCCGACGCTCGTCACGCACTTCATCCGCGCTTATGTGCAGAAGGAGGCCTTTCGCCAGAAGGCGGAGGAATGGATCGCAGCGAAGACCGGAGGCAGGTCGCGCATCGACGCTCTGACCTGGAATGACGACAATGCCCAGGTGAGCGAGCTACTATTGGAAAATGCTCACGGCTGGGATGTCGAGGCGGTGGGCCTGCATGCCGCGCTCGATTTTGGTGCGATCCGCACCGGTGTCTGGAGCATTCACAGCGCCGGAGCGGATGAGTTCACGCTGCGGCGTTCCGCGTCAGCCATGTCCCATTTGGAGACCCCGCTTGGCTCTGGCGACGCCGTGGATTCGATCCCGTCCTTCCTGCGGCGTCACATTCCGACGAAGACGGACATCAGCGGCTTCGACGTGCGGAGTTTCAACTTCGAGCAGGCAGGGTGGAAGATGGCAGATACCAACGCGAAAGCGGGTGCCTGGGAAAGCGGCAAGACCTCAGTGCCCGTCAAACTCAGCGGTGGCACGCTGCAAACGCCCTTCAAAGCTCCGGAGCAGGCCGAAGCCATCAAACTCGACCTCGTCAACTGCGCGGTTCGCTGAAGTTTGAATCCGGCGCATGGCAGACCTTTGCCCACGTTCAGGCCGTGCCGCTGGATGAATTCCTCGACGCCTGGTGGAAACAGCGCCTCTCAGGCAAAATCAAAGGCGACCTCGAATTCTCCGGCAGCCGCAACATGCCCGTCGCATGGAAAGCGGACGCCGTGCTCGAAAACGGTGTGCTGCAAGGGCTGCCCGTCCTCGAAAAACTCGCCACTTACACTCGCGCCGAGCGCTTCAAGCGCCTCGTGCTCGACCTCTGCCAGGCATCCTTCCATCCGGAAGGCGATGCGCTGCGGGTCGATAAGATCATCGTGCAATCCAACGGCCTGCTCCGCATCGAAGGCCGCATGATTCTGCGTGGCAATCACATGGAGGGCGATTTTATGGTCGGCGTCACGCCCGAGACGCTGAAATGGATTCCCGGAGCGGAGAGCCTAGTCTTCACCCAAACCAACCCCAACGGCCCGCCAGGCCTGCTCTGGACTCGCGTCCGCGTCGCCGGCCCGCTGGACGCGCCCCAGGAGGATCTGACCTCACGCCTGCTCGGCGGCGCGGGCATGTCCCTGCTATTCGACACACCCGGAAAAGTGGTCAATCAAGGCGCAGAAGCTCTGCTCAAACCCGTCTTGGGCGAGGATGCGGCCAAAGTGCCCGGCACGGTGATCCATGGAGCCTCTGGCTTACTCGAAAAAGGCGTGAAAACCGGCACAGGCCTACTCCAAAACGTGCTGCCGTTGTTTCCGGGGAAATGAGCCGGTTGCACGGCGAGGATGTGCCGCTAGCATACGCTGCCATGTCAGCCACAGCACCCATCGCCTTTGCCGCCCGTGAATCCAAACAAGCCATCGAGGAGGGGCTGCTGTTTGCGCCGAAGTTTGACGAGCACGGGCTCATTCCCGCTTTTGCAGTGGATTCGGAAACTGGCGCCCCGTTGATGCTGGCCTACATGAACGAGCAGAGCCTTAAAATGACGCTTGAACTCGGTCAGGCGGTTTATTGGAGCCGCAGCCGCAATCAGCTTTGGCACAAAGGTGCGACGAGCGGCGAGTTTCAGGAGATCATCGACATCCGCACCGATTGCGACCAAGACGCGCTGGTGCTGCGGGTCAAACAGCACGGCGGTGGCTGCTGCCACACGAAGCGTCCCACCTGCTTTTACCGCGTGGTCAAAACGGCGGAAGGCGAGGCGCTGCTGGAACCGACTGAATAAGCCGGATCAACGGCTCTGCGGCATCATGCCCCCAAAGCGGGCATTGCTCTCCCAAGCTTTGGGACGGTTCCACGGCAGGTTGCTGTAGGCGCTGCCATCTGGACCGACTACTTTTTTGCGCTTCGGCTCATCCGAGGCGCAGGAGGTCAGACCAGCAGAAACAAGCGCCAGACAAATCAAAAGGTAAGAACAAGTTTTCATCATCACCCTTCTCATAGCCGGAAGAATCAGTTTTGCAGCAGATTTTCGAGGATCACGCGGTCTCCCGGCATGATGGTCATGCCGTTGATGACGGCATCTGGCACGATGGTCGCCATGGAACGGGTGTCTTCAACGTTCATGACGCTGATTTTGCCGACCGTGAGTGAACCGCGTGTGACGATGAGCTTGGTGTCCTGGGTCAGGCCGGTGGACTTTCCTGCGTCGATGACGACAAAACCCCAGTCTTGGTTCACAGCCAGGACGCGGGAGGTCAGGCTGTTGCGGTCAAAGTTCTTGCGGCGCTCTTCGATCTTGCGGACGACTTCGGAGAGGCGGCCCTGCACGACAGCGACTTTTTCAAGCTCTGCGACGGTTTCTTTCTTCTTGGCCTCTGCCTGCGCCTCAAATTCCAGCTTTTCCTTCTTCATGCGAGCGATGTCCTCGTTGATGGTCTCAGGCTTGACGTCCTTGGGCAGTTTTTCGAGATCCACCACGAGTTTCTGCTGTCTTTTGACTTTTGCGTCCAATTCTTCCTGAGTGCGCGTGGTTTCGCCCTCCGCCTGCGACAGCTTGTTTTTGTGGGCCTTGAGTTTTTCTGCCTCGATGTCCAACTCTCCCTGCACGCGTCCGATGTCAGCGACGAGTTGGTTCGCTTCGCCGATGATCTTTTTATCGGCAGCCTGCTCTTTGGTGATTTGGGAATTGATGCCCGCGACACTGAGGCGCACCGAGGCAAACTCACGCCCATTCTGATAGGCGAAAAAGCTGGCCACGAGGATCACGACGGCGCTGAGGATGAAGAGAACTTTGGTCATGGGAGTGAGAAGCGTGAAAATGAGCTGAGAAGGAGGGGATCAGTTGGCCGGTGGGGCTGCTGGCGGAGCACCGAAGGGATCGGCAGTGCTTGGCGGTGTGGCTCCGGCTGCAGGAGCAGGAGCGGCGGCGGGCGGGGCACCGAAGGGATCCGCACCCATGGCAGGCGCAGCAGGAGCCGGAGCGGCAGCATCACCAGCGGCGGCTGGGGCGGCGGCGGCCCCGGTAGCAGGCGCTTTGGCTGTTTTCGCACTCTGCTCGGCAGCGGCCACTACAAGATCACCTGTGCGAATACGCTCGCCTTCGGCGAGGCTGCCTTTGACCAGATCGGCCACGGAGGATTGCTGCTCCACGTTGCGCACCTTTAGCTTAGCCACGACATCCTTGCCGCGCTTCACTTCCAAGTCTGCATTGGCGAAGACGCCGCCACCATTGCCTTTGTTGATCACCACAAAA
>JAJTDU010000280.1:2744-5118 GCA_021298725.1 Verrucomicrobiaceae bacterium | reverse complement strand
CCACCGGGCCGCTAGTGAGAGGAAAGGCGGCAAAAGCAGGCGTTTCATGGCTGGGAGTCCGGTTTCCACGACATGTAGCCGCGATGGATATGCTGGATGTTTTGAAAGCCGAGCTCCTTGAGCTTCGCGACCGCTTTGCGGCTGCGAAAACCTCCGGCGCAATAGACGAGCACTGGCTTTCCTTTGTCGAGTGAGCCGACCTTCGAATCAAAGGCTTCATCGCCGATGGAGATGTTCACGGCCTTGGGCAAAGCACCGCCGTCAAACTCGCCTTTGGAGCGTACATCGAGCACCTGTGTTTCGGGATGCTCTCGGAGCCAGGCGTTCGCCTGATCGGCGTTCAGATTTTCACACACGCAGCCCGGCGCGGCTTTGAAGAGGCCACGATCCCAGCCGCCTTCAAACCAATACCAGAGGCCGACGACAGCGGCGATGATGAGAAGGGTCCAAAACATACGTCGGATAATCATGACAGGTTAGTGGTGCATCCCAGCTCAAGCCCCGCCAAGCTTCTTCACCTGTTGCGAGAGACGCTTGAGGAGGTTGCTGCACACCTTGTCGCAGAGATCGGTGATGCTCGGATCAGCGATGAAGCAAATGACGGCGAGTCCTTCCTTGCGGCGTCCGACCATCCCGGCATCGGCGAGCGACTGCACATGGCGGGAGACATTCGCCTGCGTGAGACCGGTGGCCTCGACGAGCTCGGAGATGTTCTGCTCGCCACTTTCTTCGAGAGCGCGGAGGATCTTCAGACGGCTCGGCTCGGCGAGCGTGCGGAACCAGGAGGCGATGAGTGCGAGTGCCTCGTCAGTGACAGGCGGCAGTGCTTTTTTATTTCGTACGGAGGGCATGGTTTCAAAAAGATGATTAAAAGGATACTATATGCGTATAAACTCATACAGTTAGCCATGAACCTAAAGTCGTCCATTGAAAAATCAGTCCCTTTAACCACGGAGTTTCTCCACCGGCCACTGCGCGTTCAGTTCATCGGTCGTCGGCATGAACCAGCGTGACCTCCGGACTGATGCTGCCGGGGCGAGCGCCAGCGTGTAGACCCAATGGATCAAGGTGACATTCGGCGGCGGTGTGCGCCATTCCTTCGAGAGCTCGGCAGCCTTGCCATAGCCTGCCATGTTCGACTGATCGGAAAGGATGAGCACCAGCGGTGTTTCATCTCTTCATCAGTTCTTCGATTGTAGGCTGCATGGCCTTGGCCCAGGCATCGAAGCCTTCGGCGGTGAGGTGGATCGGAAAAGGTTTCTCGTCCTTGAATAGCGGCTTCGAGAGAGCGCCGTCCGACTCGAGGAAGTGCTGACCGAGGTCGAGCCAGAAGACCTTTTGGTTGTCGGCGAGCTTCTTGATTTGACGGTTCACCTCGTCGTTGCGCTGGCGTTTGATGGCTTCGCTCCGAGGGAAAATTGCGAGGAGAAGGATTTTGGCGGCGGGGGCCTTGGTGGCGAGCGTGTCGAGGATCGTGCGGACGCCCTGGGCGGTGTCGTCGGCGGTCTCGGTGCCAAAACGATGCCCGGAGGTCAAACTCCATGTCGACTGCCCGCATCCGCCCAGCCCCACAACGGCACCGCCTTGTCGCATTGCAGCACCAGGTGATCCGAGAAGATCGAGGGAAGCTTCAACTCGGCGGCGTGCAGCACGGCCAGCGGCGCAAAGATAAGGGCTGTGAGGAGTAAGGCAGTCAGCTTCAACATGGGAAAGGCATTTCGTCCGGGGAGACGAGTCTAAACGCCCATGAGGTCCGCGACCTACCTCGGCCTGTTCAGGATCATCTTGTTCAGGTTTCTGGCCCATCCCCGCTCAGTTGGCAGGAAGATTTGTGCGCAAGAAAACTGGGGCCTTTGAATGGAAAAGCATTTGAGCAATCGTTTGCTATTGCGGCTCTGACGACGATAGGGATGCCGCAAGTTAACCTGGTGCATGCCAACTAAGTTGTTCATCAGGTGATTCTTTTCGATTCGTTGGTGTTCTGAAATCCGATATCGGAGCTCTGTCTGGCCTCTCTCAGGTGAGCTGCGACTAATAAAAGATATGAACACGAAAATGTATGTGGGCAACCTGCCCTTCAATGCCACCGAAGACGACATCCGCACGCTCTTCACCGATTACGGCACAGTCACCGACGTCCACCTGCCCATGGACCGCGAATCGGGCCGCCCCCGTGGCTTTGCCTTTGTCACCATGGACTCTACCATGGCCATGAACGAAGCCATCCGTGGACTCAATGAGAAAGACTACGGCGGTCGTAACCTCACCATCAACGAAGCTCGTCCGAAGGAAGATCGCCCAGCCTACGCAGGTGGCGGCGGAGGCGGCGGTGGTGGTCGCGGCGGCTACGGCGGCAAAGGCGGCGGTGGCGGCG
>JAJTDU010000280.1:0-2705 GCA_021298725.1 Verrucomicrobiaceae bacterium | reverse complement strand
CAACGGGATGCCGCTTTTATGTGCCCTGTCGCTGCATGGGCAACATTGCATCCCAGATGATGCCGAAAAAAAGGGGGCGTCACTCGGCGAGTCAAATCACCGCTTCGATGTGGGCGTTTACGCCTCACGAGTTGGGTTTAGCGATGCGAGCTGAAAGCGAACAACAAGCCCATGATTCCGCCGTAGATGGCTCCACGCCACCACGTCGAGGTCAGTGGGC
This sequence comes from Verrucomicrobiaceae bacterium, assembly GCA_021298725.1. Taxonomy (GTDB): domain Bacteria; phylum Verrucomicrobiota; class Verrucomicrobiia; order Verrucomicrobiales; family Verrucomicrobiaceae; genus Prosthecobacter. The sequence goes on along the minus strand of JAJTDU010000280.1, from coordinate 2,485 downwards.
AGGTGCCGGAGCTGCATTGGCCGAAATAGCCCGTGAGCGAGCCGAGCGCGGCTCCGAAGGCGATGGGGATGAGAAAGCGTGTCATAAGCGTCAATATGGACTGCGGCAGCCTGCTGCCGCAGTCCATATCAGTTACGAACCACATTTCCCTCCACCGCAGCAGCCGCCGCCTTTGTCGTTGCCACCTTTGCCGCAGGTGCTGATGCCGAGGGGGCAATACAGCGGGCAGAAACGAATGAAGGCGGTGAGTAGCGGCACAGCACCGAGAGCTCCGAGCCAGCTATGATTGACGATGCCGTAGGCAATGAGGCCGAGGCCGATGAGGATGCGCAAGGCGCGGTCGATGGTTCCGATGTTGGGTTTCATAGGGGTTTGGGTTCGGGGTGAGAATGTTTGTTCGCCATAAAATACAAGACCGGTACGGCCATGCGGCTGATGAGCAGGCTGGCGATTTCGCCCGCCATGAGTGCGATGGCGAGGCCTTGGAAGATCGGGTCGGCGAGGATCACGGCGGCTCCGACGACGACGGCCATGGCGGTGAGGAGCATGGGGCGGAAGCGCACGGCTCCGGCGTCGATCACGGCCTCGCTCAGCGGCATGCCTTCACGCACGCGCAGCTCGATGAAATCGACCAAGATAATCGAGTTTCGCACCACGATGCCGCCGCCGGCCATGAAGCCGATCATGCTGGTGGCGGAGAAGAAGGCGTCCATGAGTCCATGAGCGGGCAGAATGCCGACCAGCGAGAACGGAATGGCGATCATGACGATGGCGGGCGTCAGGAAGCTGCGGAACCAGCCGACCATGAGGACGTAAATCAGAATGATACACGCACCGAAGGCCGCGCCGAGATCGCGGAAGACTTCGATGGTGATGTGCCACTCGCCGTCCCATTTCATCGCGGGTTCGGCATCGCTGAAGGGCATGGAGGCGTTGAGGATTTGCAGTTCCGCGCCGCTGCCGCCGAACTCGCGGGTATCGAGCTTCTTGAGCGCCTCGTTCATTTGGAAAATGGCATACACGGGGCTTTCGACGATCCCGGCGACATCGCCGATGACGTAGGTCACAGGCATGAGGTTCTTGTGATACAGGCTCTTTTCGACGGTGACGTGCTCGACCTTCACCAGCTCACGCAACGGCACGAGTGGCGAGCCGCTGGCACCGGGTTCGGGCAGCGCATTGGCATCGCCGGAGCGCACGCGGAGGGCTAAAAGCTCCTCGGGCGTGGTTTTGGCACTGCGGGGCAGTTCGAGGCGAATGTTCACGTCCTCCTTCTCGGCGGGCTGATGCAATAGATCGACGTTTTCGCCATCGACAGCGATTTTGAGCGTCTGCGAGATCGTGGCGGCGCTGATGCCGTGGAGAGCGGCTTTTTCTTTGTCGATGATGAAGCGGGCTTTTTGCTGATCGGCCTCGACATACCAATCGACATCCACCACGCCAGGCGTGGCCTTGAAGATGGTCTTCACGGCTTCGGCGAGCTTCTGTCGTGCTTCTTCGTTAGGCCCATAAATCTCGGCGACGAGTGTTTGCAGCACCGGCGGACCGGGCGGCACCTCGGCGATGGCGACGCGGGCCTTGTAGCGATCCGCGATGGCCGTGACGGCAGGACGGATGCGTTTGGCGATGTCGTGGCTCTGTGCTTGGCGTTCGTGTTTGCCGACGAGGTTCACCTGGATGTCGGCGACGTTCGCGCCGCGACGCATAAAGTAGTGCCGCACGAGCCCGTTGAAGTTGTAGGGCGAGGCGACACCGGCATAGACTTGGTAATCGGTCACTTCAGGCTCGGTGCGGATCGCAGCCGCCATTTCGCGAGCGACGGCGGCGGTCTGCTCCAGCGACGTGCCTTCTGGCATGTTCAGGATGACTTGGAATTCGCTCTTGTTGTCGAAGGGCAGCATTTTGACCTTCACCCAGCCGAGCCCGACGGTCGCCATGCTCGCGAGCAACAATACGGTGATGCCGATGAGGAATGCCCAACGCCAGCCGGTGTGATGCAGCAGCGGACCCATCATGCGGCGGTAGAGTTTCGTGAAGAAATCCTCAGGATGCTCGCTGGCGTCGTGATGTTCGAGGTCTTTGGCTGAGGGCGTGCCGTCAGTGAGTGTCGAATATTTCTTCCCCCAACGCAGGATGCGAATCGAAGCCCACGGCGTGACGATGAAGGCGATCAGCAGCGACCAAAACATCGCCGCGCTGGCACCAATCGGAATCGGGCGCATGTAAGGCCCCATCAGGCCGCCGACGAAGGCCATCGGCAACACGGCAGCGATGACAGCGAAGGTAGCGAGGATGGTTGGATTGCCCACTTCACCCACGGCTTCCACGGCGATGGCGGACCAGTTGCGGCCTTTGTTTTGCGGCAGGTGGAAATGCCGAACGATGTTTTCGACCACCACGATGGCGTCATCGACCAGGATACCGATGCTGAAGATGAGCGCGAAGAGCGTGATGCGATTCAGCGTGAAGCCGTAGAGGTAAAAAA
>JAJTDU010000279.1 GCA_021298725.1 Verrucomicrobiaceae bacterium | reverse complement strand
GTCATGGCGTTGTTCGGTTAGCACCCGAGCTTGCGGTCGCAGGTTCAAGGATGGTAATTGGCCCTTCTTTATAAGTCGCCACGACCAGGCGCGGATCGCGCGAAAGGCTTTTGAGCAGGGCGTTCGCCTCCTGAGCATTGCCGCGTGAAAGTGTCAGCGAGACCTCTTTGGCGGCCAGCCAAGCGGCATTGCGTTTCAAAAAGCTCGGCCAAAAAGTAAAGTCGCCCTGTGGTTTGGCGACGACGCGTGTTCTCAGTTCCACCGGAAGATGCAGGATGGCTCCGACGGGTACGAGTGTGAACGTTTCGCCATCCGCGAGAATGATCGAATTCTTCCAAAGGGAGCTTTCAATGGCCGGCGCCGGGCTCGTAAGCGGCCGGGCTTTGGAACTCAGCTGAGATCTAAGGTTGGGTGCGGTGGTCACCTGCTGCCGCAGGGCTTCTTCGCTCACGACATCCCGAGCCGGCTGGGCATGCGCCTGGCCTGTGGTCGCGATGATAGCGAGAAACAGCGCGCCGAAGCGCGTTGCGGGTTGGAATGAGCCTCCAGATTTCATGGGGGGTCTCGGTGTTATTCCCGGACAATTGTCACCGTTCCCTCGGCATTGGGACCCGCCTCAAGAACCCAAGCACCCGATGCGAAGGTCAACGATCCTGTCGGAATCGGCGGGGCCTTTTGATACTCGCCCAAGATGTTAAAGATCCCATTGGGCTTGTGCGCATTTCCATTGCCCTTCCATTCCAGATTGATGGTGATGGGCGTGGTTGTTGCTTTATAAACCGCCACGGGGGAAATGAGGAGAGTTTGAAGCGGAGAGGAATTGTACTCCTGGATGTCGCGGAACTCGATCTTGCCGACTCGTTCGGAGCTGCTGCTGCCTCCTGAGACGGTGGCCTGGAGGTGAAACTGTCCGCCATTTCCATTCGTTCCAGAGCAACCCGGAGCTCCCAGCGTGTCTCCCTTGGCCTGAATGCCGGAGAAGATGAACTTGTAGGAGTTCGGTAGGGTGTAGTTGATTTTGAACGGCACTTTGGTCGCAATGCGTGTGCCTGCGGGCACTCCGGGCGCGCTGAGCAGAATGTCCGCCTTGGCATCAGAACTTACCAGTATCGCGGTCAAAAGGCAGATGAGTAGAAGATGCATTTTCATAAAATAACGTTCCAGATTCCTGAATTTACACATTTTGAGGCTAATTGGGCAAGCATTGAATTCATAGCGGCGCAAATTCTATGGAGGGCACACCCTAGCAGGGCTGACGCACCCAAAATCCACCCTCGGTCTCAAAACTGTAGGCAGACGATTTCCCGCAGACTCAGAGAGGCCCACCGATGATGTCGGAAGAAAATCGGCGGGCCTCCAGGAATCTGCGGGAGAAACACGAGCGGCTGGATTCCCGGTCTGCTGGTTCATGGAACTTTTGCGCTTCATTTGCGCCTTTGGTATTGGGAACTGGTTTCACCCTCGGACACCCTCGATGCTTATTGAGCAGGCTTCCAAGATGTGGCAGGACAAGATATGACACCCAACCAACCGATTCCTGCCGATCCTTGCCAAACCCTCGAAAAATTAATCTGCGTGGAGCTGTCTCCATCGAAGGAGAACGGCGCAGATGCGCAAGTTATTGAAGGCGAAAGTGGGGCCTGGCAGCCTGTATCACTCTCTGCGGAGGTAGGAGGGTGGCACATCCAGCCTTGGCGTGTCTTCCGCTCCTCAGCGGAATATCCGCACGGGAATCTGGCAGGTGCGCACCATGGAGCGAGGATGTTTACCTTCCAAAGACGTACGTGAAGAGCCCGGAGATGCGGCTTGGGTGCAAGCGGCCACACGAACGCGGCCACTCCAATCGTGCTGGCCGCCCCACCCAGGTGGGCGGCTTGCCCGGGCTGCTTTCCCGCTCCAGAATGTTGGGTGAACGCAACTCCGACGGAAATCCTCGCCACCACGCTCTTTGCTCTCGCCGTCCTGCACACCTTTTCGGTGAAGCGCTTCGCGCACTGGGCGCACCAATATCCGAGTGGATCGATACAAGAGAACCTGCTGCACTTCCTGGCGGAGACGGAGGTGGTCTTTGGCCTGTGGGCGGCGACTTTGTTTGCGGGTATCGCGGCGCTCAAAGGCTCCGTGCATGACGCGGTCGGGTACATTGAGAGCCTGAACTACACCGAGCCGAAATTCGTCTTCGTCGTCATGGTGGTGGCCGCCACGCGGCCCGTGGTGAAGTTGGCGGAGAGTTTCATCTCCTTCATCGCTCGCTTGCTGCCGATGACGGAGAGCTTGGCGTTTTATGGTGCCGCCTTGTCCGTCGGTAGCCTGCTGGGTTCCTTCATCACCGAGCCGGCGGCCATGACGCTGCTCGCGCTGGTGCTGAAGCGTCGTTATTTTGATCGGGGCATCCGTCTGAAGCTGGCCTATGCCACGCTGGGTCTGCTGTTTGTGAATGTGTCCATCGGCGGGACGCTCACGCACTTCGCGGCACCGCCCGTGCTGATGGTGGCGACGAAGTGGGAGTGGGATACGCTGTTCATGCTCTGTGGTTGGCTTCGCGCATCACCCGGATGTGTTTTTCGGGGTATACATGATCTTCCTCGGCCTGGTGACCGCCACGCGGGAGTATCAGGACAACTTGAAGCTGCGTGAGGGCTTACTCGTCGGCTTCTTCCTCGCGGGACTCGTCACGCTCGGCTCGTTGCAGTCTTGGTGGCTGAAACCGCTCATTGAAGGCATGGATGGGGCCACCTTGTTCTTTGGCACTACCGGTTTGACCGCGCTGACGGACAACGCAGCATTGACCTACCTCGGTTCGCTGGTCGAAGCCATCACGCCTGAATTGCAATACGCTCTGGTGGCCGGTGCCGTAACGGGTGGGGGCCTCACCGTGATCGCCAACGCACCGAATCCTGCGGGTGTCGGCATCCTGCAAAACGCCAAAGCCTTTGGCAGCGAGGGCATCAGCCCCATGGGCTTGTTCCTCGGAGCGCTGCCACCGACTGCGGTGGCGATTGTGTTCTTCTGGTGGGTGCGGTGATCCAGCCGCGCGGCTAGATCAATGGTTGAAAACAAACTCCGCCGAGTTCAGCAGGCTCCACAGCACGTCTTCAATGGCTGCTTGACGGTGCTGCACCCCCACATCAAGCGCTTTCACCGCGATGGCGGACTCTTCCGCGTCCGGCAGCCGTGAATAGCAGGCGAGGTAAAGTTCTTCGGCAATCTGCTGCGCATTCAGAGTGCTCTTGGCGTGGCGTGTGGCACGGCCTTTGGCGCTGGTGAGCATTTCCTGCAGCTTACTGGAATTCATGAGGTGCAGTGCCTGAACGACGCTGGGCTTGGCATCGCGCTCGCAGGGGCACTCGGAGCTGGCGTTCGGGCGACCGAAGGCGTCCATGAACTGACTGTCGAGCTTGTGATTCCAGGTCTGTTTTGCCAGTGCGTCCGGTGGCAGGCCTGAGAAGGTTTCCTTGACCTCGGTGACGGCGCAGACGGCATCCAGCAGCGTCTCGGCGGGCAGGCGGCGGCGGTAGCTGCGGCTGTAGTTCTTCAAATCGGCCAGATTCGTTTCGTTGGGCATGCTGCTGAGGCGATAAGTCTGCGAGAGCATGATGGTGCGCATGAGGTGCTTCAAATTGTAGCCGTGCTTCACGAAATCCTCCGCCAGCCATTCGAGCAGCGGGCCATTGGAAGGCGGATTCGAGGCGCGGAAGTCATCCACGGGATCGACGATGCCGCGCCCCATGAAGCTGGACCAGGTGCGGTTCACCACGGCTTGCGCGAAGTAAGGGTTCTTCGGGTTTGTCATCCAATCGGACAACACGGAGCGCGGATCTTGCGTTTCGGCGATGGGGATTTCCTTGTCGGCGGGTGGGCGCGGTTTCAGCGAGGCTTTCGTGACTGGATGTTCAATGCTGGCATTGCCGGGAGCGAACCACATCTGCTCGGGCTCACCGCTGATCGGCGCGGAGATGCCTTGGCCCTTGCGCTTCATCTGCGTGAAGAATGCAGCCATCTGGTAGTAGTCGGTCTGGTCCCATTTCTCGGTGGGATGATGGTGGCACTTCGCGCACTCCAAGCGCACGCCGAGGAAGATCTGGCCGATGAAGGTGGCGGCGTCGATGGGTTCGCGTTTGTCACGCCAGATGGCGACGGGACCGTTCTTGTGCGTGTTTCCTTCGGCGGTGAGGAGTTCGCGGGTGAAGCGGTCCCAGGGCTTGTTCTCACGAAAACTCTGCCGGATCCACTGATCCAGCAGATAGACCGGCTTCACACCGACGCGTGACGGATTGGGACGAATCAGATCGCCCCACTTGGTGGCCCAGTGATCGGCCCACTCGGGACGTTCGAGCAGTTGAGCGACCCACTGCTCGTATTTCGACGGATTTTTGTCCGCAATGAAGGTGCGGGCTTCTTCCACCGTGGGCAGCATGCCGATGGCATCCAGCGTGCTGCGGCGCAGGAACTCGGCATCGCTGCACGTCTCGCTGGGCAGATGGCCGAGCTTTTGCAGGCGGGAATAAACCAGTTTGTCGATCTCGTTGCGCACGGTCAGCGTCGCATAGCGCTCTTGCGGGAACAGTTTTTCGGCTGGCACCGCCACGCGGGAGATCGCCACCTGGCCCATGTAACGCGCCACGATGACGGTCTCGCCGCTTTCTGTGCTCGTCTTGAGCTTTCCGGTTTCATCCACGGCAGCGATGGCTTTTTCCGACGAGATGTAATCCGTCAGCGCGGTGACATCGCGTGTGGAGCCGTCGCTGTATTTTGCCACGACCTTCAAGACTTGCGCCTCGTTCTTGCGGTAGGTCTTCTCCGTTGGCGTGACCTCAATGCCCGCCAGCGCTGGTTGGTTCGGGGTTTCATAAGGCATGCCCTGGCGAATCCACTCCGCGACGGTCTTCGCCGACTCCGAGTCCGGCTCAAACCGCTGTCCGCCCTCGTGCTGCACACGCACCGTGGCCTTTTGCAGGATGAGGCTGTCTTCGGGCAATGCGGGGAAGACGCGACGACCGCGCGAGTCGTTGACGAACTCCATGAAATCGGTCTTCGGGTCGAATG
>JAJTDU010000090.1 GCA_021298725.1 Verrucomicrobiaceae bacterium | reverse complement strand
AAGTCGATGCCGAGGCTGGCCTGGCCTTTGTAACCCAGCGTGGCAAACGAGATGGCCGTGACGACGAGGGTGGCGATGATAAACCTCGGCGAGGCGGACAGAATGTCGAACACCTTGTCCGGGATGAGCTTGGTCGTAGTGATCTTGTGCAGGAGGTTCTTGTCCACCACCCAGATGAAGATCACGCGGGTGACGATCAGCGCTCCGATCATCGAGGAAATCAGACCGATCATGAGCGTGATGGCGAAGCCTTTGACGAGGCCGCCGGAGATCACGAACAGGATCAACGCCGAGATCAGCGTGGTGATGTTCGAGTCCGCGATGGCGGAGAAAGCCTTCTCATACGCGGCGTCGAGCGCGGCAGCCAGCGTCTTGCCAGCCTCCATTTCCTCGCGCAACCGCTCGTAGATGAGCACGTTCGCATCCACGGCCATGCCGATGGTCAAAACGAGACCCGCGATGCCGGGCATGGTGAGCGTGAAACCGAAGAGCGACATCGCTCCGAACAAGATCGCCATATTGATCAGCAGACCAATGATCGCCACGATGCCAGCCAGACGGTAGATGAACAGCATGAAGCCGGTGGTGATCAGCAGCGCGGCGATGCCGACCCACTTGCCCTGGTCGATGGAGGTCTGGCCATAGGCGGAAGACACGGAGCTTTCCGAAAGGATTTTCATCGGGTTACGCAGCGGATTGTTCAGCAGCGTGGCCAGCGTGTCGGCCTCCTTCTCACTGAAGCCCTTGCTGCCGCCGGAAATCTCGGCCGTACCGCCATACTGCTGCGCGTTGAGCGAGGGGGCGGAGTGAATCTGGCCGTCCACGATGATGGCCATCTGCTTGCGGTAATGCACCGCCGCCAGTTCGTCGAAGCGCTTGGCGCCCTCGCTGTTGAGCTTGAGCACCACTTTGTTGCCCTCGGCGTCGAACACGCGGAACGCATTGGCAACGATGTCGCCCTCCAGGTCCGGCATGTCGCGCACCAGCTCGGAAGTGGCCAGCACGGTGCCATCCTTGGCGGTTTCAGGCTCACGATAAGCCATTTCTGCCCAGCCCGGCTCCTTGATGCCGCCACGGGCCTTGATCTGCTCCAGCTTGCTGCGGCCTTCAGGATGCACGCGGCGGAATTCGAGATGCGCCACCTGCTGGATCTTGTCGCGCACGTCCTTGACCTCTTCCGGAGAAATGCCCGGCATCTGGATCACCACGCGGTCCACGCCTTCCGGCTGCAACGCGAGATCTTTTTCACCCTTGGTGAGGCGCTTTTCGAGAATGGCGATGGCCTGCTGCACATCTGAAGGAGTCACCGCCCGCGCTGTGCCATCCGCGTTTTTTCCCGGCTCCAGTTTCACGATGAACTCGCTGCCGCCTTGAAGGTCGATGCCCAGCTTCAAACCCAGTGCGTTCACCGTGTATAACGACGCGAAAGCCGCAAGAGCGATGAGCAGCGTGCCGGTGAAGCGCTTGGTCTTGTGAACGGCGGTGCCCACATAAAGGAGCAGCAGCAGCAGGATCGAGGCACCGACAAGGAAGGTGGCGTAGGGGTTCATAAACGGGTTGGAGGGGAGGTTTAGAAATTAATCAGGCGGCTCTCATTCAAGCCTCAGTCGCTTCGACGACATCGGACTTTTTCGTCACAGCGGCGATCTTGCTGCGCTCAAACTCGACTTTGACATTGTCGGCGATCTTTACCATGACCGTGCGGTCCTTCACGCTGGTGATGATGCCATGCACGCCGCTTTCCATGACGACATGGTCGGCCACTTTCACACCTGCGATGAGTTTTTGATGCTCCTTCAGGCGCTTCTGCTGAGGGCGGAAGATGACGAAGTACATGACCACGATCATGAGGATCGGCAGCATCATGGGACTGCCAAGGATGCCCCCCTGGCCTCCGGCGGATGCGGCTTGGGCCAAAAGAAGGGAGTTTTCGAGAAGTGTGGAGGTCATGATTCGAGACTGGCGGTGGAGTGCTTGTATTTCGCGATCACCTCAGCCCGGAACTCGGCGAAACAACCCTGTTCGATCGCTTGACGTGCCCTGGACGTGAGGGACGCGTAGAAATGCAGGTTATGCAGAGAAATCAACCGCAAACCCAGAATCTCCTGAGCCTGCACCAAATGGCGAATGTACGCCCGTGAAAAGCCCCGGCAGAGCGGATGCGTGTCCTCGGCGAGATCGCGGAAATCCTTGGCATGGCAGGCATTGCGCAGGTTCATCATGCCCTCGTGGGTGAAGGCGGTGCCGTTCCGCGCCAGCCGGGTGGGCAAAACGCAGTCAAACATGTCGATGCCACGCGCGATGAGCTCGATCACCTGTGGCGGCGTGCCCAGGCCCATCGCGTAGCGGGCCTGATTTTGCGGAAGCAGCGGCGTCACCCATTCGGCGATGCGCATCATGTCTTCCTCCGGCTCCCCGACGCTCAGCCCGCCGATGGCATAGCCGTCAAAACCCATCGCCACGAGTTCCCGGGCCGATTTTTGGCGCAAATCCTCATACACACTGCCCTGCACGATGCCGAAGTGCTGCTGCGCGCCGCCACCGGTTTGCGGCTGGTGTTCATCAACCCACGCCCGGCAGCGTTTCGCCCAGCGCAGAGTCAAATCGAGGCTCTTTTCGGCCTCCTTCGGCTCACACGGATACGGCGTGCATTCGTCGAACAGCATCGCGATGTCCGATCCCAGCGTCGCCTGGATCTCCATCGACGTCTCCGGCCCGATGAACATCGGCGTGCCGCCGAGGTGGTTTTGGAAGTGGCAGCCCTCCTCTTTGATTTTGCGCAGTTTCGCCAGCGAGAAGACCTGGAAGCCGCCGCTGTCCGTCAAAATCGGCCGGTCCCAGTTCGAGAAGGCATGCAAACCGCCCGCCGCCTGCATGATCTCCATCCCCGGTCTTACAAACAGATGGTAGGTGTTCCCGAGGATGATCTGCGAGTTCAATGCCCGCAATTCATCTGGATGCATCGCCTTCACCGTGCCCTGCGTGCCCACCGGCATGAACACCGGCGTCTCCACCACGCCATGCGGCGTCGTCAGCCGTCCACGGCGGGCGTGGGACGAAGGATCGGTGGCGAGAAGCTCAAAAGACATGGGACAGCCGGAAAATGGACGCGGAGTCTCGCCGATGTGCCTCCCCGACGCAACGTCGCCTTGCTCATTTCTACATCGGGCACGATGCGGACACTCTGGCTTACCTTAAGGAGTTTTTGTTTCCGTCGGAACGCTCGCGGCTAGGCTGCACGTTCCGCCTTCATCATCAGCCAAAACACGGCCGCGTTCAGTGCGGGAAACGGTGGGCATGGAAGAGGAAAGGCACGCAGGGCGAACAACTTTCAACTCGGCGCAGGATTGAACTGTGCTCAACGCTTGCTCATTTCTCAATCCGCCCTACTCTCGCCGCCCTTATGCTCAGAGCCGGTATCGTTGGCCTTCCGAATGTTGGCAAATCCACCCTTTTTAACGCAGTCACCCGCACCCGCAAGGCGGAGGCCGCGAACTATCCCTTCTGCACCATCGAGCCGAACACCGGCGTCGTCACCGTGCCGGACGAGCGCCTCGCGGTGCTCTCGAAGATTTCCAGCTCCTCGAAGCTGATCCCGGCGGCGATTGAATTCGTGGACATCGCCGGCCTCGTCAAAGGCGCGAGCCAGGGCGAAGGCCTCGGCAACAAATTCCTCAGCCACATCCGCGAAGTGGATGCCATCGTGCATGTCGTGCGCTGCTTTGAAAATGGCGACATCACCCACGTCAGCGGCAGCATCGATCCGGTGGCTGACATCGAGGTCATCAACACTGAACTCATCCTCGCCGACATGGACGCCATCCAGCGCCGCAAGGACAAGGCCGAAAAGAACGCCAAACGAGGCGAAAAGGAGGCGAAGGCCGAAGTCGCCATCTGCGAAAGGCTGATCCCGCATTTCGACGCCGGAAAACCCGCCGTGACCCTCGAAATGAACGATGACGAGCGCAAGCTAGTGAAATCGTTCTTCCTGCTCAGCTCCAAGCCCTGCATCTTTGCCTGCAACGTCGCCGAAAACGACCTCGCCGCCGCGTCAAACGACCCCGACAACCATCCCTTCGTCGGCAAGGTGCGCGAGTATGTGAAACATGCCCACGAGGCCAGCGCCGTCGTCGTCAGCGCCGCCATCGAGAGCGAACTGACCGACCTCAGCGATGAAGAAGCCAAAGCCTACCTCGCCGACATCGGCGTGACGGACAGCGGCGTCTCCCGCCTGATCAAAGGCGTCTATGATCTCCTCGGCCTCCAGACTTACCTGACCACGGGCGAGAAGGAAACCCGCGCCTGGACCATCGTGAAGGGCATGAAGGCCCCGCAGGCCGCTGGTGTTATTCACGGCGATTTCGAGCGCGGCTTCATCGCCGGTGAAATCGTCCCCTACCACGATCTCGTCGAACTCGGCTCCTACGCCAAGTGCCGCGAGAAGGGCAAGCTCCGCATCGAAGGCAAAGAATACGTCATGAAGGACGGCGACGTCGTCGAATGGCGCTTCAACGTCTAATCAGCGCGATGGCGGACGCCCTCGCCCGCACCACTATTCCTTCCAAACACGTCCCTGACCGGTGCGGAAACCACGCTCCAGGCTCTGAAACATCGCGTTCAGCCGCGCTTCCTCCTTGAGCACAAACTCCACCGTGTGCGAGTGCGTCGAGGCCGGGTAATTTTTCACCACCTTAGGCGTCGTCAGCTCTGGCGAGACACGCCCTGCCGCCTGCTCAAACATGCCTTTCGCCCGCTCCAGCGCTGCCGTGCCCGCACCTACCGTGCTGCTGCCGGTTTCCGGCTTGTATGGCTCCAGGAAGTAAAAACGCACCACCTGAGCGGAGTTGAGCGTCAAGTTCACCTCCACCACCCGCGCCACGCCGTCGGAGATGTATTCGTGTTTCGACAGCGCGATGATCGAGTTGCAACGCACCATGTAATTCCCGCCACTGAACCGACCGTCCCACAGGCCGTCACGCGTCGGCTCGTCCGCCTGGCCTTGCTGTTGCTGCTGCCCCCCCTGGCCGGTGGAATTCTGGCCCGGAGCGGTTTGCGCATGCAGTGAGGCGGCAAACAGCAAGGTGATGACGGTAAGAAGTGTTTTCATGGTGATGGATGCAAGTCGCAAGGCTAACACGAACCCGGCAGGGTTGAACAACCCTTTCTTTGACGGAACGTTTCCCACGAAGACAAGCGAGGCCGGAAAGGCCCATCCGCAAAAGTGGCATCATCCATTCAGTTTCCTCTTCGATCTGCGTATCCTTCTTTGTCAATCAAACCCCACGCGCCCCCATGTTCACCTTCACCGACAAAGCCGCCGTCACCACCTGCGATGGCGTTTCACGCCGCGATTTCATCACCGCCGGTGCTTTGAGCGCCATCGGACTCACGCTGCCGAGTTTCGCCAAACTGAAGGCGGAAGGCAAAGTGGACCCGAAAAAGAGCAACAAGGCCTGCATCATGATCTTCAACCTCGGGGCACCGAGCCAGCAGGACCTCTGGGACATGAAGCCGGACGCGCCGAGCGAGATTCGCGGCCCTTTCAAACCGATCCGCACGAAGAGCAATGCCTTTGAGATCTCCGAAATCCTGCCGCTGCATGCAAAGATCGCGGACAAATTCAGCCTCGTGCGCTCCTGCTACCACACTGCGGCCGCCGTGCATGACACGGGGCATCAGATGATGCAGACGGGCCGTCTTTTCACCGGTGGTGTCAATACGCCGCATGTCGGCAGTGCGCTTGAGTTCCTCCAAGGCCGTCGCAGCGATCTCCCGGCGCACATCATCCTGCCGGAGTCGATGGGACCCACCGGTGGCAACATGCCGCACGGCCAGGACGCGGGTTTCCTCGGCAAAGCGTATGATCCCTTCGTCCTGAACGCGAATCCGTCCGAAAAGGACTTCAAAGTGCCCGATCTTCTGCCGCCGAAGGAGATCAGCGAGGTGCGAATGGAACGCCGCCGCGAAATGCGCGAGTTGGTGGATAGCAGCGTGCGGAATTTCGAATACAGCGAGCAGGCGAAGCTCATGGACTCGAACTTCGAGTCCGCCTACCGCATCATGACCAGCACGCAGGCCCGCGAGGCCTTCGATCTCACGAAAGAGCCGCTCAAAGTGCGCGAGCGCTACGGTTTGAACCGCTTCGGCCAGAGCTGCCTGCTCGCACGTCGCCTCGTCGAGCGCGGCGTGCGCTTCGTCACGGTGAACACCTTCATCACGGTCTTTGGCGAGATCACCTGGGACATCCACGGCTCCAAGCCCTTCACCAGCATCGAAGGCATGCGCGACATCGTCGCGCCGATGTACGACCAGGGCTACAGCGCCCTCATCGAGGACCTTTTCCAGCGCGGCATGCTCGATGACACCATGGTCACCTGCCTCGCCGAATTTGGCCGCACGCCGAAGATTAATCCCGCCGGCGGTCGCGACCATTGGCCGAACTGCTGGACGGTCAACTTCGCCGGCGGCGGCGTCAAAGGCGGCGAAGTCATCGGCAAATCCGACGACATCGGCGGCTACCCCACCGAGCGCCCCGTCGCTCCTAAAGAAATCGTCGCTACGATCTACCAAGCCCTCGGCGTCGATCTCCACACCGAACTCCCCGGCCCGCAGGGCAGACCGTATCCCGTCGTCGATTTCGGCACCCAGGCGATCAAGGAGCTGTTTGCTTAAAACCGGAGTGCGGACGCTCTCGTCCACAAAAACCTCATCAGTTTTCATTCGCGATGTTTCGTCATCCTCTTTTGATTGCCCTGTCTTTGCTGTTCCTTCAATCACAGGCGCAGGCTGACGGTTTGCCTTACACGACTGGAGAGGCAGGGGAAAGGGCGATGAACCGTGACTTTCTCGCCATCAAGATTTCGGGTGCTCAGATCGAAGAGATCAGCAAGTCGGGCGTGATTTCGTTAGACAAACAGCAACTCAAGAAGCTGCGCGTCTATTATCCAGAGTTTCCAGCCACCGCAGGTGTCGCATCTTCGACTTTCAATGACAACCTCGAGCGTTTTGAGGCCGATGTGGATGTGATTTGGTGGTATGCGGATGAGATTCGAGTGCCTCTCCTTGATTTCTCAGGCGCTGAAGCCGCAGGAATGCCTAGCCGTGAACCTTGGTGTATGATTGAGGACGCACTGGTCCGCATTGCACCAGACGGCACCCCTTATCGCAAAGGACAGAAGACAACTTATCGAGCTATTCTCGCTGCCATTGATGAGGCGGCCACCAAACCAGTGCGTTATCCTAATGAACGGCCGTCACTGCGCGTCATTGTGCCCCCTCCTCATCGTCATGGCTGGATCGAACTGAACCGGGGTGTGGCGAAGGATATTTTGCCTGAAAACGCCAGCACCGAAGCCAACAAGGCCATTCCACGCATCTTCGAATTTCTCGAAGCCTATGCACATGCACGCGGTCTTAGTCTCTTCAAAACTTGGTAATCACAATGAACCGTCTCTGTGTCATTTCTCTCCTTTTTGCGTCTGTGGTGTCTAGCGCCGCCGAAGCCCCGTCCTTCCGCAACACCATCCAGCCGATCCTCACCCGCTACGGCTGCGCGATGGGCGCCTGCCACGGGGCCGCAGCAGGACAAGGCGGTTTTCGCCTTTCACTGCGTGGTTTTGATGACGAGGGCGACTGGCTTTCGATCACGCGCAGTGCGAATGGTCGCCGTCTCACGCTCGAAGATCCGGCGCGGAGCCTCCTTCTTCTCAAAGCGGTCAAAGCGGTGCCGCACAAGGGTGACAAGCGCTTCGGGGTAAACTCGGTGGAATACAATGCCATCGCCGATTGGATCGCGGCGGGAGCACCGGGGCCGAAGGCGGATGATCCGCGCATCGTGTCACTCAGCATGTCGGAGCCGCATCTCGTCACGCAGGCGGGAAAGAGTGTGCAGCTCAAAGTGACCGCGAAATTCAGCGACGGGCACAGCGAGGACGTCACCCGCTGGTGCAAATACAACGCCACCAATGCGAGCGTGGCCACTGTCGATGAAAACGGTTTCATCAAAACCACCGGCAGTGGTGAGGCGACGGTCAGCGCGTGGTATCTGAGTCTGCTGAGCGTCACCACCGTCACCGTGCCGCAGCCGAACCAGCTCGAACCTGCCGCCTTTGCCGTGCTCAAGCCGCACAATTTCATCGACGAGCATGTTTTGACGAAACTTCGCGAATTGAACATCCCGCCGTCAGATCGGGCGAGCGATGCCGAATTCATCCGACGTGCCTTTCTCGACACCATCGGCGTTTTGCCCACGACCGATGAAGCTCGCTCATTCCTTACCGACAAAGCGGCCGGCAAACGTGACCGCCTCATCGACGCGCTTTTGAAACGGCCTGAGTTCGTCGATTACTGGTCGCACCGCTGGAGCGATCTCCTGCTCGTCAATGGCGACAAATTGATGCCTGAGGCCATGTGGGCCTACTACAACTGGATCCGCCGTCACGTCGCCGCGAACACGCCGTGGGACGCCATAGTGCGTGATCTGCTCACCGCCAGCGGCAGCACGCTGGAGCACGGCGGCGGCAATTTCTTCGTGCTCAACGATGAGCCCACCAAATGCGCCGAAACCGTCAGCGTGGCCTTCATGGGCACCTCCATCGCCTGCGCGAAGTGCCACAACCACCCGATGGAAAAATGGACGCACGATCAGTACTATGCTTTCGCGAACCTGTTCGCCCGCATCCGTTCCAAAAACGGTACGCAGGCCAATGAACGCGTGCTTTTCAGCGACACGCAGGGCGAGATCATCACGCCGCTCACCGGCAAAGCCCAGCCACCGCGCCCGCTTGATGCCTTGCAGCCCGTCTCGATGACCTCCACCGAGGATCGTCGCATCACCCTCGCGAACTGGCTCACCAGCGCCGATAATAAACTCTTCCAACGCGCCATCGTGAACCGCGTGTGGGCGAACTTTTTCGGCAGTGGCCTCGTTGAGGCCGTCGATGACCTCCGCGTCACCAATCCCGCCAGCAACGAGCCGCTCTTCGCCGCCGCGTGCGAGCACCTCGTGGGGCAAAAATTCGACCTCAAGGCCCTCATGCGCACCATCCTGCAAAGCGAGACCTACCAGCGCAGCAGCCTCACCCTTCCCGAAAACATCACCGACCTCCGCTACGGCTCCCACTACGTGCCACGCCGTCTGAAGGCCGAGGTGCTGCTCGACACCGTGTCGCAGGTCACCGCCGCGCCCACCACCTTCAAAATTGATCGCCGCAACGCCAACCGCGGCACCGCCGACGCCTACCCCATGGGCTTCCGCGCCCTGCAACTGCCCGACAGCAACATCGCCAGCTACTTCCTCAAAAGTTTCGGCCGCGCCGACCGCGTCGCCACCTGCGAATGCGAGCGCACCAACGAGCCCAGCATGGCCCAGGCCCTCCACATCGCCAACGGCGACACCCTGAACCTCAAACTCGCCCAAAAAGACAACCGCCTCGACGCCCTGCTCACCAGCAAGCAGCCCGACGCCAAGATCATCGAAGAAGCCTACCTCCTCACCCTCACCCGCGCCCCAACCGCTCGCGAACTCGAAAAAGCCACCGCGTTGCTCGCCACCGCCAAACCCGAAGACCGCCGCGTCACGCTGGAAGACCTGTTTTGGAGCCTGATGAGCTCGAAGGAGTTTTTGTTTAATCACTGAGCCGTAGAGCGAATGTCCACATTCGCTGAACCTGGAACCCCATGAAACGCTTCTTCCAATTGATGCTCGGGCTGCTTTTCACAGCCGTGGGCTTTTTGGGGTGTTGGTTTGCCCTGCTCAATTACCGAGTTTGGCGATTCCCTTGGCAGTTGTGCCTCGCAGTTCTTTTGCTTGTTGGAGCTGTTTACCTTTTTGCGGACAAGAAGAGGTCAAGCTGGGTGGGATTCCCTTCCTTTGGGTTCATGGGTGGAGCAGGATCACTGGGAGCCGCGCTAAGCTACGGTCGCCCTTTGGAATCGGCGATTCTGGTTGGGGTCGTCTCTATATTTTGGGCTGCCTCCTATTGGTTTAAAGCGGTTCGAAGTTCATCATTACTCTTCGTCGTGCCTCTGGCCTTCGGTTGGATCACTTTCGTGACTGACCACGCTGTTCTTGGAGGCCAGATTTATGCGTGGAAGTGGCGCGTAATCGAGCATCCAATCTTCAGTCCTACTGGATTCAGCAAGATCGAGCATCATGGACGCCGCACGATTTATGTCACGGACACCGGCTTTGTTGATCCGTGCGTTGTGGCCCTCGTGTGGGGCTGGCAAGTTTTCCCGAAAAGCGTGTATTTGGGCGATAACGAACCGGATGGAAGGTTGATTGATGATCCGCGGATCGAGGAGGCGATACGATGAGCCGCGCAATCCAACTCACCCAAGCCCAACGGGCTTGTGTCATGCAGCCCAGGGTTCGCAGAACCCTGGGTATCGAGTCACCCCATGCCTCCATCTCGCCGAACCCCAACGGGGTTCCGTATCTTGCGGCTACCAGCTGGTTGCTCGTTGGGATTGGGAATCAGCCTCACAGAACGAAAGTTCCTGCCGCGACATCCAGAGGCTTCAGCACTCTGACGTGCGGGAACCTTTTGAAGTCGTCCCCATTAAACGACAACAAGTGCTCGACGCCGTGGGCTGACATGACGGCAGCGATGCGGGCATCATGCGCGTTTTTGCCCTTCACCTCGTGCGTGCTGACGAGGCTGCGCCAGATCGGGAGAATGGCATTCCGATCACCCAGCATTCCGAACCGCGAGGTCAGCGCGTCAATTTCGATCTCCGTGCGGGAGGTCGTCCATCCGAGGCCATTCTTCTCTGTTGGCCGCGTTGCGACTGCCCAAAATTCAATCAACACTTGGGGTGTCAGTCTCATCCGGTGCCCGCTCGCTATCAGGTTGTGCACTGCTGCTTTCACCAAGGTGTGGCTGGGGGATGTGGTGTCAGCGAATCGCAGACAGATGTTCGTATCCAAAAACACTCGTGCCATAGGCAAAATCAGTCCTCGTAGATGCCGTCGCGACTCACCGCCCAATCAGAAAGTCCTGTGCCGCCCTCATGACTCTCCGCCCACTTTAGGAAATCAGCGGCTTGTTCCGCAGAGGTCATGCGTTTCCACTCAGGACTTAATGCGGCCTCTTCATCCTCTGCACCTTCATCACTTGATAGCTCGTAGAAGACTTGCAGCCGAAGCTCTCCCTTTGCTTCCTCTGGCAATGGCTGATCCAGCCGCAGCTGCAGCGGCGACTCCTTGGTTCCGGTCAGTTCGATCACTTTGCTCATAACCCGATTCTACCCGTCTCGATGATTTCCCGCAAGCTCACACTCCTCCTCGGCTGCCTCACGGCCCTCGCTACCTCCCACGCCCAAAGCCTCGATTACACGAAGCAGATCACCCCGCTTTGGGACACCTACTGCATCGACTGCCACAGCGCGGACGACGCGGATGGGGAGTTCGCGTTGGACACCTTTGCGGCGCTGATGAAAGGCGGCGAGGAAGGCACTGCCATCGTGGCGGGGAAGGCGGAGGAGTCGCTGCTGGTGAAGTTTCTCGAAGGGCGCTCGGGACGCGGCGGGAAGAATGAATTCATGCCACCGGGCAAGCGCGAGAAGCTGAAGGCGGAGGAGATCGCGCTCATCAAAGCGTGGATCAACTCAGGTGCGAAAGGTCCGCTCGTCTCGGAGGCGAAGCCGATGCCAAAGGAGGTCATCACGCCGAAAATCGCGCCAACGGTGCCGCTGAAGCGCTCGATCCAGGCGGTGGCGTTTTCGCCGAAGGTGCCGTTCGTCGCGGTGGGTCGCTATGGCGAGGTCGAACTCGTCAATCCGGCGACGAAAGAGGTCGTGCGGAGGCTTTCTGGCTTCACGGGCAAGGTGAACGCGGTCGCCTTCTCGCCCGATGGCGAAACGGTCTATGCCGCCGGTGGCGAAGCAGGCATCTTGGGCATCGTGCGGAGCTGGAAAACGAGCGATGGCAGCTCTTTGCGCTCGTTTGAAGGTCACACGGATGCCGCGTATGCGCTCGCCGTTTCGCCGGATGGGAAATTCATCGCCACGGGAGCCTACGATCAAAAAATCCGCCTGTGGGACACTGCGACGGGCAAGGAGATCGCGCTGCTCAAAGGCCACAACGGCGCGGTGAACGGCCTCTCCTTCCGCCCGGATGGCAAGGTGCTCGCCAGCGCCAGCGCGGACCGCACGGTGAAGCTGTGGAGCATCCCGACCGGCCAGCGACTCGACACGCTCTCGCAACCGACGAAGGAGCAGACG
>JAJTDU010000089.1 GCA_021298725.1 Verrucomicrobiaceae bacterium | reverse complement strand
TGGCTTTCACCGGTGCGCTGGCCTTCGCCGGTGCGCTGGCTTTCGCAGGTGCGCTGGCTTTCGCCGGTGCGCTGGCTTTCTTGGCCGGAGCGGGGGCGGGAGTCTTTTTGGCGGCGGGCTTTTTAACGGCGGCGGCAGGTTTCTTGGCGGGAGCTTTCTGGGGAGCGGATTTCTTCACAGGTTTGGGGGAGGGTTTCTTGGGCGCGGGCTTTGTAGGCGCGGCTTTTTTGGGAATGGCCTTGCTCTTCGACTTTACCGCCGGTTTGGCCACTTTTTTGACAGGAGCGTTCTTCGCGGGTTTGGCGGCAGGCTTCTTAGCTGCGGGCTTTTTTGATTTCGCAGGCATAACTTTTCAGTGTTTGGGTTGTCGATGAGCTTCTCGAATGATCGCACCTGGCCACAGGGCGGAAAAAGAGGCGCGAATTCTGGCTGTGGTTCTCAGGGCGCGCAACCAGTATTCCGAGGACTGTTTTGGCCGGTTGCCAGAGGGGAGTGCAGCGCGTACTCTGGGCCGCATGAACACCGATCAATCCCCAGGCTCCGTGCTTTCAAGCCTGTGGCAGCAGATTCGCGCCGTGCTCGACTTGGTGCTGGACCTTTCCTTCAAGCGCCTCGTGACTCCACGCTTGGTCCGAACGCTGTACGTCCTGAATCTGCTCGGAGCGGTGCTGTATGGACTCCAACTGCTGTTCAGCGGTTTTTGGGGGTTAGTGACGGCTCCGGTGGCCTTTTTGCTCTACCTGATCGTTTCGCGGGTGATGGTGGAGTTAATCCTGACCTTTTTCCGCATCGCGGATCAACTGGCACCGCTGACCGACGAATCGGCTGCCAAGTCGGTGCAAAATCCATCGCCATGACCGCTTGGAGCGGACTTTGTGAAATTTTTCACAAAATCGGGTTGCTGCCCCTGCTGAGGGCCGGATAATCGAGCGCCGATGTCCACGCCCCTTCTCGCCACTTTTGATCTCATTGCGCTCGCCGCCTCGGTGGGGAAGATCGTCTTCCTTTCCTTTATCGTCATCCTGCCGCTGGTCTCGATCTCGGTTTACTTCGAACGACGCATCTCTGCGGTGATCCAAGACCGCGTGGGGCCGAATCGCGTGGGCGTGCCGCTCACCCTGCTCGGATTCAAGAAAGACTGGCAGCCCTTCGGCATCGGCGGTCTGGCGCAGGCGGCGGCGGACGGTCTGAAATTCATTTTGAAGGAGGACTTTGTTCCTGCGCATGTGCGCACCTTCTACTACTGGCTGGCTCCCTGCCTGACGATGGTGCCCGCGCTCTTGACCTGCTGCGTGATCCCCTTTGGCAGCGAGTTGGACCTGTCTTTCTTGGGTCTGGAGGAGCCGATCAAGCTGGTCATCGCCGACCTGAGCATCGGGCCGTTGTTCACCTTCGCCATCGCCTCGCTGGGCGTTTACGGCATCGTGCTGGCAGGCTGGGCTTCGAATTCCAAATACCCCTTCCTTGGTGGTGTGCGTGCCAGTGCACAGATGATCTCTTATGAGATCTCGCTGGGCCTCTCGATCATTCCGGTGCTCATGATTTTTGGCGAGTTGAACCTTACCAAGATGTCCGCCTTCCAGGACGCCAACGGCTGGCTCCTGCTGCCGCTTTGGGGTGAGGGACTGAGCTTCTCGCGCTGGGTGCTCCTGATTCCGATCTTCATCTCGTTCTGCATCTTCACCGTCTCGATGTTCGCGGAGACGAACCGCCTTCCCTTCGACCTCGCCGAGTGCGAGACAGAACTGGTCGCAGGTTATCACACCGAGTACAGCTCGATGAAGTTCGCGCTGTTTTTCCTCGGAGAATACGCCGCGATGATCATCGGTTCGGGTCTCGCGGTGACGCTGTTCCTTGGCGGCTGGAGCATCCCCTTCGCACCGTATCTGGGCCTCGACTACCAAGCGGGAGCCACGCCTTGGTGGCTCGGTCTGCTGCACATCGGCTGCTTCTTTGCGAAGGTGTTCTGCTTCATCGTTTTCTTCATCGTGATCCGCTGGACGCTGCCGCGTTTCCGCTTCGACCAGCTCATGGCGCTGGGTTGGAAGGTGTTCTTTGAGCTCGCCCTCGCGAACGTCTTCCTCACCGCTCTGCTGATGTGGTGGTTCCCGCTGAAGTGAGCCATTTTTCGACCCCGAGCGCGATCAAGGCTCCGATGAGGCCACCGGTCATGTCGGCGAACCAGTCCCACACGTCACCGCCGCTGCGGCCTGGGGTGTAGGTTTGATGCCACTCGTCTAAACCACCCACGGTGGCGCAGAACAGCACGGCCAGAAGGATGGCGGTGGTCGTTTTGCGGGCACCCCCCCCCAGACGCAGACCGAGCAGAAAACAGGCACCTCCGGCGGCGAAATAGACGGCGTGCTGGATTTTATCGATCCCCTCAAACGTGGCGGGTGAGGGCAGGTGGCTTTGTTCTGAGAGCGAGTAGAGCAGGGCGGCCCAGGCGATGACAAGCGCGTGCCACAAGACGGGGGAAGAGATGAAACGAGGAAGCTGCATTCAGCGGCGTGTATCGCCCCTTTCACAAAATCGCAAGCGCCAATGCCATGGTTGCCAAAGCGATAGACAATCCCGCACCCTCGCGTTACACCTCGCCTGTCCAACCCAATCCATCCATGAAACTGTCCCACACCCTTGCTGCCTTGTTTGCTGTCGTATCGTTTGCGCACGCGGACGAAAAAGAAATCTTCAACGGCAAGGATCTGACCGGCTGGGAGGGCAACAAAGACCTCTGGAGCGTGAAGGACGGTGCCATCACCGGCATCACGCCGCCTGACCCGGCTGATCCGAAAAAAGGCATCATCAAGCATAACACCTTCCTCGTGTGGAAAGGCGGCATGGTGGGCGATTTCGAGCTGACTTTCCAATACCGCATTGAAAAGGGAAATTCCGGTGTGCAGTATCGCAGTAAGGAGCTTACCCCCGGTGAATTCGGCCCCATCATCAGCGGCTACCAGGCTGATTTCGAGGCCGGGGACAAATACAGCGGCATTCTCTATGAGGAGCGCGGCCGTGGCATCCTGGCCCTGCGTGGCGAGAAAAACACCATCAAGCCCGGCGCGGACGGAAAGAAGCCTGAGATCGTCAAAAACGGCCTCGTCGGTGACAACGCAGCGATCCAAGCCGCCATCAAGAAAGAGGACTGGAACGAGTACCGCATCGTGGCGAAGGGCAATCATGTGCAGCATTTCATCAACGGCATGCAGACCATCGACGTGACCGACGAGGACACCGCGAACGCGCCGAAAGAGGGCCTGCTGGCCCTGCAAATCCACCAGGGGCCGCCGATGGTGGTGCAGTTCAAGAACTTCAAACTCGTCGAGTCGAAGTAGCCGAGCTTTGTTGCCGCCGTCATGAATCGACTGCTTTTCTCCGCGATTTTTCTCCTCATCTGCGGCTTGGCCTCCCAAGCCGCCGCCGACACTGAGTACCTCATCGTCAGCGGCGGCCCTGCCGTGCGCAAGTTTGAAGACCAGCGCGGACCTGGGGAGCAGCATGACCGCTGGTGGGGAAATTTCATCCGCACCGCCCGTGTTCGCATGCAGGAGATTCACAAAACAGCCCCTGCGGGCACCCGCATCACCTGGCTGGTTTATCGGGGTGGTTATGTGCGCCGTGCGGCGGAGGAGCACCAGCCGCTGACGCAAAACATCGAGTCGGTGCCGAAAGCCTACCCCTTCATCAACCTGGTATGGTTTCGCAGCACGGACGAGCTCATCCGCTACATCAACCATGGTCCGGGTCGTCGCGGCATGAAGATCTCCGGCTTCGAGTACTTCGGCCACTCGAATAAGTACAGCTTCATGTTCGACTACAGTTCCGACACCTACGCCACCTCCACGGCTTGGCTGCATGAGAAGGAGTTGGGCAAGATCAGCGGCAGCGCTTTTGCCCGCAAAGCCTACTGCCAAAGCTGGGGCTGCCACACGGCGGAGAGCTTCAGCAAAGCATGGAAGCGGAAGACCGGCTCCTGGATGGTCGGCGCGATCGGAAAAACCGACTACACCTACATGCATGAGCGCAACTGGCAGGTGGGGCTCTCTCCAGGCTCGCGTTGGGTGCGGTAATCAAGTTCCGCTCCACACAAACGTCACTGGCTTGTCGATATCCGGGTGAACGCTGTGATGCACTGGGCAGCCGAGTGCGGTGGCCTCTAGCAGTTTGCGGTCAGGATGATCGGCAGGCAGTGGGAGTTCAATGGTGATCGGCAGGCGCACGATGCGGCGCGGGCTGTCCGCGCTCATGTGTTTTTCCACGCTGACCTTCATGCCAGGCAGGTCATAGCCTTTTTGCTGAGCCTTGATCCCGATCACCGTGGCCATGCAGGTCGCCAGTGCTGTGGCGACCAAGTCGGTGGGGCTGAAAGACTCGCCCTTACCGTGGTTGTCCACCGGCGCGTCGGTGATGAATTGGCTTTGCGAAGGACCGTGTGTGGTCCGGCAGCGCAGGCCGCCCTCGTAATCGACGCTGATGGAGACGGCCATGGCTGGAGATCTTGAAAGAGTTATTGGACGGTGATGGTGCCGTTCATGATGGCTCCGTGGCCGGGGAAGGTGCAGATGTAGTTGTACTCACCAGCGGCGGGCAGCGTGAACTCGATGGTTTCGGTCTGGCCGGGCTGCAGCAGCTTCGTGTTGGCCAGGATGTCGGCGGATTCAGGGATGTAGCCTTTGTCCACAAGAGTCATGGCCCCCATGGCGATGCCCATCATTTTGCCTTTGTCCACGCCCAACTTGCCCAGCACAAAATTGTGCGGCTGCGGCAGCGTGGGGTGGGTGTTGTTGAAAGTCAGTTTCACTTTCTGGCCAGCCTTGGCGCTGATGGACTTCGTGTCGTAGGCCAGTGGGTTGGCGGAGTCAGGCTTGATCGTGATTTCGAGTGCCGGAATGCCTGCGGCAGGAGCTGGAGCGGCAGCGCTGGCAGGGGCAGTAGCAGCCACTGCGGCTGGATCAGCCTTCGGTGCGGGAATAAGAGAGCCGAGTCCTTTCACCACAAAGGCCAGCACCCAGAGCAGCACCACGCCGCCAATGGCGAGGCCGATCACGATGTTGATAACAGACCAGATGGAGGATTTTTCAGAGGAGGAAGGCGCGGACATGAGTTTGAGACGGGGAAGGGAGGTTTGGTCTGGCATCAGAGCACAGCCAGGTCTGAAAGCAACCGGCGTTCTGGTCTCCGCCTGCCGTCCATCCGCGTTAAGAAAACTCGGCAGCGGCTGGATCAGCGGCTGCTTGGCGTGATGTTCGGCCGCATCGCGTTGGGCACGGTCATCATGATGCGCTTCCCCGGCCTTTTCTGCTTTTCGACAAGCTCTTCGGCACCCACCACCTGCCCGAAAACAACCGCTGGCCCTTCGGCTACGGCATTAGCGGTCCTCCCGTTACTGGCAGCAGTGTCTCGATCCGTTTCAGCGGAAGAAATAATCACTCATACTTCAACTGCGCCGACGCTGTGCAGGCCGTGCTCGCAGTCACACGCACCCACCGTGCCTGAACCGCAGGTTCGAAGCTGAGGCTCGTCGCTTCTCCGGGAGAGACTTCGCGGTGCTGATGCGTCACCCAGAGGCCGGCACCGGTAAGATCGAGCTCGATGTGAAAGCTCACCGGCTCATTTTGGTCATGGCTGAGCGTTAGCGTGCGCTGGTCGTAGGCCCACATGAGGTAAGGATCGCTCTTTTGGTTGGCTTTGACTTCCGTGTCCTTCCACGGGCCGCCTTCACCGCGTGGTTTACCGAGTTTCCAGAGGTCGTCGATGGCTCCAGCCCACAGCGCGGCTTTGCCGTCGTCGCTGCGGAGGATGTGGTCGCTGGCTTTGGCGTCCGGTTTGATGCCGCTCATCAAAAAAAGACCGCGGTAGCCGCCAAAGTCGGTCACACGCAGATCGTGAGAGCAGATGGGCCGAATTTTCGCGAAGCCGTCGGCGTTTTCGGCGGGCAGCTCGAAGAAGGTGCCGCAGGCGCTCAGCATGTCGCGCTCGGTGGCGACTTCGCGGCAAATGCGCAGCTCGCCTGCGTTCGTGGCGGCATCGAAGGCGCTGGAAGCACGTGGCAGACGCCAGCGGCGGCCGCGATCATCGACGACGAGCACGCTCGCCGCGTCGAGCGTGATGACGTTCTGCGGGATGGCGACGGCTTTTTCGACAAAAGCCTTCGCCGCAGCGTCTTTGACACGTTGGAGGGCCAGATCGGCTCCCATCTCGTAGTAGCCGTCTTTCGTCGCGAAACTCAGCGTGCGCTTGTTTTCGCCGCGCGGGCGGAAAAGGCCGGTTTGGGCGTTTTTATCGCCAATTCGGGCGATGCCGTCAAAAATCGCGTCCGGCTTCGTGTCGCGTGCATCACCGTTCGTCAGCGTGATGACGGCACTCACATCCTTCCCTTCTTTCTCAGCCTTCACGCGTAGCCATTCGTCGTCCGTCACATCCAGGCGCTTCGATTCACCGGAGACGTGATCCACCAACCACAGGCTGCGGTGCTTCCACCC
Organism: Verrucomicrobiaceae bacterium; assembly: GCA_021298725.1. Classification (GTDB taxonomy): domain Bacteria; phylum Verrucomicrobiota; class Verrucomicrobiia; order Verrucomicrobiales; family Verrucomicrobiaceae; genus Prosthecobacter. The sequence continues at coordinate 14,856 of JAJTDU010000089.1, read as the reverse complement.
GGCGACGAGAAACGGATCGGCTTCATCGCCCGCTTTGACGCGGTCATGCAGCCAAACCGCGCCGCTGGCGTGCGCGGGGCCGAGTTTATTCGGCGTGTCCGGGCTGGTGAACCACAGATTGCTCTGGGATTGGCCCACGCTGTCGATGCCGCCTTTGACTTGGCGTTTGTTGAGGAACTCCGAATTCGCCGAATCATCGCAGCCGAAGACAAGCCGGTCGTTCCAGCGGGTGAAGTCGCCGATGACCTTCATGTAGGCACTGCGAGCGCGTATGCCGCTCGTGTTGGCAGATGAAAAGGTCTTCGGGAAGCTCCAAAACGCGCCGTGCATGGTCATGAGCAGGTGATCCTCGCCGATCTCGCGGATGCGCGGCCATTCGGTGTTCCAGCCGTGCGCACCGTCGTAGTGCCATTTGCCACCATCGAGCAGCATGAGAATGAGCGACTTCGCATCCCAGCCGATGCTCCACACCGGCGCGTTTGCATCACTGCCGCTGATGCCGCCGGGGCCGGTGACCTCGGTGAATTGATTCCGCCGCAAGAGCTGCCAGTCGCCATTGCCGGTCCACTCGCCGAGAGCGCCGCTGGGCGTGGTGGGATCGGTGAGCACACGTTTGTCGCGGTCGCCGTTGTTGGCGTAAATGAGGCGGCCTTGGCTCGAATACAGACCTTTGCCGTGATAGCCGGGCAGTTCGGAGTTCAGCTTCGACAGCGGCGTTTCGATTTTGAAGTCCTTTTTGATGCTGTTGCCGTCACGGATGAGGTTTTTCACCGCCAGCGACTTCACATCCACCTCGTAGAGACCTTCCTCCATCGTGGCGTAGTAGATCTTGTTTGCCGGGTCACTGAGATGCCTTGCATTGCCGGTGAGACGACCCGGCATGCGTGCAGGCGGGATCACGCGCACCTTGCGCTCGGCGTCGATGATGTATGGCCCGATGAAAAGCTGCTGGGACTCCGGATGAATCATGCGATTCGCCGGAGTGCCGCCCACGCTTTCTGGTCGCACAGTTTGCGTCAGCTCCGGCGTGATCTCGTAGAGCTTGTCGCTCGATCCAAAGGGCAGATGCGGCCCATACGTGATGACCCACAGCCGGTCCGCCCACGGCACAACGGCTCCGGTGCCGCACTCGCCTTCGTTGTTGAACATGGCGAGCGAAGGGTAGATGCCGCTGATGCTGCGAGGCTCCTGGGCGAGAGCGATGCCGGCAAAAAGGGACAGGGCGAGAAGGTTGGTCTTCATTCGCACAGCAAAGCTGAAGTCAGCGACACCGACAACTACCGTGTGTCATGCTAAACGGAAAACGCTTACACATGCCCCGACTGCTCGAAATCACCGCCGATGTCTGGCCCAGCCTTCGCCACGAATGGCTTTGGGTTTATTCTGGCCCAGTGCCTCGCTGTGACGTGTGCTCGGCGGAAATTCCCGTGTCTCCGGGGGTGTTTTTTGTCGAGCGTGGCGAGGTGCGCATCCGTGCGGAGGGGGGCGAGATCGTCGTGCCGCGTGGCCGGGCCTTTTTCTCCGCGCCGGGGCTGCGGCAGCATTGGTTCGCAAAAAACACGCGCCTTTTATAGGTCGGCTTCCGCAGTCAGTGGCCGAATGGCTCGCCGCTGTTTCGCAGCGGGCTTCTCATGTGCAAGGCTTCACTTAAATGAGCTGGTTGGCATCGAGCTTCAGTTGATAAAAGCGCGTCGCATTCCCCGACCAAAGCTTCCGCTGCTCGCTGACGGAACGCGATGACACGATCTGCTTCAACGCCTCCACCCAGCCGCGCACCGGGCTGCCGAGTAAACACACGGGCCAATCGCCGCCGAAAAAGACACGATCGGGGCCAAAGGCGTCGAGGCAATGGTTCACAACTGGGGCAAGGTCTTCCGCTCGCCACTTCCCCGGAGGGACGAAGGCCACGATGCCGCTGATTTTGCACATCACGCCGGGTTGCGCGGCGATGGCGTCGATCCCACGTTTCCATTCGTCGGCGGTGCAACTGCGCTTCAAACCGGGGCCGAGTTTGGGATTGAAGGCCTTTGGATCGCCGTTGCCGCAGTGGTCGAGCACGAAACGCGTCTCTGGGCATTGCTGGATGAGTTTCACACCGTCCTGCAACTCAGTCGGGCGCATCGTGAGTTCGAAATTAAGGCCGTGTTTGCCGAGCGTCCGCACACCGCGCACGAAATCCTGGCCCAAACAGAACCCCGGAGGCGTGGAGTCGCCGTGAAGCACCTGGCGCAGGCCTTTGACGATGCCATTGCCCGCGTAGCGCTTCACATAGCCCTCGAAATCCGCCGAAGCGGGCCGTCCGCCGATCGTCGCGGCGATGGTGGGCGTGTTTCCGGCTCGGCACTGGGCCACGATGCCATCGGCTTCCTTGACGTGGTCACTTGGAGCCACATCGACCTCCATGTAGATCGCCTTCACATTCAGTCCCGCGTTGGCCTTCACATAGTCCGCCGTCACAAAATCATGCCGCAGCACCTCCGGGGCACCTTGGATCCATGGCGGACGGATCACATGCAGATCCCAAAGATGCTGATGCGTGTCGATGATCAGCGCATCGGGCGGACGGAGCGACGCACAGGAGGCGAGCGTGCTGGCGGAGGCGGTTTGGAGAAACTGGCGGCGGTTCATGGTGGTGAGGCTGTACGCCCCTTTGCGTGATCATTTCACGGGCATTTGCTGATTCAGCCTTTTCGGCTACTCTCCGCGCCCTCACATGGATCTCGCCTTCAATCCCCTCCTCGCTGTCAATTTCTTCGATTTCTCCTGGATCAACAGCCCGGAGGCCTGGATCGCGCTGCTGACGCTCACCGTGATGGAGATCGTGCTGGGGATCGACAACATCGTCTTCATCTCGATCCTCGTGGACAAGCTGCCGGTCGCGGAGCGGCCCCGTGCTCGCTTGCTGGGCCTCGGTTTTGCGATGGTCACACGCATCCTGCTGCTGCTGTCGATTTCATGGGTCATGCAGCTCAAGAATCCGTTGTTTGCGCTGTTCGGGCATCAGATTTCCGGCAAGGACTTGATCCTGATCCTCGGCGGCCTTTTCCTGCTGTACAAGGCGACGGTGGAAATTCATCACAAGGTGGAAGGACATGCCGAGGAGGAACAGAAAACGACCGCCAAAGCCGCGCTGGGAGCCATCCTCGTGCAGATCGCGATTCTCGACATCGTCTTTTCGCTCGACTCCGTCATCACCGCTGTGGGCATGGCGGATCACATCATGGTCATGATCATCGCGGTGATGATCTCCGTCGGCTTCATGATGGTCTTTGCCGGATCGGTGAGCGACTTCATCAGCGCCCATCCCACGGTGAAGATGCTGGCACTCTCTTTCCTGCTGCTCATCGGCACCACGCTGATCGCCGAGGGCTTCCACGTTCACTTCGAAAAAGGCTACGTCTATTTTGCCATGGCCTTCTCCATCTTCGTTGAGATGCTGAACATCCGCATGAAGAAGCGTGCGGCGGCTAAGGCGGCTTTGGCGAAATAAAGTGGTCTGCACAGTCCCCTGTGCGGTGCTCCGCAACGCAATCAGCTCCGCTTGTTCATGAGTGCCTCCTCATGCGTGAGTGAAAGCCCTCCATCGCGAACTCTCCCCGCTCAGCTACCTCCTCCGCCTGCCGCTCAAGGAAGTGGCAAAACCGCGCCAGATCCCCGTGCTGTAAACCAGCGCTTTCAAAGAAACGCCATCGCCGTCCGCATCGCCATAACAGGGGATGCGGACGGCTTTTTACCTTCCCGCCCGGCGCGATCTCGGCTAGTGGCGAGCCATGCCTGACAAACCTTCCTCGCAACCGGCCCTCGTCCAATCCATCGGCGGCTGGCAGATCATGTTTTACGGTCTCGGTTCGATGCTCGGAGCCGGGATTTATGCGCTGATCGGCAAAGCGGCGGCCGGACTTGGTAACGCCGTCTGGCTTGCCTTCCTCATGGCGATGATCGGTGCGATGCTCACCGGCCTGTCGTATGCCTGCGTCGGCGGACGCTACGCGAAAGCAGGCGGCGCGGCTTACGTCACGCAACGCGGTCTGCGCAAACCGCTGCTCAGTTATGTCATCGGCATCGCCGTGATGATGAGTGGCCTCACCAGCATGGCCACCGGCTCGCAGGCCATCATCGGGCAGGTCAAAGAACTCTTCGCCTGGAGCCTGGACCCCACCAGCATCAAACTCATGTCCATCGGCGTCGTGTTTCTCGTCGGCTGCGTCATCTATCGTGGCATTCGCGAGAGCATGTGGCTGAACATTCTCTGCACCGTCATTGAGGCGACGGGTCTGCTGTTCATCATCGCTGTCGGCGTGCGCTACTGGGGCAGCGTGGACTACTTTCAATCGCCCGGCGACACCGTGGAAGGCGGCCTCGGCTCTGGCATCACCTTTGCCCTCATCATGCAGGGAGCGGTGCTCACCTTTTACTCGTTCATTGGTTTCGAGGACATTCTCAATGTGAGCGAGGAAGTGAAAAATCCGGCCAAAAACGTCCCGTTCGGCCTCATCAGCGCAATGATCCTCGCGACGTGCATTTACATGGCCGTCGCCATCACCGCCGTGTCCGTCGTGCCGTGGCAGGAGCTGGCGAAAAGCGACGCGCCGCTCATGGAAGTGGCCCGTCGCGCCGCGCCGTGGTTCACCGGCATCAAGCCGGTGTATGGAGCCATTACCATCTTCGCCATCGGGAACACTGCGCTGCTGAATTACCTCATGGGCTCGCGCCTGCTCTACGGCATGAGCCGCCAGGGCCTGCTGCCCGCCGTGCTCGGCACCGTGCATCCTGTGCGCAAAAGCCCGCACATCGCGGTCTTTGTGCTGTTTGGCATCGTCTCGCTCCTCATCCTCAGCGGCAGCGTGAAACAGCTCGCGGAGTCCACCGTGCTGCTGCTGCTCATCGTCTTTACCGCCGTGAACATCTCCCTCGTCGTGCTTAAGCGCCGCCCCGGCGAACCACGCGGCGGATTCGAGCCGCCGCTGCTCGTTCCCATCTTCGGTGCGCTTGTCTGCGCCATGCTCATCATCGTCCGCGTGCAAACCGCCATCACCAGCCCCGATCACGCCCAGCGCCCCGCCCCGCTCATCGCCGGAGCCATCATTTTGATCAGCGTGGCGCTGTACTTTGTGCTCAAGCCGAAGAATCCGGTGGTGGTTGAGGATTGAAGAACCGTCGTTCTGGCTCTAGTGCCATAACACATGAGCCAGACCGCCAATCTCCACATCGCCTCGAACATCGCGCTGCCGTCGCCAAGGTCGATGGTGGCTGAAATCGCTCCCACGGAAGCGCAAACCGCCTTCATCGCCGAATCACGCCGCGAAATCCGTGACATCATCTTTGGCAATGATTCACGATTCCTCGTCGTGCTCGGTCCGTGCTCGATTCATGAACCGGAGGCCGGTTTGGAGTATGCGCGGAAGCTCGCGGCACTGGCGCAGGAGCTCAAAGACCGCCTGTGCATCGTCATGCGCGTCTATTTCGAGAAGCCGCGCACCACCGTCGGCTGGAAGGGCCTGATCATGGACCCGGATCTGGACGGCACCTGCAATATCCCCAACGGCCTGCGCCTTGCGCGAAAAATCCTGCGCGATGTGCTCGATCTCGGCCTGCCCACGGCCACGGAGCTGCTTGATCCCATCACGCCGCAGTACATCGCTGATTTGATCTCCTGGAGCGCCATCGGCGCACGCACGACGGAATCGCAAACGCATCGCCAGATGGCCTCCGGCCTATCGATGCCGCTCGGATTCAAGAACGGCACGTTTGGGCACATCACGCCCGCCATCAACGCGATCAAAGCCGCGATGCAGCCACAGACCTTCCTGGGCGTGAACGAGGACGGCGTGGCCTCCGCCGTGACGACGAGCGGCAATCCTGACGGCCACATCATCCTGCGCGGCGGTGAAAACGAAACTGAAGCCCGCGATCATGATCGACGCCAGCCACGGCAACTGCGCCAAAGACCACCGCCGCATGCCGGATGTCTTCCGCGAGATCGTGCGCCAGCGTGCCGCAGGGCAGAAAGCCATCATCGGCGCGATGTTGGAGAGCAATCTCGTTGGCGGCAGCCAGAAATTCCCGCAACCGCTCGATCAACTCGTGCGCGGCCAGTCCATCACCGATGCGTGCATTGACTGGGACACAACAGCAGCGCTATTGCGCGAAGCGCATGCGACTCTGAAACCATGAACGACCTCGCCGAACGCATGCGGGCAGATCTCGAAGAGATCGGGCGAACGACCATGCCCTTCGGCAAATACGGACCGCAGCATTTTCCGCCGAACGGCGTGCCGATTTACGACATCCCGGCGGAATACCTCGGCTGGTTCGCCAACAAAGCCGGATTTCCAAAAGGGCGCCTCGGCGAGCTGCTGCGCATGGTTCACCAGATGAAGGCGGACGGTTCCGACCTCGTGTTCGATGTCTTCCGCAAGCGCCATGGCCGCACCGATCTCAAGCCAGCGAAGCGAAAGTCGTGGACGTTTGAAGAGTGACCTCGTTTAGCCGCGAATCGGCGGCCCATACCAGACGTAGCACATCAAATACACGATGATGCCGGTGACGGAGACGTACAGCCAGACGGGCACCGTCCACTTCGCCATCCGTTTGTGCTTGTCGAAGCGATGCCGCAGCGCCGGGACGACCGTCATGATGATCATCGGCAGGCTCAGGATGGCCAGCGGGATGTGCGTGAAAAGGATCGTGAAGTAGATCGGACGCGTGATGCCAGTGCCGGCAAACCTCACATGACCCGCATGGTAGTGATAATAGAGATAGCACCCAAGGAACGCGGTCGAAAACAACAGCGCGATCACCATGCTGACGATGTGCGGCTTCTTGTGGCCGATCTTGATCATCACCAGACCGAGGATGACGTGCAACAAAGCGGCGGCGTTGAAGAGCGTGTAGAGCTTCGGGAGTTCGAGGACTGTCATGGTTTATTTCGCGTCAGCAGGCTTGTAAGGGGTCTTTTTCTGCTCGTTGAGCAGGTAGCGCAGGTCTTTGCGCAGCTTTTCGTCCCAGAACTTCGCGAACTCGGGATCAGGATTCAAAATGTCGGCCAGACTGCGCACATGGCCGACGTGGTCGATGACTGCGACGCGGAGGTCGTGGATGTATTTATCATCGGGCGAGAGGCGGTCCTTCTCTGGCATGTCCTGCACGGGGCGGAACTGCGCCTGCCTGGTCATGAACTTGCGCACGGCGTCTTTTTCGCCGTTGAGAAACCACCAATTGGCGTCATCGGCAATGCCAAGGCCGCTGGCGAACTTTTTCATCATCTCGGGTGTGTCATCGGCATCCAGCGTGAAGCTGAGGAAGTGCAGACCCGGCTCGCTGCCGAACTCCTCGTGCAACTTCTTCAATTTAGCGATCACTGCGGCACAGCCACGTGGGCAGCGGGTGAAGACCCAGGAGATGACGAGCACTTTGCCCTTCAAATCCGCCAGATGGACTTTCTTGCCGCTGCGCTCGGTGAGTTCGAGATCTTTTTCGAGGCGGCCGAGGATCGGCGGACGGTTCACGTCATTGTCGATGCGTGAGCGGTAGATGAGGTAGTTGTAAAAAACGACGATGCCGAGCACCGCAATAATGACGGGTGCCCAGATGGTCCAGGGACTGAGTTTGGGCTTGGCGGGAGATTCGTTCATGTCAGGGGCGTGTTACACGCGCTTCCAGGCGAGGATGGATACGAGCAGAATGGCCGGGAGGTACATCAGCGTGCAGAAGAAAAGTTTACGAGCCGTGAGGCGCTCCGGCTGGCGGTTAAACCGCAACGCCAGCACGCACAGCCAGCCGCTGAGCAGTAGCGCCGGCGGCAAAAACCACCATGCATGCGCCGCTCCGGCATAAACCGGGTAAAACATCAGCAGCACGGTGCTGACAGCATAGGCCAGCGCGTGTTGCGAGGTGCGCGCGCCGAGTTCGTCGTCGTTCGCCAGCATCACGAAGCCGCCTTTGCGGTACTCATCACGATACATCCAGTTGATGGCCAGGAAGTGCGGCAGCTGCCAGAGGAACAGCAGTAGGAAGAGATAGATTGCGCCGGGCTCGAGCATCAAATCCCAGCGAAAATGCGGTGCTGAGCCAGCAGGCAGAGGCCCGGCAGCACCCGCCCAGCCGATCAGTGGCGGCAAAGCCCCCGAAACAGCGCCGACGAGTGTGTTCGTGGCGCTTTGACGCTTCAATGGCGTGTAGATGAACAAATACACCGCCAGCGTCAGCGCCGTGAGCGCCGCAGCCTCCATGTTCACGCGAATCGTCAGATGAATCAGCGCCCAAGCGCTCAGCAGCCAGCCGATGCCAAACGCGGCAGAAGGACTCACGCGCCCGGAGGGTAGCGGCCGGTCCGCCGTGCGCTGCATGCGCGAGTCCGGCTCGATCTCCATGAGCTGATTGAACACCGCCGCCCCAAACGCCGCCAGTGTGCTGCCGACGATTGTGTGAAAGAGCTGCCAAAAGTCGAAGCCGTGCGGCGCTCGCAGCCAGAAGCCCACAAACGTCGTGACAATAACGAGCGCGCTCAGGCGGAATTTCGTCAGGGTCAGCAGGTCGCGGGTGGTCATGGAGAGCGGACAATGCGAAAGACTTGGCCTCATCGCAAGCCGCATGTCCTCCCGACCTCAATTTGAACCCTGAATCGTGCATGGCAGGCGCGAAAACGCGCCCTATCAACGCGCCATCTTCAAATAAGCGATCAAATCCGCCAGCGACTGCGGCGTCATCGCCGCTTCGAGGCCTTCAGGCATCAAGGATGTGCCCGCGCTCTTCAACGAGGCGACATCGCTGCGCAGGACGGATTTGGTGATGTTTCCGGCCATCTTCAGTGTCAGGCTCGCGCTCGTTTCGGTTGCAATCACGCCGTAGAGCTGCTCGCCGCTCTTCAGGGTGCAGTGGTAGGCCATGAAGCCGGGCTCGATGATCGCACTCGGGTCCAAAATGGAATTGAGGAGCTTTTCGGCATCGTGCTGCGCTACGCTGCGCAGGTCCGGGCCGAGTTCGAGGCCCACACCGTCGAGTTTGTGGCAACTGATGCACACCTGTGAGAAAACGACCTTCCCCTTCGCGGCATCGCCCGTGAGTGTCAGCGCCGGTTTGAACTTCGCCACCACCGCTGCCCGCGTGGCGCTCGTCGAGTCCGCGAAGACCTTCTCCGCCAGGTTGGCGATGTTTTTCTTCGGATGCTTGATCAACCGCGCCCGCATCGACGCGTCCGCGGACTTGGCTTCAGGCCGTTTCAGCAGCGCCAGTGTCCACGCATCGTTTGAGAGCAGCGTTTCGAGGATCTGCACGCGTAGCGCCGGCGTGCGCTGGTCCCAGCCTTCGAGCAAAAACTGCTCGCCGCCCTGCGGTTGCAGCTTCGCGACGAGCCGCAGCACGTCCGTCTTGCCCGTCTTGGCCCAAAGCTCCGGCAGCAGGCCCTTCACCATCTCCCGATGCTCGCGATCCGAGGCCAGCAAGGCCAGCGATTCCATCGTCGGAGCCATTTGGATCGAGTCCGCAGCCTGTTGCAGCTTCGCGGCCATTTTTTCGACCGCTTTACGCGCCTTGGCATCCGTGACCTGTTTCGCGAAAGCCGCCAGCGAGAGATTTTTCTCGTCCAAAGCGCCCAGAAGCTCCTCCAGGCCCTTTTGCGCATCCATCCGCGTCACGAGCGCCGCGATGGCTTTTTCGTTCTTCGTCGCCAACGCGCAGCGCAGGAGCATCGCGAACGATTTGCTGTCCGCACGAGCACAAACCCGCTCCAGATGCGGCAGCACCGAACTCAACGCCGCGCCTTGCAGCGGCGAACCCGGCTCCGCGCTGTTAAGCACCTCCGCCAGCAAATCTCCTGCCCACTCGAATTTCAGTTCGCCGAGCGTGCAGGCCAGTTGGAGGCGCACTTTGGCATCCTTGTCGTTCAAGAGCTTCTCCAGCGCTTTTTGGAGCAATCGAACATCATCGCCCATCCAGTCGATCCTCTCGGCCATCTGAAGTGCTTGCTCACCGTAGTCATCATTCAAAAGGACGATGCAATCAGAGGTGCTGAGTTTGCCTGAGGAAAGTGCTGCCCAAGCACATTGCACTGTTCCGACACCAGAAGCGACTGGATCAAAAGCCGGAATTTTACCACTCCACATCGACCTCATATGCACTTTGTCCCTCAGCCAGCCGTTCTGCGAAGCAAAGTAGTCATCTCGCTCCGTCGAGATGAACGGGACGTTTCCTTGGCCGGACGCTTTCCCGCTTTTGGACGCCGTGTGCTCATCTCGCGGAGCGAGATGGCTACTTTTTACGACCCGCCAAATCCTCCCCTTGTCGTCTCCTTCTCGGTAATGCGGCAGCAGCTCCTCTTTGCCGTTCTGCGGCAGCCACTGGGGATGCTCGATCATGTAGCGATACATATCGGCGACCCACAGCGCTCCATCGGGGCCGGTGCGGACCATGACGGGGCGGCACCAGCGGTCTTCGCTGGCGAGGAAGTCGTGAAACGCGACAGCAGAGTGGCCATCTCGCTCCGTCGAGATGAGCGGAGCGTTTTCTTGTTTGGACGCTTTCCCGCTTTTGGACGCCGTTTGCTCATTTGCTGTCGCTTCGTTCCCCCCTCCGGGCAGCCTTTGGCTGGCTATCTCCCTTCGGTCGGTTCGCGAAGCGAGATGGCTACTATCCGGAACGGCTTTGAAGGTGACGCCGTCGTCTTCGAGGACATGATGCTGCACGACGTTATGAAACGGCTCGCAGGTGAAGGCGTGCGTTTTGCCGTCGTTGAAGAGCACCTGATCGCGATACACTTCGATGCCGCAGGCGCTGGTGAAGCGGCCGGCTTGATCAAAGCTGTGAAAGCGCTTCTCGCTGCTGCTGGCGGGATACACGGGCGGATTCCGCGGGAAGAGCTGATGGATCGGGTCTGGCGGGATGACGTGCGGATTGCGGCGCAGGTAGTGATCCTGCAACACGTAGTGCCAGAGCGGGGAACTGTTCTGCACGCCGAACCAGTGGCCCCAGTCGTCGCGGGAACGGCCGAACTGCGAAGGGCCGCTTTGCGGATCAAACTCACCCGTGTCCGGCTTGAAGCGGAAATCGCGGCTGCCGAGGTCGATCTTCTCGCCGGTGAGCTTGCACTCGATCTGCGTGCCTTTGTTGTAGCCGCCGTGATGCGCCCCGGCGGCACAATACACCCAGCCGTCCATGCCCCAGCGCAGGCCGTTCACGCGGAGTTGCTGATTGCCGGTGCTGAAGCCGGTGTAGAGCAGCTTCTTCGTGCCATCCGGCGAAATGAAAAAGATGTCCGGCGCGGCGGTGACGATGACGCCTTCACGCCACGTCAAAATGCCGGTGGGATAGCTCAAATCGCTGACGATGACGCTGCGCTTGTCGTAGCGGCCATCGTGGTCGGTGTCTTCGAGCCTCACGACGCGTCCACCGGCCTTGCCATTGCCATCCATGCCCAGCGGGTAGTCCGCCATCTCGATGACCCACAGGTGGCCCTGCTCATCCCAATCAAACGCGACCGGATCGAGCACCACCGGCTCCGCCGCGACGAGTTCGATACGGTAACCCTCACGCACATGCCACTTCTTCGCGGATTCTTCGGGAGAGAGTGGTTGGGAGGCCAGTTCCAGCTTCGGCGCAGGTGCCGCAGCGGCGGGTTTTTCCAAACCCGCGACCTCGATCTTCTCAAACGCACCTTCCAACGGCGCGAAGTCATCGCAGCGTTTGCTGAAGAACAATTCCTTCGCGCCGGGCGCCGTGACAGGCAGTTCGGCGTCGATCTCCACCTTGCCATTGAGCGTGACCTTCACGCGTGAGCCGAGGCGCTCCAGCTTCACGTCATTCCACGTGCCCGGCTCGATGACTGTCGTGCCGCGCACGATTTGCGAGGCCGCATTGCCATTGAAGACGAACAACCGACCCGGCAGTGAATCTTTGAAGTTCCCGCCGATGCCGAGGTGATCGCCCGGCGCTTGATGATCGCCCTTTGGGCCACGCGAGATGAGGTAGGCGGTCACGGCGCTGACGTCGTTCGCCTTCGTGTTCTTGAAGCGCATCGACGCGGACCAGTTCTCATGCGCCTTCAGCAAGGCGGAGCTCTGCACCTGCGTCCGCTTCTTCCGCTCCGCCCGCGAAACCGCCCGCTTCGCATTCTCCTCACCCACTTTCGAGATGTTCCAAAGCTTCGCGATGAGCGAAGGCTCGATGACGCGATCCCAGACCGTGATCTCATCGAGCCGGCCTTCGAGTCTCTGGCCAAAAAGCACCTCATTGGCCGCTTTCCCGGCCTTTCCGGTCAAAACGGGCTTCTCCGAGCCATCAAGATGCACGCGCACGTTTTCGCCATCGCGGATGAGCACGGCGAAGTGCCAGTCGTCGGCAACGAAAGTAGTCATGGGCTTCAGCCCGTGATTGCTCCCTTTGCTGGCCGCGTCCGTCGAGCTAAAGCTCTGGACTACATTGCTGTCGCCGCTCGCCAGCTCCAATTGCAAAGTGTGATCCGGGAACTGATGCGCCTTCAAGCTGACGCCCAGCGCGTTGATCAACTCGCCCATGCGATCACTCGCGCCGCTTTCGTGGCCGAGCCAAAACCAGAGAGCGATGGCTGACTGAGTTCCAAGTTTCAGGTTGGAAGTTTCAAGATGGCCGCCAGCGAGTTGGATGGAGCGGTTGATTGTGTGAGCACTGGAGAAAGGCGAAGGCTTCAAAGCGGACTCTTCATCGTAACCAAGGCCAGAACCGGCTCCCGGCAGATAAAAAGCATGAGCGCCGATCAATTTGGCTTCTGCGCCCAATTCGTTGGTCAGTGTCGAACGAGCGTCATCACAGCGGAAATAGGAGGCAGGCTTCGATGCGAGTGTTTCGCTGGAGTATGGGCCATCGGAAGCGCGAATGGGGCGCGAAGGCTTGCCTGCGACGTGAGCGATGGATTCGCTCAACATAGCCACCATTTGCGGCTCTGCTTGAATCTCAAGCCCGGCGGTCCTCGCAGGCCATGTTGTGTAGCCTCCGAGTGTGTGCTGCTCCGGCGGTGGGATGTAGCCGGTGGCTCCATTCGCCAGTTCAATATTGAAGTGCTTTCCAAACGGAGAAGCCTCCCTAAGCTTCAACCCCGTGAGCGCATACACCTCGTTCGGTAGCGTGGCGATGCTCAGATCGCCGATGCGGATGGCTTGGAGCTTCACGTTGGTCTTTTGCCGCTCATGCAAAATCAGCGCCTCTCGCGCATACACTTCCTCTTTGTTCTTTGGCAGGTCGTTTTCGATCTTTGCGGCGATGGGACGGGCCCAGGCGAGGCGTTTTTCGTCGGGGACGCGATATTTGAGCTCCAGCGTCTTCTCGATCATGCCGAGCGGGGCGAGGTCGGCATACTTCACGGTTTGCAGGGCCTTCATCGCGCTGTCGGCGACCTCGGAGGCGTAGTGCTCGATGGTGATCGTCTTTTTCTCCGCGCCGTAGTCCATCCACATCTGGTCGCCGCTGGTGCCCTGGCTCATGGCGCAGACGAAGGGGCCATTGCCATCGCCCTGCTGGCCCATTTTCGCGGTAAGGTGCTTGCAGAAGAGGCCGAAGTAGTCGGCGGAGACCGGCGCGGTGCCAAAGTAGTGCTGCGAGTAGTTCGCGAGCACGCCGAGCGGTTGGCCATCGAGCGTTTGCAGCGCGATGACGCTGAGCTGCGGATCCACCGGGCCGCTGGGGCCGACGACGTCCTTGCTGAGGTAGCCGGGATGCATGTTCGCCCGGCCCGTGAGCTGGCCAAAGGGATCGACGACTTCCTTGCCCGGCAGGCGAATCCAACGGCGGTTGTGTGTGTGCTCCCAGTCGTCGAACGAGCCCCAGCCGATGCGGGCCGGTTGCAGCGCCGCATTTGCCGCCACGATGGCCTCGGCGATCTTCGGCGTGAGGAATTTCGCAAACACCGTGTCCTTCCGCGTGCCGAGGCAGCTCATCGCGGCGGGTGCGGAGTGTGTGTGCGTGGCGCTGACCATCATGCGATCCACCGGGATGCCGCATTGCTTGGACGCGATGCCTTTGGCTTCATCAATGAGCGACTGCTCCATCATGCAGGTATCCACGATGGCGAAGGCGATCTTCATCTTGCCATCATCGAGCACAAAACTGCGAACGAAGAGCTTGTCCGCGAGCTTTTCGCCCCGTCCTTCCAAAAATCCTCCCGCGATGATGCGCGGGAACTCGGTGGGGGAGATATCCACCGTGGCCACTCCGGCCCGAAAGGTGGCCGCGGAGGCGAGCGTGGTGAAAAAAGCGAGGCAGGTGAGGACGAGCTTCATGGTGTGCGAGACCATACGGTCCCCTACGCGACGATTACTCAATCTCCAGCGCCGGTGTTGTGTGGCGCGGCCGATCACCTAACCATCCACAAAGGCGCGTAGCGTCAGCCGTGCGTCGTAATCCACATCCGCGCACCACTCGGTCTGTCAGGAGTGGAAAACGCATTTGAAGGAGATTTCAAATCCTGATGCGATTCCCTCAAGCTGATCAATGTCGTTGCTGTTCGTCGGTTCAGTGATGGGTGGCTGCTTGCGGCGATTCATCATGGGAGCTGCAGCTCAAGTGGGAGAGGGCAGTTCAACGCCATGGTGCAGCGAGACAGCAATGGAGAAGCATTAACCTTGGAAAACTGGTCACCATGCGCGGGAAGAGGAACCAATGAAAAGCCCAAGGTTCTTGCGAACCTTGGGCTTTTAACTTGAGTCTTTAATCAGCGAATCACGGCAAGCTCGTGGCGCCCATGAGGAAGCGGTCGCACTCTCTCGCGGCACCGCGGCCTTCGTTGAAGGCCCAGACGACGAGGGATTGGCCGCGTCGGCAGTCGCCGCAGGCGAAGATGCCGGGGATGCTGGTGGTGTATTTCTCGTGTTCGGCTTTGATGTTGCTGCG
>JAJTDU010000088.1 GCA_021298725.1 Verrucomicrobiaceae bacterium | reverse complement strand
TTCGGACCCGCAGGGCATCATCCTTGCCTCACCTGTGGCAGGGCTGCGCATGACGGTCGGCGGTTTTCAGCGCTTCGTGCTCGAAACGGCGGCCAAGCTCTCGCCACGCACACGCTACTCCCTCGGCGAACTGGCCGGGGTGGACGAAAACAAAATCCAAGTCACTTCCGCCTCCACCCACGGCAGCCAGATGGCAGTGACGCCGCACCACATCAGCGCCTTTTCACTGCGGCTGCTGACGACCATCGGCCGCATGCTGGATGAAAACACCGACGCGGCTCACGAGCTGAAAATGCCGGTGCTCTTCGTGGCCTCGCCGAATGACGTGTTATCCTCGGCGGATCAAATTCACGCGCTGTTTGCCGAAGTGCGAAGCCGGAGCAAAAAACTGCTCTGGTACACGCGTTCGTATCATCTACTGCTGCATGACGTGCAGCACGCGGAGGTGGTCAACGACGTCACGAAATGGCTCGACCGGCAGATCAAAACCCGACCACGCGGATGACACTCGAAAACGCCATTGTAGATGCAGAGTAGATTCGATTCAAAATCGAAGTTACTTCACCACCGACGGCAGCTTGCACGACTGCCACGCGAGGAAGCGCCACCGGCCCTTTTCTTGACGCCAAACGGCCAGAAAGCTCAACACCGCATCCATCGTCTTGCCTTCAGACTCTGCTTTCACGTGCGCACGACCTGTCATGAGCGCGATGCCCGGAGACGGAAAGGTGAAGCCCTGCTCCTCGTAGTCATACCTCACATACTTCGTCTTCCCGGCGCTGAGGATGTCGATGAACGATGCCTTGGTATCGACATCTCCGTTTGAATGAGCGTAGCGCAGTTCATCGGAAAAGATGGCGCTAAGCTTCTCACGATCGCCCGACTGCATCGCGTCGATGCGGGCCTTGTCAGCCGCCTGAACAGCAGCGAGCTGCGGATTTTCCGCCGCGAAGGCTTGGACAACGAACAGCAGAGCGAGTGAGGCGAGCAGGGTTTTCATGGTGGTGATTATTTGGCGTGTTTGAGAACAAAATCGACCAGTTCCCGGCACTCGAAAAACGCAGGGCCGACCTTGTGGCCTTCGCCGGGGACGATCTTCACGGTAAAGGAGCCACCAGCGGCTTCGTAGCGTTCTTTGAGGATCTGCGTGTTCAAATCATCCGGCACCACGACATCGGAATCGCCATGCACGGCGAACATCGGCACCTTGTTCGCGGCGAGACCAGCGAGGTTATCGACGGGATTGAACTCCTTCAGCCTCGCCACCAAATCGGCCTCCGGCATCGCAAAATCAGCCAGGGTGTCTTTCTTCGAGTTCTTCAGCGGCCAGCTCGCGAGATTGCACACGGGATAGATGCCGACCCAGGCGTTTACTTTGTCCGGGTTCCGAAACGCCCACGCCAGCGTCATCATGCCACCGCGACTTTGGCCGAGCATGATCGGCTTTGCGGAAAAGCCGCGCTTCACCATCACGTCATAAAACAGCGTGAATTTCGCCGAACTCGCTGGTGAACCGCGCACCTCGCCAAGGTCGAAGCCAGCGAGGCTGATGCCCGTCTTCATAAAGGCCTCGAAATACATAGGACGTCCCGCCAGCGACACACCGCCATTCAGTGTCGGCGCATACCATACCCACGGTTTGCCTTCGGCAGGCGTCGGCGCGGCATACAGCACCGCTTTGTGGCCGCTGCCCTCGAAGATCTCGGTTTTGACTTTGGGCAAAGGCTCCTGCGCGAGCAAGGGCAGCGCGAGGAGAGTGGTGATGAGTGTGATGAAACGCATGGCAAAGCTATGAACGTGTGCCGCACTGTCCTCTGTGCGGAATTCGATGCATCAGACCGCACAGAGGACTGAGCGGACCACTTTGCCATGGCGACGCAGAGGGTAGAGACGCTCAACAGATCAATCCACGGGATTGATCACGCTTCGAAACGGAATGTCGGCGAAGTCCTTCTCGTTCCGGGTGTAGAAGGTCTTGACGCCATTTTTGACAAGCGTCACGCCGAGCACGGAATCGTGAGTGCGCTGGTAGGGGAAGCGTGGCTTCTGCAGGATGGAGATCACATCGGCGAAGCAGGCGGTTTCATAGGCACAACAAGCCACGCCGCTTTGCTCGCGGAGAAACCGGATCTGTGCAGCAGCTTGAGCGGCAGACCTCGGCTTTTCGAGAATCTTCGGGTGACGCAGGGCCTTGTAAAACTCCCAGAGCACCTGATCCGAAATGATCCACTCGTCTGGATTGGCCAGCATCTCATTCACGAGTTCCAAAGCCTTGGCATGTTCAGGCACCCGGTTGTTGGCGGCGTAGATCAGGATGTTGGTGTCCAAGCTCTTCATCAAGTGTCGTCGGCGTGGAGGATGGCTTTCATATCGGCGGCTTTCACCAACAGGGCTCCACCATCAAAGGTGGGAAAAGCAGGCGGAGACGCTTTCTTGGACC
The DNA here is from genome assembly GCA_021298725.1 of Verrucomicrobiaceae bacterium. Classification (GTDB taxonomy): domain Bacteria; phylum Verrucomicrobiota; class Verrucomicrobiia; order Verrucomicrobiales; family Verrucomicrobiaceae; genus Prosthecobacter. Next base: position 6,544 of record JAJTDU010000088.1, on the reverse strand, counting down.
GTACGCTGTTCAACATGCCTGCCCGCTGCTCCATGTCGCGATCCACGGCACGCCGGACGATCTCACTCACAGGCCGGTCTTCGACTCGGGCCAGTTGCCGCAACATCGCCATGAGCGGCTCAGGAAACAGGATTTGAAGCTTTTGCATGGCTCCATGCATCGCATGGAGGCAGCCTTCCTTCAAGCGTTTCGTCTTTGGGTCTCGTTTGCCGGAAAGTGCGGTTGCTAATCGAGGCTAAGGCAGCGCTTTGAGCCAAGCGAGATTGAAGACGTAGTGATTGCGGCTGCTGATGAGTTGGATTCGGTCGTCGCGGGTTTGGATGGCGGCGAGGTAGCCATTGTGCTCGGCGCGGGTGCTGCTGAGCGGGAACATGTTGCGGTCGATGCCGTTGAGGGTGCGCTCTTGGCAGCCGGGGGTGATGAGACGCTTGTGCGGCCAGGTTTTGCCGTCGTCGAAGGAGATGGCGGCGAAGAGGCCGGCACCGTTGAAGTCGCCGTTTTGGCTCTTGAAGGACATGCCGTTGGGTTTGCGGGCATTCGCTGAGAGATCGGTGAAGGAGCAGAAGAGCAGCGGGCCTTCACGCAGTCGGATGAGCGCTTGCCGCTGCACGCTGCTGATGGCGGGGAACTCGGTGGCTTCATGCGTCCAGGTCTTGCCACCGTCGCTGGAGAAGCTGGCGGGTGTTTTGAAATTGAACTTGGCTTGCTCGGCTTCGGTGTTGAGTCGGCCGAAGGTCATGAGGCGACCGTCTTTGAGTTCGACGATGGGTGCGTGGATGCCGGCGTGACGTGCGGCGCTGCCGTGGCGATGCGCGAGCTTCTTGTCGGTGATCACCTCGGAGGTCCAGGTCTTGCCTCCGTCGGTGCTTTTCGTGAGGCTGGTGGTGGTGACATCCTGCGTCATGTAGAGCGTGCCATCACGGCTGCGCATGAGCTGATTGCCGATCTCGCTCCAGGGCTGGAGGATCTGCGACTTGCTCCAGGTGACGCCATTGTCGGTGCTGTGGCGCACGATATTTTCGCGATGACCGCGTGCGAAGTGAAAGATCGTTTGTTCGCCATCCCACCAGAGTTTCGGCGCATGATCGTTCACATCCGCACCATCCCAGAAGAGCGAGGCAGGTTCCCACTCGCTGGCACCGAGGCGCAAACGGCTCGCGAGATTGTTCAGCTCCGTTCCTGCCTCATCGACGCAGGAATACCACACGGCGAGCAGATCACCGTTCGGGCACTCGGCGATAGCGGGACTGTGATTGTGCCAAGAAAACGTCGGGCCAAAGGAATTCGGCTCCACTTTGACGAAGGGCTTCGGTCCTTCAAAAACCGGTATATTCGGGTCCATCCGCTCGATCTTCGGTGTGCCTTGAGAAACGTTCTGCGCATGCAGCGCGGGCTTTGGCAGCGGCAGTTTCTCGCCCTTTGGCCAATCACCGAGCACCACGCGGAATCCAATTCGCTCATTCACCGCCTCCGGTAGCCATGACATCCGGTTCGCCGAGCGCAGCAGCCGCGTCTGCGTGGAATGACTGCCACCGCGAATCACACGGAAGTCGCCATCGACGCGACCGAGCGGATCACTCTGCTCGTTGGCCTCATACGGCCCATACCAGTCCGCGCACCACTCGCCGACGTTGCCATGCATGTCGTGCAGGCCCCACGCGTTCGCGGGTGTGCGACTGACCTTCAGCGAGAGCTTCGTGGCCTTCGGCTGATACTCGGGCGGCATCTTTTCCTCCGGAAAAAAACGGTCGCGCACACCGGTGTCGTTCGGCCACGAGTGAAAACCGGCCGGAAGCGCCTCACCGGTGTGAAACAGTGTCGTCGTGCCCGCACGGCAGGCAAACTCCCACTCCGCCTCCGTCGGCAGGCGATACGTTTGGCCTTCCTGCTTGGATAACCACCCGCAGAAGGCCACCGCATCGTTCCAGCTCACCTCAGTGACTGCGTCGTCGCCCTTTTGGCCCCGGTGTTTCGGATCGAAGTGACGGTATTGAGCGAGGGTGACCTCCGTGACGCTGAGATGGAATGGCGTCTGGATCGACACGCGATGCGCGGGCTTTTCATCCCAATCGGCATCATCAAACTTCTCCGCATGCTTCTTCACGTTGTAATCCGCCGCCGGTCCATTCTGCCCCATGGTGAAACTGCCGGGTGAAATCGGCACAAGCTTCATGCTGATGGAGTTGGTGATCGTCTCGGCGGAGAGGAGCGGGCTGAGTGTGAGCAGAAGGAGGAGTGGACGCATGAGAGAAAGCGTGAACGCCTACTTCCGCTGCCACCTGTCGTCTTTCTCAAGAACGGAGCGTGCGCCTTCGCCATTCAGCCAGTTTTGGCCTCGGCATCGCCTTTGAGGAAGGCATCCCAGAAGGCGGTGCTGAGGGCGAGGATGACGCGTTCACCAAAGGCACCGTGCTCGGCTTCGTGGAGGACGAGTTCGTATTTGTCGCCGGGCGGCAATGCGGGATAGACGCCACAGGCAGATACACGCGGATCGGCAACGCACGCTCGCGTGAGGCATCCTGCACGGTGAAGTCGAGTGGAGCCGCCAAAGTGGCCTCCGGCACTTTCAGTGGATCGTACGCGAAAACTGGTGAGACGGCGAAACAGGCGAGAAAAGAGAAAACGAGAGACTTCATGGCTTTGGGAGACTTTTGAAACTCCGAGCCTTGGAAGTGGTTGCGATGATCGTGGTGTCGCAAAAGTTCCTCAGCGAAAGAGTGGAGGCATTGGTCGAGTTGAAATGCGATCTCCTCTACAAGCCTCCCCACCATGATTCACCGTCTCTTCGTTCTCCCGCTCCTTCTTCTCGTCAGCTCACTGGCCGCCCAGGCCGCTGATAAAGCTCTGCCACGCAGCACACCCGAGCAGCAGGGCATTTCCTCGGCTGCGGTGTGTGACTTCATCGAGACGGCGGACCAGCAAATCAACACGCTGCACAGCTTCATGCTCGTGCGTCATGGTCACGTCATCGCGGAGGCATGGTGGAAGCCGGAGTCACCCGATAAGCGCCACGTCATGTGGTCACTGAGCAAGAGCTTCACCTCCACGGCCATCGGCCTCGCGGTGGCGGAGGGCAAGCTGACGCTTGATGATCCGGTGCTGAAATTTTTCCCCCTTGAAGCACCGGCGGAGGCGAGTGAGAACCTCAAGTCCATGCGAGTGCGTGATCTGTTGTCCATGAGCGGTGGGCACGAGGTGGAGCCGAAGTTTGGCTTCGACAAAGGCCCGTCGGTGAAGGGTTTCCTGGCCCATCCGGTCACGCAGAAGCCGGGCACGTTTTTCCGCTACAACACGCCAGGCAGCTACATGCTCTCCGCCATCATTACGAAGACCACGGGCCAGACCGTGCTCGATTACCTCAAGCCACGCCTCTTTGAGCCTCTCGGCATTGAAAACCCCGTGTGGGACACCAGCACAGAGGGCTACAGCCTCGGCGGTTACGGCCTGCACATCCGCACGGAAGACATCGCGAAGTTTGGTCAGCTCTATCTGCAACGCGGCCAGTGGAACGGACAGCCCTTGCTCTCCGAAAAATGGATCGACGAAGCGACCTCGAAGCACGTGGACAACTCCAAAGCGCCCAGCGGCAAAACCTCCGACTGGCAGCAAGGCTACGGCTTTCAGTTCTGGCGCTGCCAGCACAACTGCTTCCGTGGCGACGGCCGCGACGGTCAAATCTGCCTCGTGATCCCCGAGCACGACGCGGTCATCGCCATCACCGCACAAACCGGCCAGATGCAGACCGAACTCGACCTCGTGTGGGAGAAGTTGCTACCCGCCTTTGCCAAAGGAGCACTCCCCGCGAACACCGCCGAGCACGAAAAACTGCTGCAAGCCGCCGCGAACCTCACCGCGCATCCCGCTTCGCCAAAGAAGGCCAAATGATGTCAGCGCAGCCATCTTTTTCACCCACCACCCTTTCACGATCAAACGACTCCTCGTTGCCCTTGCCGGCTTTGCCTCCCTCAACGCCGCCGAAACCTACACCGAGAATCCCGGCAAGCAGGGCGATGCTACTTTCGAAGTCGGGCCAGAATACAAACTCGATCCGGATTTGACCGACAAAGGCAACGCGAAGGGCAAGACGCTGGAGCCGGACAAGAAGAAGGTGCGCCTGTCGCACGCGGACTTCGTCAAACGCAGCGTCGGCACTCTGCCATCCGCTGCCTGGGTTAGCTCTGCGACGAAGAACGACGGCTATCTCACTGCCATCAATTCCTACACCTTCTATCAGAACCAGCTTCCCGCTCCGCCGGAAATCCAGTGTGTGGTGAAGGAGCAGTTTTGCTAAACCGCGTATGGTAGCGGTTGGTTTACGAAGGCTGCGCCAGCAAAGTGGCCATCTCGCTCCGTCGAGATGAGCGGAGCGCTTCCGCAGGCTGACTGCGTGTCGGATGTTCTTGAACCGTTGAGCTTACCACACCCTGGCTTCCTCTCGCGGAGCGAGAGGGCTACTTTGCTTCGCCTGTGAGATGACGAGGGGGCCTATCGCTACCGTAATCTCTGCATCGGAGCTGATCTAAACCGCGAGTTTGGACATGAGTTTGCTATCCAGCAGATCATCATAAGCCAATGCGCTCCCACACCACGAAAGACAGGATCGAACTGCTTATGCAACGCCTTGAGGCGGCGGTGACTTCGGAGGGGCGCATTTACTTCACGGGCGAAGTCTAGGCGGTGCTGATGGGGTGGCGGGATCGCAGCCGGTTCAGCGCCCGGCATGGGAAGCTGAGCTTTTGCAAGGTCTCGACGACCTTGCGCAGCATCGTGCGAGCGTGGCAGCTTGTTTGGTGAAGATCGCCAGCCCTCGAATGCGGCGTTGCGGAATGGAGATGATCCTTTCCGGTGACGAGGCACTCAACGCGGATCACGAGTTGTATGCCTTGCTGGGCCGTGAACATGGCAATGAAGCCCACAGCCGCTACAATGCGCTGCTGCGTGAACTGGTGAGCTTTGAACGTGCTCTGGAGGCACGTCATCGGCGGATGCGCGATGCCTGAGAGGCTTCGATTCCCAATCGAATCTACAGCTTGTTCGGCACCACCTTCGTCCACGGGCTCCACGCGCCGAGGGCGTGCTGCTGGATCTTGCGTTGCCAGATCTTATTGCCGCAGAAAGCATACAGCGTGTCCTTGTCTTTGCCGCCGATGGCGACGCCGGTGACGCGGCTGCGATCTGGCACAGGGAGAATCACCTGGGTGGGGCCGTCGTCGGCGCTGATCTGCACGCCGCTTTTGGTAGCGATGAACTGGCGACCTTCGAGCGAGTAGCAGACGCATTCTGAGCCCGCATCGTCCTCCCAATCAGCGACGTGGAGCTGGAAGAAGCTCTCCTTGTTTGTGAGCGAGCCATCTTCGTTGATCTGATAGCTATAAACCCACTTCGAATGGCCTTCGGCGACGGAGAGCAGCCATTGGTCGGGTCGATAGGCCATGCCGGTGGCGAACTTGATGCCGGCATCGACCTGCTTCTTCTGGCCATCCTTGATCAACCACACACTGCCACCGTTGTTCGGCTTCTTATCATCGTTGTCGGTCACGTAGAGGCTGCCATTGGGCATCGCGAGAATGGAGTGGCCTGTCAGGCCATCGAGCACCACGCGGCTCTTGCCGTCGGCGTCGTAGCTCATGATCTTGCCCGACTTCTCGGAGACGGTGTAAACTTTACCATCCGTACCAACGCTGACGCAATGGGCGTTGCCGGTGTCCGCAGCGAACTCCTTTACACTTCCGTCGAGATCAATGCGGTGAATTTTGTTGTTCGATGTGTCAGCGAAGAACACCTCACCTGCGGCATTCGTCGAAGGGCCGCGAGTGCTCTTGAAGCCTTCGGCGGCGAGTTTCCACTCTTCGCCGGGAATGATGATTTCCTGTGCACGCGGAGCGCTGGGCCCGGCCTTCACACGTTCCGGCCAGCCTTTCCAGAGAAAGGCCATCGCCTCCTGCCAGTTCTCGCCATAACCGGCGACATGACGGCCGTCGATGATGCGGAATTGGTAATCGTAGCCGGAGAACTTCATCGCCTTGTCCATTTCCTGATCCAGCAGATACCAGTCGCCCGCCGCATTCTCCATATCGTGCGTGGCGGTGGTAAAATAAGCGCGGATTGGCTTCGCCTCGAATTTGCGCACCATCGTGGGGAACTCATGCCCGCCGCGAAACGCCACCCAGCTTCCGCTGGCGGCATAGACGCGGCTGAAGGCCTCGGGGCGATGCCAAGCCGCTGTAAAGGCCGCGATGCCGCCGCTGCTGCCGCCGGATATACAGCGGTCATTGCCGTCAGTGCTGAGATTGAGCTGATGCTCATTCACGATGAACGGCAGCAGTTCCTCATCGAAGAAGCGCACGTTGTTGTCCGTGATGCCGTCGTATTCAAAGCAGCGGTTGCGGCGGTCGGCGGTGCCTTTCATCGGCGCAGGCAGCGTGCCGGGCTTCACGAAGACACCTACCGTCACCGGGATCTCCTTCGTTGCGATCATCGTCTCCAGCAGCGTCTTCTCACGTGGATTGTAGCCGTCGGTCTTCACATACACGCACGCAGGCTG
>JAJTDU010000087.1 GCA_021298725.1 Verrucomicrobiaceae bacterium | reverse complement strand
TTTTCACCACTCACCTCTGACTTCCCACGCCAGGAGGTATTTCAGCATAGGAGCAGGGGGCTCCCAGACCGCCTGAAGGCGGGGCTACCATATTTCGATCAATGCCCGCAATTGGCTCCTTCATCGGGGTCGGTGTCCTCGATTTTGGCGGCGGTTTTGAGATCTTCGAGGAGGGCGTTGAATTTTTTGTCGCGGTGCTCTTCGAGGAAGCGAGTTTTGACGTCTTCTTTCACCTCTTCAAACAGACGAGCGACGGAGGGATTGCGGCCGGTGACGGTGCAGACGTGGAAGCCGAGTTGGGTGGTGAAGACAGGGCTGATCTCACCCTCGCCCATGGAGAAGGCGATGGTTTCAAACTCCTCCATGAACTCGCCGCGTTTGAACCAGCCGAGGTCAATCTGCTGCTGCTCGTCGGCGCGGTGTTCTTCGGCGAGTTGGGCGAATTCGGCCCCGGCGAGGAGCTGGGAACGGATGCCACGCATGGCTTGATAAACATCTTGGCGGCTGGTGGCTCCCTGGAGGCTTTTGGTGATGTGAGAGGCCTTGATCTGCTCGTCGGTCATGTAGTGCTTCAAATTGGCCTCGTAGCAGGCCCGCAGGTCGGCCTCAGTGGGCACCGGTTCAGGGGAGTAGATTTGCTGGAGCGTTTTGTCGAGGCGGACGCCACCAGCGATGTTGTCACGCACCAGAGCGGAGTCTTTGGGCGGCAGGCCGATGTTGAGGTAGAATTGTGACTCTCCTCCGGCCTCGTCGATGAGCTTGTTCAAACGGGCGGTGATGTCCTCCTCGGCCACCTCGGGCACGCGGCGGCGGCTTTCCTGGTTGAGCAAGACGCGGGAAATGATGTGGTCCTTGGCCATGCCGCGAAATTCAGGATCGCGCTCGCAGCAGGCGACCTGGAGGGTGCGTTCATAGTGTCCTTTGATCTGGCGGAATTCCGCCTCGATGATTTCTTCGTCGATGTGTTCGCTGTTGATGATGAGAGCCATAGTGTGACGATCATGGAGCGCGAAGCGAGGGGCGCAAGGTTTGACAATAAAGGCTGGGTGGCCTAGATGCCCGCTGCGTCGTGTCCAAGTTCGGCATGAAAACTGCGGATTCGCGCTGCGTTGCCTGCCATGATGAAATGTACCCAGATAATAATGACAGCGGCGGCCGCCTGGTCGCTGGTCAGTTGTGCCAACCATGAAGTCGTGAAGGCGATTCCGGTGGCACCTAGCCCCACGCAGTACTTGGCGGATGCCACGGCGCAGGGAGATGGGAATCCTTATGCGCACAACGTCATGATGCCTGAGAGTCCGACCCTGGTGGTGAGTTCCGGGCCTTCGATTCGGGCCGCCTCCTACCTCCTGCTCGATGCGCGCAACGGCCAGCATCTGGCGGGGCGTAATTTTGAGACCGCCCGTGCTGTGGCCAGCACGCAGAAGCTGGTGACGGCGCTGGTGGTGCTGGACGCTGGCAATCTGGACAAAATGGTGCGTGTACAGTCCTCGGATGTGGCGGTGGAGCCGACACGGATGGGGTTGAAGCCCGGCGAGATGTATTCACGCCGGACCTTGCTTTACGCATTTTTGGTGAAGAGCTGCAATGACATCGCCAACGTACTGGCGCGAGATAACGCCGGCAGCATCAGCGCCTTCGCGGCGAAAATGAACGCTAAAGTGCGCTCCCTGGGCTGCACGAACTCGAATTTCAAAAATCCGCATGGCTTGACCGTTCCAGGGCAGCATTCCACCGCTCGAGACATGGCCCGCGTGGCGATGGCCGCGTACCGCAACGGCACCCTTCGCGATGCGGTGCGGCGCAAGTACTACACCTTCCGCCGCGCGGACGGTCGCTCGGTCACCCTGGAAAACACGAACGACCTGCTCGGTGCCATGCCTGAATGCAATGGCATGAAAACCGGCTACACCGTCGCCAGCGGCCGCTGTCTGATCTCCAGCGCGGCCAGTGGCGGCCGCGAGGTGATCCTGGTGCAGCTGGGTACCAAAACCGCCTACATCTGGGATGACGGACGTTTGATGATGAGCTGGGGCTTGCAGCGTCTCCGGTCCCGCAGTGGTGTGGCGTTCAAATGGTAACAAAAAATGAACCATGTGCCGGTTGCGGCAACGTGTGAACAAACGCAATGTCTGAGACCTCGTCATACTGAAAAACGCCCGCATGCCGGCCACCAAACTCGTCTGTCCTCATTGCGAAAAATCCGTCGAAATTCAGGTTTCGGCCGTCACACGCTCACGCCCCTGCCCGGAATGCGGAGAAATGGTGATGCTCCAGATGGCCGAGAAGAGCACCAAGACAAAACGCCGCGCTCTCCTCGTGACGCAGGCCGAGCCTGAGTCTGCTGCCGAGCCGCTGCCTGTGAGCGAAGAGTGTGGGCCGCAGCCGCTGCCGGGAGACGCGTTTGACCGCATGCGCATGGACCCTGAGGTGCGCATTTTCCGCCGTCGGTTAGTGATTGGGGGTGGTTTGGTGGCTGCCGTTGTGGTCGTGATGATGGCATTCAGCCTGTATCAGTCTTTCCAAGAGAAACAGGAGAGGCTCAGGCTTTTCGGAACTGACAAAATTCAAGATGAGAGTCTGCTGCTTACAAACAGCTCTGTTGCTCCTGAAGCTGCGATGATCACGCCCGATGAAACGCTGCCACCAGTCAATCCAGGAAATCTCGTTTTCCGCCCGACAGGCAGTGATAAGCACAAGACAGCCACCATTCAGGCTGGTGTGGAGGAAACATCGGCAGACCTTGCGCAGCTGGTCGCTGCAGATGAGGCGCTGCGCCAGTTTTTGCAGGCACCGAATTGGAAACAACGTGCGCTGTTGGTGCGGGACCAAGTGCGCGTGGCCCCTCTGATGGGCATTTATTATGGGAAGAACGCGGACGGACCGGTGTTGTTCGACTCCATCGTCGAGGCGGAGGAAATTTCCCCATTGTTCTCCCAGCATGTCGTCGTTTTTGAGGGCGGTGGCCGACGACTGGCCACGGTGGAGCACCATGCCTCTGGTCCCCGGGTGGACTGGGAGTCGTTCGTGGGCGCGGGTGAGATGGCGTGGTCAGATTTCTTGGAGACAAGGCCCGTAGCGCCGCGGTTGTTTCGTGTGCTGGTGTCTCCTGCCGGTCATTTTGAAAATGAGTTCGGAGATCCTGCCATGTTGCAATGCTTTAGCCTGCGATCCATCGCCGAGCCTGGCGCCAAAGTGGTGTATGGTTATGTGGTTCGTAACAGTGCGTTGGCCAAGGAGCTGAATTACTGGCTGGAGCAGAGCAGCGAAGAGACGATGCCGATGATCCTGAAACTCAAATTTCCCCCAGATGCGCCAGTGGACTTCCAGGTTTGGATACATCAGATGGTCAACGAGGGTTGGGTATCCAAATAAACCAGCCGCGATGACTGAATGACACGATTTGAGAAATTTTTCGCAGGATCTGCAAGAACACCAAACTTCCCTCGTAACTCAACGCGATTCTAGCAATAACACCCCCCGTTTATATTATGAAAATGCATCCTAACTGCCAGGGCAGCCACCTTGATCTTCGTTCCGGTGTCAGCCGTCGTGACTTCCTATACGTCGGCATGCTCGGCGGACTCGGTGGTCTTACCCTGCCTGACATGCTTCGCCTTCAGGCTGCTCCGGTGATTCCTGATGTGGAGTCCTTCAAAGCCGTCGCTGACTCTGTCATCCACATCTACCTGCCCGGCGGCATGGCCCAACATGAGTCGTGGGATCCGAAGCCCTTCGCCTCGCCAGATTATCGTGGCCCCTTCACGCCGATCAAAACCTCCCTCCCCGGTGAATACGTGGGTGAGAAATTCACGAACATCGCCAAGATCATGAACAAGCTCACCGTCATCCGCTCGATGACCCACGGTGAGGCCGCCCATGAGCGTGGTACGCACAACATGTTCACCGGTTACCGCCCTAGCCCGGCGATCAAGTTCCCCAGCTTTGGCTCCATCATCTCGCATGAGCAGGGCAGCCGAAACAATCTTCCACCCTATGTCGTTGTGCCAAACATGGTCGCTCCTGAACAGGGCACCGGCTACATGAGCAGCGCTTACGGCCCCTTCGCCCTCGGCAGTGATCCTGCGGACAAGGGCTTCACCGTGCGTGACCTTCTCACCCCGAAGGACGTCGATGAAAAGCGCTTTGACCGCCGCCGCAACCTGCTGGGCACCGTGGACGAGCATTTCAAGGCCGCCGAAAAATCCGACGCCATCAGCGCTATGGACAGCTTCTACCAGTCTGCCTACGGCTTGATCAGCAGCCAGAAGGCGCGTGAGGCATTCGATCTCACCAAAGAATCCGACAAGCTGCGTGACGAATACGGTCGCAACACCGCTGGCCAGCGTTTCCTCCTTGCTCGCCGTCTCGTCGAGGCTGGTGTGCGCATGGTTTCCGTCAATTATGGCGGTTGGGATCACCACTCCAACATCAAGAGTGCCTTCGAAGGTCAGGCTCCGAACTTCGACCAAGCCTTTGCCCGCCTCATCACCGATCTCTCGGATCGTGGCATGCTCAAGCGCACGCTGGTGATGGTCAGCTCCGAATTCGGCCGCACGCCAAAGATCAACGGCACCAATGGACGTGACCACTGGCCGCGCGTGTTCTCCGTGGCGATGGCTGGCGGCGGCATGAAAGAAGGCTACATCCACGGTGCTTCTGATGCCCTCGGTGGCGAACCTGATCGCGACGCGGTCGGCCCGGAAGACCTCGCCAAGACCATGTATCGTCTCCTTGGCATCAACGCCGAGAAGCGCATCATGTCGGACGGTGCTCGCCCTATCGACATCGTCAATGGTGGTCGCATCCTCACCGAAGCTCTCGCCTAATCTTACCGCGAAAACGACTCAAACAACGAACCCGGACAGCAATGTCCGGGTTTGTTGTTTTTGGGTCGTTAGGGCATGGCTGAAATCCACCTTGAACCCGGCAAAGTGAGTCTTTCAGCTGGTTCAGCCTGCGCCGACTCATCTTTTTCGGTGAGCGCATCCAACGTTATATAAAGAACCTGAAAACAAATTCTCAACCCAACTGCCGGATGTGGAAATACACGTCCGGTGGTGTGGGAGGATGGTGGTGAAAATCCTGCTTCCTAACTAGGCATCACCCACGGCGAATCTCCGAGCCTTTGAACTGCACCGCGATGCGGAAAACCTTCTTTTTCCGGCACTCGATCTTGCCGGTCTGAAGGTCGAAGCGATCGGGAATCTCGATGACATGAACATCGGTCTTCGCGTGGAAGCCGCGTTCGGAGAAGATGTCGATGAGGATGGCCAGGGCCTCGGGGTCGTGGAAGAGCTTGTCCTCGGTGTTGATGTCGGCACGGCCGGAGATGGCGTGGCGGACGATGATGGGCATCATCTTGGTCTCGATGAAGCTGACGACATCGTCCATGATCTGGGGCTTTTCGACCTTGTAGGCATCCAGGCGGCGCACGAGGTCCTGCCGTGCATGGCGGATGATCTCACTGGCGAGCGGTAGCTGACGTAGGAGGTCGAAGGTGCGCGGATCGAGCTCGAGGGAGCTTTGGTATTCGAGCTCCTTGATGATGTTTTCCTGCACCACCTCCAACGGCACTTGCGCATTGATGAAGTGGTAATGGAAGATCTCCTTCAGCGAGACGAGCGCGTCGTAGGTTTTCTCTTTGAAGACTTTGTAGCGATTCCGCGCCAGTGCGGGGTCGAAGTCGGTGGCGCGTTCCTCCCACTGCTCGCCAAGGCCAGAACTGCGCACCTCGGCGTTGTGGGCGAGCACTTCCTGGCCGCGTTTGAGCTGACGCGAGATGCTTTCGGCTTCATCGACAAAGAGCACCATGATGTGGAAGATGGGCTGCTTGAAGTGCGCGGCGTCCGGTGTGTCGAGGAAGTCACGGCGCAAGCGTACCATCTTGTCGAAAAGCATCTTGAGGCACTCGACCTGCACTTTGGTGCGCGGGAAACCGTCGAGGATGGCGCCATTTTGCTGTTCGGGCTCTAGCAGCTTGCGAATGAGGATGCCCACGACCTCGCGATCTCCCACCATGCTGCCACGCGCTTTGATTTCGCGGGCCTCCGGCGTGTCGAGCAAGGCGCTTAATACGATGGGCTGCGCATCAATGCCTCGCACCTGGCGGATGAAGTCCGTGTTCGTACCTTTGCCCGCGCCCGGCGCACCACCGAGGAGGATCAGTTCCTTCGGAAAGCGCAGCTTTTCACGACCGTAATCGGCTTCGAGCTGATTCCAGACATGATTGAAGATGAGCTGGGCATCCTTGATCTCCAAATCGGCCGTGGCGGCGGGTTTGGGAGAGGTTTCGGGGGCGGCGGGCTGCATGGGAATGAAACAGGCTTATCGACTGCCGAATCGTCATGTCAAACGCAGCGTGACCTGAAACCAGCCTCACAGCAGTGCCGCGCCTGGATCAGCCAACTGACGCGGGCGTCCATGGGCGTCGTAGGCGTGGGTGCTGCGTTTACTTCTTTTTCAGGATGACATCGCCGAGGCTGAACATGGGGCCGTAGATGGCGTAGATGAGGAAGCCGACCATGACGCCAAGAATCATCATGGTGAGAGGTTCGATCATCTTGTCGAGAGTGGCGGCGAGGTTATCGAGCTCCTCCTCGTAGTCGTCGGCGATTTCGGCGAGCATTTCGGTGCCTGAGCCGGTTTCGGAGGCGAGTTCAATGAGACCGCAGAGGTTGCGAGCATCTGGGCCGAGCCAGTGGGCCTCCATGAGGAAGGCTTCGTGCAAGGTGCGGCCAACGGCGATGTGCTCACGCAGGCGGATGAAGAGCTCCTTGTAATGGTAGTGCCAGGATGCCTGGGCGGTGATGTCCAGGGCGCTGGAGAGACGCACGTTGGACTCGGTGAGCATGGCAAGGGTGCGGAAGCCGGTAGCGGCGGCGGATTTACGCACGATGACGCCGATGGCGGGGAGTTTCAGGAACAGATCCTGCATGGCGCGGATGGAGCTGATCTTTGCCCAGTTGGAGAAGAAGAAATAAAGGCCCGCGAAGGGGGCGGCGGCCATGTAGGGCTTGTGAAGGAAGAGATCGGAGAGGGCGATGAGGACTTTCGTGCCCATGGGCAGCTCCGACTTGAAGGCGGTGAACAGCTTGGCCATGGCTGGCACGAGGGTGAAGCTCATGGCGATGACGACGACGACGCCGAGCACAATGACGACGGCGGGGTAAATGAGGCCGCCTTTGAGCTTCTTGATGACCTTGGAGGATTTTTTCTGCGAGACGGCGATGCGCTTGCAGACCTTGGCGAGCTGGCCCGCCTCCTCACCGGCGATGATGAGAGAGAGCATGTCATCAGGAAAGATCCGGGGGAATTTGGTGATGGCGTCGCTGAACTTGTCTCCGGTGGCGATGGCACTGATGACCTCCGCGATCATGCCCTTGTAGGTGGCGGATTTGACGCGGTTGGTCTGGAGCAGGAGGCTTTTGGTGAGGGAGATGTTGCGCTCCAAGCAGCGGGCGAGGCCAGAGAAGAAGGCCGCGCTGTCGTCCGTGTTGGGCTTGGGGCTGGTGAGGCGGTGCAGCTTTTCGTCAATGCCGGTGATGGTCTGCACGCTGGTGCTCTCATTGTGCGCTACGCCGGCGCCGATGAGGGCTTTTTCATCGGTGTCGGTCTCGACGAGCGCCTCGCTGGACTTGCCGGAGTGGACGTTGGTGATTTTGACTTTTTTGAGCATGACAGCAGAAGGATGGGAGATTTTTGGGATCTGAAATCTCGGAGTTACGGCGGTGGCGGGCGGAGATCGGTGATGAGGCGCGGGCGGTAGGCGGTGAGGGTGAAATTGGCACCTTCGACCTCGTGACGTGGATCCCGGGAAATGTTGACGGCGGCAGTGCTGCGGGCGGTTTCCATGACGACGCCGTTGATGGTGGTTAGGCCTGTCTCCACGAGGGCTGGCGTGCCATGCACCGCCTGCTGGAGCAGCGCGTTCTGCGCCTGGGCAGGCATTAGGCTGTTGATTTGCACGGGGGAGAGGCCGAGCTGCCAGAGACGCGTCATGTTTTCCTGGAAGTTGCGAGTGATGGCGACTCGTGTGGCGAGTTCCTCCTGCAGCATGAGTGTGGAGGAGAGGCTGACCATGGCGGTGGCTGCCACCGAGACGATGGCCCCAGCGGCGAGCACTTCGATGAGGGTGTAACCCGCTCTTCGAGCGGTTGACGATGGTTGACGGTGGTTGAGGCCGCTGAGCGGCGTTGACGGTGGTTGGGCAAACCACCGCAAACAACGGTCAACCACCGTCAACAATGGTAAACGGCTTGGAATCTTCATGGCGGTGCGACAGGAAGGAAATAGGTCTCCAGCCACGCATCGCGTGGGAGGAAGCTGGCGAAGGCGGGGCCGACATTGGTGGCCGCGGGGACGGCGGGGTCGCTGTCGCTGGTAAAGAGGAGTCGGCTGGGATTGTTGCCGCCAGCGGCACGGCGTTTGATCGTCCAGTTGGTCATGACACCGCCGATCCAGCGGACCGTGCGGGTCATCTGACTGGGAAGGTTGAACATGAGGCTCTGGTACTCGTTCACGAGGACGCCGCGCCAACGGAACTCGTTGCCACTGATGGGATTGTTCACCCAAGAGAACTCGACAGGACGGCCACCGTTATCCTGGAAGGCGAGCACATGGCGGCGGTTGTTCTCACGCTCGAAGCGGATGTCACGCACCCAGCGGCCACGGGAGCCGTTGGGCATGATGGTGATGATGACCGGCTTCAGGGTAGCGGCTTTGGTGAAGGATGCGGCGCTGCTCTGACCAACGAAGATGATCTGATCCACGACACCGTAGATGCGCATGTTCTTGAGGAAGGCGCTGTCGAGCTTGATGAAGAGGACGCGTAGCTTGTCATCGTAACCCGAGGGCCAGCCGGGCGGTGTGTAAGTGGGGTTTTTCTGCTCGGCGATCCAGTAAGCCTCGGTGGCGGAGTTGAATACACCAGCCGCGTCGATGGTGACGGTGGCGGTGCGCCCGGCGGCGGCCTCGCGGTCCTGAA
>JAJTDU010000086.1 GCA_021298725.1 Verrucomicrobiaceae bacterium | reverse complement strand
CATGCAACCGACGCCCGCCCCTGCTCCCGAACATTCCGAATCCGAACTCCTGCAAATCCGCCGCGAAAAGCTCGACGGACTGGTGAAGGCGGGCGTGGATGCGTTTGGCGGTCGCTTTGACACCACGCATCAGCCGGGTGCGCTGAAGGCGAATTTTGAGGAAAACCTCACGGTGAGCGTCGCGGGCCGCATTTTGAGCCGCCGTGAGATGGGCAAGGCGACGTTCTTTGACCTCGGCGACATTAGTGGGCGCATGCAGTGCTACCTGAGCAAGGGCGATGTGGGTGATGAGGCGTATGTGCAGTTCAACCAGCTCGTGGACATCGGCGATTTCGTCGGCGTGGAAGGTTTCACCTTCATCACGAAGCGCGGGGAGAAGTCCATCCACATCAAGAAGCTCACGCCGCTGTCGAAGGCGCTGCGCCCGCTACCGGACAAGTGGCATGGCGTCACCGACAAGGAGATCAAATACCGCCAGCGCTACCTCGACCTCATTTCCAATGACCGCAGCCGCGAGATCTTCGTCACGCGGAGCAAGATGGTCGCTGCGATCCGCAACTACATGCAGGAGCACGGCTTCATGGAAGTCGAGACACCGATGATGCAGGACGTGCCCGGCGGTGCCGCCGCGAAGCCTTTCGAGACCTTCTTCCACGCGCTGAACCAGCCGATGTTCCTGCGCATCGCCCCGGAGCTGTATTTGAAGCGCCTGCTCGTGGCCGGTTTCACGCAGATCTTTGAATTGAACCGCAACTTCCGCAATGAAGGCCTCAGCCGCCGTCACAATCCCGAGTTCACCATGCTGGAGGCCTACTGGGCTTACGCCGACTTCGAAAAGATGGCCGACCTCGTCGAAGGCATGATTTGTAACCTCGCCGAAAACTTCTGCGGCGGACTCAAGATCGAGCACAAGGACGAAGAGGGCAACGTCACCAAGACCATCAACCTCGCCCGCCCGTGGAAGCGTGCCCGCTACACCGATCTGCTCAAGAGCATCGATCCGAAGTGGTATGACTACACGCCCGAGGAGCGCAAAGCCCGCGCCAAGGAACTCGGCGTCGAAATCGGCGCGAACTTCGAGGACTACGAGGTCACGCAGCATGTCTTCGAGCGTCTCATCGAGGCAAAGCAGTTCGATCCGCTCTACGTCACGCATTGCCCGAAGGAACTCGTGCCTTTGGCCAAGCAAAACGCCGACGACGACAGCATCGTGGATGTCTATGAGCTCATCATCAACGGCCAGGAGATCAGTCCCGGCTACTCCGAGCTGAACAACCCCATCGTCCAGCGTGAACGCCTCGAACACCAAGCCGGCGAAGAGACGCAAAAGATCGACGAGGAGTTCATCCTTGCCCTCGAGCACGGCATGCCGCCCGCCGGCGGCATCGGCATCGGCATCGACCGCCTCATCATGATGCTCACCGGCGCCGAAAGCATCCGCGACGTGATCCTCTTCCCGCAGTTGAAGCGGAAGGAGTGAGCAGCGCATAGCAGGCGAGGAAGTTGAAAGGAGCAGCCTCATGCGCATCGCGATTTTCATCATCTCACTGGTCACCGCCGCTTTTGCGGAACCACAGCACAATGTCGTCCCTGGCTGGCCGAAGCTGCCAGAAGGGCATGTGCTGGGGCTATGTGCCGGAGTCGGCGTGGATGCGCAGAACCGGGTGTTTGTGTTTCATCGCAGCGGACGGAAGTGGTCGAATCCGTTTCCGCAGGAAACAATTTCACAGCCAACGCTGAGCGTGTTTGAGGGTGCTAGCGGCAGGCTGCTCAACTCATGGGGCCAGAACCGCTTCATCATGCCGCACGGGCTGACGGTGGATCATGAGGGAAATCTCTGGCTGACCGATGTGGGGCTGCATCAGGTCTTCAAATTCACGCCGGAGGGCAAACTGCTGCTCACGCTGGGCGAACGGGCCGTGCCGGGGAGTGATCACGCGCACTTCAACCTGCCCACCGACGTCGCGGTGCTGCGTGACGGCTCGTTTTATGTCAGCGACGGCTACAAAAACACGCGGGTGATGAAATTCAGCACCGAGGGCCAGTTTGAGTTCGCGTGGGGCACGAAGGGACAGGGCGATGGCGAGTTCAATCTGCCGCACGGCATCGCCATCGATGCGCAGGGCCGCGTGATCGTCTGCGACCGCGAAAATGAGCGGCTGCAGCTCTTTGATGCGAAAGGCGGCTTCCTGGAGGCATGGAAAAGCCCGCAGATTGGCAAACCTTACGGCATCGAAACCTCTGCTGACGGCCGCATCTTCATCATCGACGGCGGCTCCCCCTCGCTGAAGCGCACGGAGCGCGGCAAGGCGGTGGAACTCAATGCCAAGGGACTCGTGACGGACACTTTTGGCTCGTTTGGCCAAGCCCAAGGCCAGTTCCAGCTTGGTCACGACATCGCCATCGGTCCTGACGGAGCGGTTTATGTGGCGGAAGGCACCGGTGCCCGGGTGCAGAAGTTTGTGCGCCAGAAGAGGCTGGCGCCGTGACAAGCTCGTTCTGCGCTAGGCCAACACCCTGAGCTCACAAGGCTGCTTTCTTGCACACCGCGCTTTTGATGCAGGCGGAAGAATGTCGATGCCGCGTTCTCTGAGCACGCGGCCATTAGCGCCTAGGCGCAGAAGCCAGCATCGCCGCCGAGCAGGCCGCTCTTTTCCAGCCGCTGCCTGAGGAACGCTCATCCTCGCGTTACGGCTTGAACACCGCGATCTCTTTCGCGGATGCAACATCCCAGGCTCGGACGGTGCCGTCTTCATCACCGCCGAGGATGAGATCGCCGGCTTGATTGGTCGCGAGGGATTGCAGGAAGCTGGTCGAGCCGGGAAGTTTTTTCACCTCGCCGCCATCACTGGTGATGAGGCGGAGTTTGGTGTCACCAGCACTGGTGGCGATCTGATCAGCCGCTCCAAGGTAGCGGATACCGGTGACTTCCTTGTCCCAGCCATCGACGTTCTTGCGGCGGTCACCGGTGGTCCAATCCCAGACTTTGACGACGTTGTCTGCGCCGCTGCTGGCGAGCATGCGGCCATCTGCGCGCCAAGTGACGCCCAGCACATGATGCGTGTGGCCTTCGAAGACCTTCACGACTTTGCCGGTGCTCAGATCGGTGATGCGCACGGCCTTGTCGGCTCCGCCAGAGGCGAGGAGCTTGCCATCCGGCGTGAAGTCGAGCGCAAAGACGCTGTCGAGATGACGCTCGGCATAATCCTTGGTGAGCTTGCCGGTTTCGATGTCCCACAAGGTGATGTCGCCGCTGCGTGATGGCTCACCGCTGCCGATGGCGAGTGTTTTGCCATCGGGACTGAAGGCGATGCTGTTGGCGCGGTCGGTGATGAGTGATTTGCCATCGCCCGTGCCGAAAGCGCGTTCGAGCACCCAGGTGGTGCTCGTGCTGCCGGGTGCGATGGGCTTGCCGGTGACGGTGCTCCACGCGAGTTGCGGCCCCGCATCGAAGGTGGCGATCAATTCGAGGCCGTTGGTCGAGAATTGCAGCGCCTTGGCCTTCTTCATGGAGGCAGCAAGTGCCTTGGTGGCGAGATCGCGCTCAGCATTCGCCTTCTCGGATTCCTTCTTCACGATTTCGAGACGTGCTTTGGCATCCAGCACGGTCTGTTTGGCCTTCTTCTCGTTTTCGGTGACGAGTTTGATTTCGTTCGCGGTGTCGGTGATGGCGGCCTCGCCGCGTGTGAGAGCTTCCTGGGCCAGTTTGAAATCCGCGGCGGCTTTGTCGGCCTTTTCCTTGGCTGCAGTCTGCTTTTTCAGCATCGCGTCATCCACCTTCATTTTCGGTGTGGCGGCGATTTGATCAGCGATGGCCTTCAAAGCCTTGTCGGCGGCGGCTTTGGCCTCCTCCCTCGGTTTCACGGGCTTCTTTTTCTCTTCGAGGCCCACCTTGGCGAGTTCGATGAGTTCTGGAGCTGTCTTCGGATCGGCAGCGGCGATGGCAGCCTCGGCTTTTTTGAGAACCGCCTGGGCCTGGGCGAATTCTGCCGTGGCCTTCGTGACCACGGCTTGAGCCTCCGCCTGCTTTTTGGCGAGGGCTTCATCTGGTTTGCTAGCGGAAGCCTGGGCGATTTGCGCATTGAGATCTTTCGCGGCCTTGTCGGCGGCGGCGTGGGCATCCTGCTTGGTCTTCAAATCCTTCTTTTTGTCCTCCAGGCTCTTCTTCGCGAGTTCGGCGAGTTCGTTGGCTTTCTTCAAGCGGTTCATCTGCTCGGTGGCATCGGTTTCAGCCTTTTTGATGGCTTCGTTTTGATAAGCGACCTCCAAAACGGCGCGTGAAGACGCAAGCGAACGTTGCGCCACGGCTTGCTCACCGACGAGGTCGGTCTTGATGTGCGAAATGAGCTTTCCACCGGCGGTTTCGGTGAGCTTGATCGTATGGTCCGCCTCCTGGGTGGCGGTGAACTTCGGATGCGTCGGCACGGGCGCGGCGGCGGTCTTGTTTTCACGCTTCCACAGCTTCACTTCGCGGAAGCTGCCGGTGGCGAGGCGTGAGCCATCGGGACTGAAGGCCAAAGATTGCACGACATCGCGATGCGCGAATCCGCGCTGCTTGTAGAGACCGGATTTGAGCAAGGTCTCGTCGGTGAGCTTGGTGACGAGGCTCTGCGTGGGCAGATGGTAGATGCTGATCTGATTGGCGCGGGCGGCAGCGGCGAAGTCGCCCTGTGAGGTGACTGCGATGGCGAAAATGGTCTGCAAACCGGCAGGCAGTGGTGCCCAGGAAATGATGACTTCTCGTTTTGGCGAGGCTTTCGCACCTTCATCGATCCATGCTTTGAAAAGAGCGAGCTGCTGGGTGCTGAGGTTCAACGCGCCCACTTTGTTGCCCTTCGGCGGCATCTCGGAGTCCCAAGTGTGCGCCGCGGCCTGGTACATGATGCTCTCCGCGCCTTTGCCAGGAATGATGCCCACGTCGGTCTCGCCGCCCTTGGTCATCAGCTCAGGCGTCTCCATGTTGAGACCGCCTTTGGTCGTGGTCTTGTTATGGCACGCGATGCAGTTGTCTTTCAAGAACGGTCGGATCTGCGTGTCGTAATCAATGGGAGCCGCTGATGCGGCCAGGACGATTGACGAATGCAGAATGACGAGTGGAATGGTGGATTTCATTTTTTGGCGACCTCCTTCACGCGGATGCGGATGGGATTGGAATAGACGATGAATGTGGCCTCTTTGGGCGCGGCTTTGGCGGCGAGGTCTTTGACGAGCTTGTCGGCAGTCGCTTTGGCGGTCTCGGCGGCTTTGACTGCGGCGGTGGCCGCTTTGACGAGTTCTGCTTTCTTCGGTGTGGCGTCGGCGTTGGCGGCGTCGAGCTGCTTTTTGGCGACCGCTTGAGCTTCGATAGCTTTTTTGGCATCGGCTTCGGCGGAGCTGAGTTCTTCGACTCCACGACGCATTTTCATCTTGGCAGGGCCTTGGAGGATGATGCCGTAGTCGCCAGGGGCGAGCTTGAGGGTCTTCATATCGAGCGTGAATTTACCTGCGACGGCTTTGGCGGCGATGTCGGCCTCGGGAGCTTTGGTGATGTCCGCGATGAGACCGAGCACTTTAAGCTTCAAAGCGTCGGTGAACTCGGCATGGCGCGTGACTTTGAGGGCGATGTCGAGCTTGGCGTCGGCAGCGACTTCGAGGATGTCGGTTTTTTCGGTTTGGATGAAGGCGGGCGCAGTTTGCGTGCTGACACCGATGGCGGGAGCGCCCGAGGTGCGGTAGAGCGGGCTTTCCTTGGTCATGTCAGTCACGTTGTAGCTGACGAACTGGCTCTTGGAGATGCCGCTGAGCATACTGGCGCCTGCGGGAGCATCGGCCGCCGCTTGAAACGCGATGTAGCCGAGCGACTGGCCTTTGCCAATGAAGCCGCCGAGGCAGGTGACGCCTGCAGGGAGATTTTCGGCCTTCAATTCGATGGCTTCGCTCAAGGCGTTGCGATTGGGCGCGACGACTTCGAGTGCGGCGATGCCGTTGCGCGGGACATTCGAGCTACCGGACTCAGCGGTCTTGGTTTTGGCTCCGGGCAGGATGGGATTGATGGCGATGAGCCTCGGAGGTTTCGGCGCTTCTTTGAGGATGCGCAGTTCAAACGGATGCGTGGTGCCGAAGGCGTCGTTCAGCGTGAGGCGGAAGCTGCCGTCGGCCTTGGCCTCGTAGGCGTAGGACGGATCGCGATTGAGCACGGCGAGACTCGGCGCGGGGGTGATGGCGGGCGCGTCGGCCACCTCGCCCTGCGCGGTGAGCGTGCCGTCGGCTTTGAGGTTTTCGATGACGAGATGCGGATCGGTGGGATGACCGAGCTGATGGGAATGGACTTCGATGATGAACTTCTCGCCAGTCTTGAAGGCGAGATCGAAACTGTGCGAAGCACCGAGTGGCAGGAAGGCATCCTGAATGGTCTGACCGATCTGAACGGGACGCACAGGGCCTGCTTTGCTGGCGAGACGGGCCGGTGGCGGCGTGGTGCTGAGCGTGACGCGGTAGCTATAGTCTTCGCCGGGGCGGAACATGAGTTCGTTCAAGCGGAGACGGTAGGTGGCATCGGCCTTGGCAGTGAAGCTGAGCACGCCATCGCGCATGCGGGCGAGTTCGCGGCCAGTGGGAGCACTGACGGCGGCGAGAAGCTCCGTGCGCGTGTCGAAACGACGGCCATTGAAGGCCGCGGTGATGGTCTGGCCGTTTTTTGCATCGAAGGTCAACCAGTGCGGCGCGGCGGACTTGAAAACGCCTTGGATGACGGAATTCAGCGTGACCTTGTGCGCCTTGTCGGCCTTGGTGTTCGTGCCGGGTGATTCGACGGTGTCGAGCGTGCTGATTTCAAACACACGCGGATTGGAGACGCCGTAACGACCGACGAAACGAAGATCGTAAAGCGCGGGCTTCAGATCGGCGGGCAATGCGAGGCTGACGACGTTGGGCTTCGGGCTTTTGACGGGGATGGAGCGCTCATTGAGCAGAATGGCGATGGGTGCATCGAGATCCGTGCCGCGAAGCGTGAGTTCGACGGTCGCGCTGGCTTTGGAGCCGAGTGGAGCGATGCCGGTGAGCGCAGGAGTGGGGAACGTGGCCTGCGAGAACGCTGAAGCAGCAAAAGCGACGAGGATGAACGGAACGATGTGAAAGGCAGAATGGCAGCGAGACATGGAACGAGTGTTCATGGGCGTTTAGCAGGTCCTGAGTTGGATTTTGGAAGGCGAATGAGGGCATCCGCGCTCCGCATGAAACGGCGCTCTCGATCAATGATTGAAGAGGAATTCCTTCGTGTTCAGCAGCGCCCACAAGATGTCCTCATAGGCCTCTTTTTTGCCTTTGAAGGCTTCGTCGCCAGTTTTGCCCGCAGTTTTCTTGTTGAGATGGGCGTGAGCAAATTTCACTTCATCAGCGTTGGGTTCGCGGCTGAGGGCGATGTGGTAGAGATCGGTGATCTTGTCGTCGTCGGGCCGGACGTCCTTGGTGAGCATGTCGGCGCGGCCATTGCCACGAGAGAGCTGGGTTTGGATATCAGCGGCATTCAGCAGGTGCAGGCTTTGCGCGAGGCTGGCTTCCTGCGTGCGCTCACATTCGCAGGCGCTGGAGGAATCAGGACGACCGAAGACGCTGAGGAAGTAGGTGCTTTGGTTGTAGCTGTTGTCCGGAAGCGCGACGGCACGAGTTCCGGGGGCCTGGCCAGCGAAGTTGCTTTCGACATCGAGCAGCGTGTTCACGGCGTCGTAGAGAACCTCCGCGTTGAGGCGCTTAGGGTAGTAGCGGCTGAAATTTTGACGGTCCTTAGCGTTGTGCGTGTTCGGCACGGCGCTGAGTTGATACGTTGTGCTCGTGACGATGGTGCGGATGAGCTTCTTCATGTCGTAGCCGCTTTTCACGAAGTCAGCAGCGAGTGCGCTGAGCAGTTCGGGATTCACGGGCGGATTCGTTTCACGCATGTCGTCCTCGGGCTCGACGAGGCCGCGATTGAAGAAGTGCTTCCAGTAACGGTTCACCAGCGTGTGGGCGAAGAAGGGATTGTCCTTCGCGCTCATCCACTCGGCGAGGGCGTGACGCGGATCTTGCTCGGGTTTCAGCTTCAAAGCGCTGCCGCCGAGGCTGGTGGGCATGACGTTTTCCTTGGTGCGGATGTTCTGCGTCTGCGCGATGCCGCGTTTGTGGAAGATGGTCTCCTCACCGATGAAGGTGGAGGGCTTGCGGGACACGTTGCTGAAGAAGGCGGCGAAGCCGTAGTAGTCCTGCTGGCTCCACTTCTCGAAGGGATGATGGTGGCACTGCGCGCACTGCATGCGCGTGCCGAGGAAGAGCTGCGCGACGTCCTCCATCTGCTGCTTCTGCTCCTTCACCTGACGATACCACGCCACGGGCGGGTTCTGCTCGAGATCACCCGCGGCGGCGACGACTTCGCGCACGAACTGGTCGTAAGGTTTGTTGTCCGCGATGCTGTCGCGAATCCACGAGTAGAAGAGGTAACTGCCACGCGCGAAGGTGGGCTGCGTGCGCTGGTTGCGCAGCAGGGCGCTCCATTTGTTGGCGAAGTATTCGGCGTATTCCGGGCTGTCGAGCAGGCGGTCGGAGAGCGCGGCACGCTTGTTGGCATCTTTGGAAGCCATGAAGTCCTTCATCTCGGCGGCGGTGGGCAGGCGGCCGGTGAGATCGAGCGTGAGGCGGCGGACGTAGGTGCCGTCATCAGCGATGTCGGACGGCGGCATGCCGATGGTCTTCAGTTTGGCGAAGACGAGATCGTCCACGAAGTTGCTGACTGCGGGAAGTTTATCGACAGGAGCACCCAGCGGCACCGTCGCGCGGAAGGTCGAGACTTTGCCCTGATAGCGCACCATCACGGCGACATCGCCCGGCAGGTCAAAGATAATGTGCGGTCACTTTGAGCTGCTGCGCGCCTTTGAGCGGCATGGTGAGCTTCGAGGGCTCGACGCTGATGCTGGCCATCTTCGGATCGGTGTCCTTGCCATAGGGCATGCCTTCGCGAATCCAGCGGGTGAGGTCGGCGTAGTCCTCGGAGTTCGGATCGAGCTTCTTGCCGCCGCCGTGTGGCAGTTGCGCGGTGCCCTTCGTCAAAAGCAGGCTCTGCTCCGGCGAACCCGGGAACACACGACGGCCACGCGCTTCCTTGACGATGTGCTCATAGTCTTCCTGCGGCTCAAAGCCGAGCAGCGAGAGCTTGAAACCATTCTGTCCGCCCGATTTGCCATGACAGCCGCCGGAGTTGCAACTGCCCTTGGTGAGGATGGGAACGATGTCGTTCGCGAAATTCAGCGGACGCGGTGCATCGGCAGCAAAAGCCGAGGAAGACGCGAAGGCGGCGAGGAGAGTGAGGCGTGGCAGGTTCATGACGGCAAGAACCTACGGGCTGAAAATGAGAATCTTGTCGGCGGAAGTCGCGTTCTTGGATTTGAAGGCGCTCAATCAAGGAGCAGCAATCTCCAACTGCTTGCAGATGGCACGTGCGGTGTTGTCTTTGACCTCGCGATACAACTCACCACCCTTTCTGCGGAGATGCCGCTCCAGGTCCGCGAGTTTCATGCCGCGAGAACGAGAGCACGTTTGACGCTTTGCTGGCTGCGAGTCTGGTCCGAAAGCTCGCGCTGGCATTCCAAGACGAGCTTGAGCGCGTCCATGAGGTTCGTTTCGGCCTCTTCGAGCGTTTCTCCC
>JAJTDU010000085.1:19673-27194 GCA_021298725.1 Verrucomicrobiaceae bacterium | reverse complement strand
GGCCTTTGTGACGCAATCCTTTCTCACTGTGCTCGGCCGTCCGCCTTCGGATGCCGAGCGTCGCGCCAGCCTCGAAGGCTTCCAGGCACTGAAACAGAATCGCAGCCTGTTTCTGCAGGCGCTGCTCAATCACAACGACTTTGTCACCCTGCGATGAACTTCATGCATCAGCCCACCCCTTTCCTTCGCCGCGACATCCTCGGCGGTCTTGGCAGCATCGCGGTCGCGTCCATGCTGAAGGCCGAGGAAGGCTGGCAGCCGCCGAGCGGTCTGCCAGTGATGCCGCCGAAGGCGAAGCGTGTAATCTGGCTTTTCATGCGCGGCGGCGTCAGCCACATGGAGAGTTTTGATCCGAAGCCGATGCTGACGAAGTATGCGGGCAAATCGATCGGAGAAACGCCCTTTGCGAGCGTGCAGGATCCCGAGAAGCTCAAGAAGGTGCGGGTGGTCGTCGTGAACGATGCGAACGGCAAGCAGCGCAACGTCATTTACCCGCTCCAGATCGGCAGCAAGCGCTACGGCCAGTGCGGCATCGAAATCAGCGACTGGTTTCCGCACATCGGCTCCTGCGCCGATGAGATCGCCTTCATCCGCAGCATGTGGACGACGGACGACAATCACGGCGCGCAGGTGCAGTTCCACAGCGGCCGTCACATGCTGGAGCCGCGTGTGCCGACGCTTGGCGCGTGGGTGACGTATGGTCTGGGCTCGATGACGGACAATCTGCCGTCCTTCATCAACATGGGGCCGCGTTACTTTGATATTCGCGATGGTCACTACCTCGGCCCAGCCTACGACGCGGTGAACATCAAGGTTGATCCAAAGAATCCGCTCACCTTTGCCGCGCCCGAGATCGCCGTTGGCAANNCTCATACACAAGCTGAACATGCTCAACGCCGAGCAGTATCCTGGCGACAAGACGCTTGCCGCCCGCATGAAGAGCTACCAGCTCGCCTTCAACATGCAAACCGCCGTGCCGGAGACGATGAATCTCGACACGGAGAGCGCCGAGACCAAGAAGCTCTACGGCCTTGATGACAAGGTGACCGAGCCCTTCGCTCGACAACTCATCGTCGCACGTCGTCTCGCCGAACGCGGCGTGCGCTTCATCCAGCTCCAGCATGGCGATGGCGCTGCGGGGGCGTGGGATTCGCATTCCGGTTTGAAGAAGAGTCACTCCATGCTCGCACAGCAGGTGGACAAGCCGATCTCTGGCCTTCTCAAAGACCTCAAGCAGCGAGGCATGCTCGACGACACGCTCGTTCTCTTCGCCACCGAGTTCGGTCGCACGCCAGGCTCGCAGGGCAGCGATGGGCGCGATCATCATCCTTACGGCTTCAGCGTCTGGATGGCCGGTGGAGGTGTCAAAGGCGGCACCATCCACGGCAGCACCGACGAACTCGGCTTCCACGCCGTCGAGCATCCGCATTACGTTACCGACGTGCATGCCACGATCCTGCACCAGCTCGGCCTTGATCCGCATCTGCTGGAGATTCCAGGCCGTAAGCGACTCGAGCGCGACTTTGGCCATGTGATCCCTGAGATCCTGGCCTGAGTTTTGAAAATAGCGCTTGCCGGTATGTTGGATGATTGTCCAATATACAGTCAACTATGAAAGCACTCGTCAAAGCCAAGGCGGAGCGCGGACTCTGGCTCCAGGATGTCCAGGAGCCGCAGGTCGGCATCAATGATGTCCTCATCAAGGTCCGCAAAACTGGCATCTGCGGCACCGACCTGCACATTTATAAGTGGGACGCCTGGGCGCAGAAGACGATCCCCGTGCCGATGGTCGTAGGCCATGAGTTCGTCGGCGAAGTCGTCGCCGTCGGCAGCAATGTGAACGACTTTCATCCTGGCGAAATCGTCAGCGCCGAGGGCCACGTCGTCTGCGGAAGATGCCGCAACTGCCTCGCCGGCCGCCGCCATCTCTGCAAAGACACCCTCGGCATCGGCGTGAACCGCAGCGGAGCCTTCGCCGAATATATCAGCGTGCCGATGACGAACGTGTGGCATCACCGCGCAGGTGTGGACGACGAAGTCGCGAGCATTTTCGATCCCTTTGGCAACGCCGTTCACACCGCGCTGGCCTTTGAATGCATGGGCGAAGACGTTCTGATCACCGGTGCGGGTCCGATTGGCATCATGGCGATTCCAGTGGTGAAGCATGCGGGCGCACGTCATGTCGTCATCACCGACGTGAACGAGTATCGCCTTGATCTCGCACGGAAAATGGGAGCGACGGTCGCTTTGAACGTCAAAGGCGGCAGCATCGCCGAGGTGCAGAAGCAACTCGGCATGAAGGAGGGCTTCGACGTGGGGCTGGAGATGAGCGGCAATGCCACCGCCTTTCGCGATATGATCGACAACATGTGCCACGGCGGCAAAATCGCCATGCTCGGCATCCCCAGCGAACAAATCGCCATCGACTGGAACAAGGTCATCTTCAACATGCTCACCATCCACGGCATCTACGGCCGCGAGATGTATGAGACCTGGTATCAGATGAGCGTCATGCTGGAGAACGGCGTGAACATCAAACCCGTCATCACCCACCGCTTCCACTACACCGACTTCGAACAAGGCTTCGCCGCCATGGAAAGCGGCAACTGCGGCAAAGTCGTGCTCGACTGGAATTCGTAGCTTCCACTTCCATGAATGCCGCTTTCCAAGACCATCTCACGACTCAACTCGACGCCATCCGCGCCGCTGGCACCTACAAGCGCGAACGCGTGCTCAGCACGCCGCAGGGCACGCTCGTGCGTGCCAATGGCGGCGCGGCAGTGCTGAACATGTGCGCGAACAACTACCTCGGCCTCGCGCAGCATCCGAAGATTCGCCAAGCCGCGCATGAAGCGCTGGAGCAATGGGGCTATGGCCTCGCTAGCGTGCGCTTCATCTGCGGCACGCAGGGTGTTCATAAAGAGCTGGAGGCCAGTTTGAGCGACTATCTCGGCACGGAGGACACGATTCTCTATGGATCGTGCTTCGACGCGAACGGTGGTCTGTTTGAGACGATCCTCGGCCCCGAAGACGCGATCATCAGTGATGAATTGAACCATGCGTCGATCATCGACGGCGTGCGCCTCTGCAAAGCGCAGCGCTATCGCTACAAAAACTGCGATATGGCTGATCTGGAGGCTCAATTGATCGCTGCGGATGCCAAAGGCGCTCGCTTCAAGCTCATCGCCACCGACGGCGTGTTCTCGATGGATGGCTTCATCGCTCCGCTGAAAGCGATTTGCGATCTGGCGGATCAATACAACGCTTTGGTGATGGTGGATGACTCCCACGCCGTTGGCTTCATGGGCAAAACCGGCCGCGGTACGCACGAGCATTGCGACGTGATGGGCCGCATCGACCTTTTGACCGGAACACTCGGCAAGGCCCTCGGCGGTGCCAGTGGTGGCTACACCAGCGGCCGCAAAGAGATCATCGAGCTGCTCCGGCAGCGCTCGCGGCCTTATTTGTTCAGCAATACGCTTTGTCCTTCGATTGCCGGTGCGTCTATCGCGGCTTTGTGCCTGCTCAAGCAGAGCACTGCTTTGCGGGACACGCTGGAGGCCAACACACGTTTCTTCCGCGCTGCAATGACCGCTGCGGGTTTTAACATCGCGCCCGGCGAGCACCCCATCGTTCCTGTGATGCTCGGCGATGCGGCCTTGGCGTCGAAATTCGCCGACGCGATGTTGGAGCGCGGTGTTTACGTCATCGGCTTCAGTTTCCCGGTCGTGCCGCAGGGCAAAGCGCGCATTCGCACGCAGATCAGCGCCGCTCACACGCAGGCGGATTTGGAGCGGACGGTGAAGGTTTTTGTTGAGGTCCAAACCATGCTCAACTGCTGACCATGGACATTCTCTCCGCCACGCTGCTGCTGCTCACGATCATGGATCCGCTGGGGAACGTAGCGACTTTTGTGTCTGCGCTTCGACCCGTACCGCCGGAGAAGCGGCTGCGGGTGATCGCACGGGAGCTGGTGGTAGCGTTGGTGATTCTGGTGGCGTTCCTGTTTGCCGGACCGTGGCTGCTAAGCCTGTTGCATCTGAAGCAGGAGGCGCTGTTCATCAGCGGGGGCATCGTGCTTTTCTTGATTGCGTTGAAGATGATCTTCCCGCCTTCGAAGCATGACGAAGAGCCGATGAGTGAGCCGTTTATCGTGCCGCTGGCCACGCCGATGGTCGCAGGGCCATCGGTGCTGGCAACGCTGTTGGTGCTGGTGAGCACGCAGCCAGAGCATCTCTGGCGCTGGTTTGCAGCGCTGCTCATCGCCTGGGGCCTCACGGCGGCGGTGTTGCTGTCTGCGCCCGCGATTGCGCGTGTGCTGAAAGATAAGGGTTCCCTGGCGGTGGAGCGACTCATGGGCATGCTGCTGGTCATGGTGGCCGTGCAGATGTTTCTCAATGGCATCGAGCATTATTTGAAGCACTGACGTCATGCCTGCCTGGATCGAATACTTCGCTGTCGCCGTGTGTGCGATCGCCGCTGTGCTGGCCGCGGAGGGGAAGCGGATGGATTTGTTTGGCGTGATGGTGCTGGCATTGGTGACAGCGGTGGGCGGAGGAACGATTCGAGATGTGTGTCTTGGCGTGCGCCCGGTGTTTTGGATCGAACAACCGCATCACGTCTGGACGGCGCTGATCGCGGCGGTGGTGACGTTTGTGGCAGCGCGCTTTGTTCACATGCCTGAAAAGATGCTCTCCATCGCCGATGCGTTCGGTTTGGCCTCGTTCGGCATCGCGGGCACGGAGAAGGCGCTGGCGTTTGGTGCGCCGGGCATCGTGGCGATTCTGCTGGGCATCGTCACCGGCGTGGCTGGCGGTATTTTGCGTGATGTGCTGCGTGGCGTGCTCCCGCTGGTGTTTCAGCCAGATGTGAATCTGTATGCGACGGCGGTGTTTGTCGGCGCACTGGTGTTTGTGCTGCTGCAAATGTGGCTACCGGCATCAGAAAACCATCGCTACATCGGCATGGCGGTCATTTTGGTGCTGCGACTGGCGGCCATGCGATGGAAACTGCGGCTGCCGACTTATCGGACACGAGCCGAGGGGTAAGGTGGGCTGAGAGACTGACTCGACGCGAGGCGTAGTCTGTGCCGATGTTTCATCTGCTCGGAATCCGTCCGAATCACGAATTCCTTGATCCCATCCAGCGCCCGCGCCCTGTGACGGACTCCGGCACGTCGCTGCGCGAACTCCTCGGCCTCTAATTTCATTCTCATGCGTCCTCTCCTCCTCTCCCTCCTTCTCGCCACCGGCCTCAGCGCCGCTGAACTGCCCCAAGAACAACGCATCCTCTTCCTCGGTGATTCGATCACACAAGGAGGCGGCTACATTGAGGTGATCGAGGCAGCGCTGATCGCACAGCACCCCGATTCGGATAAGATCATCATTCCGCTGGGCCTCAGCAGTGAAACGGTGAGCGGTTTGAGCGAGGAAGGCCACGCGGGTGGCAAATTCCCGCGTCCCGATCTGCACGAGCGTCTCGATCGTGCTTTGGAAAAAGCCAAGCCGCAGCTCGTTTTCGCCTGCTACGGCATGAACGACGGCATTTACCTGCCGCTCGGCGCGGAACGCACCAAGGCGTTTCAAAACGGCATGAAGAAGCTGCACGACAAAGTCACCGCTGCCGGTGCTCGCATCATTCATCTCACGCCGCCGGTGTTTGATCCGCTGCCCATCGCGCAAAAAGTGGCCCCAGCAGACAAGGTGGACGGCTCGCATCCCTACAAAGGCTACAACGAGGTGCTCGACTTCTACGCGGACTGGCTGCTCGACATGCGCAGCGAAGCGAAGTGGACCGTTTATGACATCCACGGCCCGATGAATGCCGCCATCGCTGAGAAGCGCAAGACCGCCCCGCAGTTCACTTTTTCCAAAGACGGTGTGCATCCCGGCCCGGAAGGTCATGTGCTCATGGCACGGGCTATTCTCGATGCCTGGGGCCTCAAGGTGAAGGCCGATGGCACGCCGGATCATCCGAACGGCGCGGCGATCCTTGCCGTCATCAAAAAGAAACACTCCATTTTGCGTCCGGCATGGCTCAGTCATGTGGGGCACAAGCGTCCGGGCAATGCGCCTGGTTTGCCGATTGAAGAAGCGCTGAAAAAGGCGGCGGAACTCGACGCCGAGGCCCGCAAGCTCGCGAACTCGAAGGAGATCGTCTTCCCGAACCAAACCGGCGAATGGAACGGCTACGCGAAACACGAATTGACCATCGCAGGCAAACCTGTGACCATCGTCGCACCGAAAACCGCCGCCGCAGGCCGCCCGTGGGTTTGGCATGGCGAATTCTTCGGCCACAAGCCCGCGCCAGACATCGCGCTGCTCGGCAAGGGCTTCCACATCGTCTCTATGAAGATCAACGACATGCTCGGCTGTCCTGTTGCGGTGAAGCTGTGGAATCAATGCTACGCCGAACTCACGACAAACTATGGCCTGAGCACGAAACCCAGCCTCGTGGGTCTGAGCCGCGGCGGTTTGTATTGTTACAACTGGGCCACGTCGAACCCAGACAAGGTCTCCTGCATCTACGGCGATGCGCCCGTGTGTGACTTCAAGAGCTGGCCCGGCGGCAAGGGCAAAGGCAAGGGTGATCCGCGTAACTGGGGCTTTGTGCTGAAGCTCTGGGGTTTCAAAGACGAGGCCGAGGCGCTCGCCTACAAGGGCAACCCCGTGGACAGTCTTGCCCCACTGGCGAAGAACCGTGTGCCACTGCTGCATGTCTTCGGCGATGCCGATGACGTGGTGCCGTGGGAGGAAAACACGGGTTTGATCGAATCACGCTACAAGGCGCTGGGTGGAGACATCACCATGATCCGCAAGCCCGGTGTCGGCCATCATCCGCATGGGCTGGAGGACTCGACGCCAATTGTCGAGTTTATCGCGAAGCATGCGAAGTGACTGGAGCGCGGACTTTTAGTCCGCAGCATGAGATCGAAGGAACGGCATGCTTTGGAAAAATCGGTCGCTTGGGTTGTTGCGGAGTGCTGCGGAATAAAATTCCGCGCTCCTCAGGCGTCCAAACCAAACGCCGTATGCACGACGCGGGCGGCGTTTTCGATCTCGCTTTCGTCCACGATGACGGCGGTCTTGATCTCGCTGGTGGAGATCATCTGGATGTTGATCTTCGCGTCGGCGAGGGCCTTGAACATCTTCGCGGCGACGCCGCTGTGGCTGCGCATGCCGATGCCGACGACGCTGAGCTTGGCGATGCTGCTCTGGGTGCGAAGCTGAGCCTTGTCACCGAGGCCTGGAAGCACAGCTTTGAGGGCGGTTTCAGCTTTGGCCAGATCAGCGGCGCTGAGGGTGAAGGAGATGTCGGTGATGCCGTCGAAGCTGACGTTCTGCACGATCATGTCGATCGTGATGTTCGCGCTGGCGATGGCACCGAAGATGGCGGCGCTGATGCCAGGACGGTCGGCGACGTCGTCGATGGTGACCTTGGCTTGGTTGCGCTCGAGGCTGACGCCGCGTACGACGACTGATTCCATGCCGGGGGATTCTTCTTTCACGATGGTTCCGGGGT
>JAJTDU010000085.1:0-19644 GCA_021298725.1 Verrucomicrobiaceae bacterium | reverse complement strand
GCACTTCAAAGCGCACACCAAATTTGTTGGCAAACTCGACGCTGCGACTCTGCATCACCTTGGAGCCGGAGGAGGCCATTTCGAGCATCTCCTCGTAGCTGATCTCAGGGATCTTCTGCGCAGTCTTCACGACACGCGGGTCGCAGGTGTAAACGCCGTCCACGTCGGTGTAGATCTGGCAGAGGTCGGCCTTGATGGCGGCGGCCATGGCGATGGCGGTCAAATCGCTGCCGCCACGTCCCAAGGTGGTGATTTCACCGCTGGCGGTCTCGCCTTGGAAACCGGCAAGCATGACGATGTTGCCTTCATCGAGCATTTTCTTCACCGCATCCGGAGTGATGTTCACGATGCGGGCCTTGGTATGCACGCCGTCGGTGGAAATACCGGCCTGAGCACCGGTAAGGGACACCGCCTTACCACCGAGGGCATTGATGGCCATCGCGGTGAGGGCGATGGTGGTCTGCTCGCCGGTAGCGAGGAGCACATCCATCTCACGCTCGATGGGATCACGCTCGGGAGAGACTTCCTTGGCCAGTTTGATGAGATTGTCCGTCACGCCGGACATGGCGGAGACAACGGCGACGACCTGATTGCCCGCGCGTTGCGTTTCCAGAATGCGGCGTGCGCAATTGCGGATTCGCTCGGGATTGCCGACGGAGGTGCCGCCGTATTTCTGGACGATGAGGGCCATGCTGGGGTTGGGGAAAGGGCGCGGAAAGTGGCACGCGGGGCCGGGGGTGCAAGGACGGAAATGTGGGGGCGGTCAAGAGGTCAAGGCGTGGTCAAGGCAGCTGTTTTGATGACCTTGACCCTATCTTGACGGCTGGATGACCTGTCGCTGCTCCTCGGCGGTCAATTCCCGCCATTGACCTTCCTTGATCCCCAAGTCCGCCAGTTTCAGCCCACCGATGCTCACGCGCACGAGTCTGAGGGTGGGAAAACCGATGGCTGCGGTCATCCGGCGGACCTGGCGGTTTTTTCCTTCGGTGAGGGTGAGTTCGAGCCAGCTCGTGGGGATATTTTTGCGAAAGCGGATGGGCGGATCACGCGGCGGGTGCGCGGGTTCGGTGTCGAGTCGCTGCGCCTTGCCGGGGAGCGTGCGGAATTCCTTCAAATCGACGCCGGAGCGAAGTTGGCGCAGTGCTTCATCGCTGATCTCGCCGTCCACTTGCGCGTGATAGGTGCGCGGGTGGGCGTGGCGGGGATTGAGAAGGCGGTCATTCCAATGCGCTTCGTCGCTGAGCAGCAGCAGGCCTTCGGAATCACGATCCAAGCGGCCGATGGCATAAACGTGCGGCGGGAAGCCGAACTCGGCGAGCGTGCGGTGCGAGGGATGCTCCTGCGTGAACTGGGAGAGCACGTCGAAGGGCTTGTGGAAGGCGATGAGCATTACTTCGGCACTGTGTTCTCGGCCACCCGAAGCGTGGCACCGCAGTGGTTGCAATGGACGGAGAGCGTTTCCATGCCGCGAGGCTAGCGGGCGTCGCGAAATTTTTCAAGATCGGTTCCTGAGCGTAACATCTCTTCCAACGCGGCGCGTTTTTCCTCAAACGCCTCCTCCGTCATGCGGCGCGGGATGGCCAGCGCGGGGTGGAAGGTCATCGTGACCGTCGCAAACGGCAGCGGGATCATAAACTGGTCCCAGGTCTTGAACTTGAGGCAGCGACTGTAGCTGATGTTCACCGGGATGAGCGGCACGCCGGTGAGCTGCGCCAGCTTCACCACGCCGGGCTGCACGCGATGCTGCGGGCCGCGCGGACCATCCGGGGTGATGCCGATGTCGTAGCCCTGGCGGGCTTTTTCGGCGAGGGCGATCAACGCGCTCATGCCCTTCTCCGGTTTTGAGCTGGAGCCACGCGCAGCCTCGATGCCAAAGCTCGCGCAGATGTCGGCGATGATCTGCCCATCGCCACTGGGACTGGTCAGCACCGTGCCTGGAATGTGCCCGAACCACTCGCGGTGCAGCCAGGGGATGAGAAACATGCTGTTGTGCCAGAACGCCCAGATGGTGCATGAGCGCGAGGTGTTGAACACATCCGCGTTGTCACGGATGTCCCAGCGCAGGGTCATGCCGATGATGCGCATGAGCCATGCGATGACCTTCCCCGTGTTTTTGATGCGAATCTTGGCCATCTCGAGTTATAGCCAGCCGGTTTGATTCAGGCGGCCAGTGAGTTCCATCTGTTTTTCGAGTTGGGTGGCGTAAAAGGCGGCGTTCTCAGGATTCGGTTTGCAGCGGGTGGATTCGTCGAGGGTGACGAGCTTGGCGCAGAGCTGCTCGTAGCTGATCTTTTCCGCGCCACCTTGATTGGCGTGCGCATACGCGGCCTGGATGGCGCCGCCAAGCGCAGCACCTTCGCTAGTGTTGAGCGTGACGACTTCCGCATTGAAGCAATCAGCGGCGATCTGACGCCATACACTGCTCTTGCTGCCACCACCGGTGAGTCGGATCTCGGTGGGGTTCATGCCTAGATCGCGGAAGCGCTTCAATCCATAGGCGAGACCGAGCGTGGCTCCTTCCACAGCGGCACGAGCGAGGTTGGCAGGAGCCATGTTCGTTGGGCGCAGACCGTGGATGACGCCGGTGCCGTTCGGCAGGTTCGGGGTGCGCTCGCCATTGAGGTAGGGCAAGAACATCACGCCATCCGCGCCGACGGGCGCGGATTTCACGGCGGTTTCGAGCTGCTTCAAATCCCAGCAGAACATCTCGCGCACCTGCTCGGTGACGACGGTGACGTTCATCGTGCAGACGAGCGGCAGCCATTGGTCGGTGCTGTCGCAAAACGCAGCCACTTCGCCCTGACCATCGACCACCGGTGATCCGGCGACACCATACAGCGTGCCACTGGTGCCGAAGCTGGCGGTGACGACGCCGGGCTTGATGTTGCCGGTGCCGATCGCGCCCATCATGTTGTCGCCGCCACCGGCGCTGATGATGACATCGAAATTCAGGCCCCATTGCACGGCCAGATCCTTGCGAATGGTGCCGTGAACGGCCTTCGAAGAGCCGAGCGGTGGCAGCATGCCGCGCACACTGGGGTCGATGTAATCGCAGAGCTCATAGGCCCACTGACGCGTGTTCACATTGAGGATGCCTATGCCTGAGGCGTCGCCGTATTCCATGCGTTTCACACCGCTGAGCCAGAAGTTGATGTAATCGTGCGGCAGCAGGATGGTCTTCGTCTTCGCGAAGTTCTCCGGTTCGTTCTGCTTCATCCACAGCAGCTTGGGAATCGTGTAGCCGGGCAGCATCGCGTTGCCCGCGACGGCGATCACGCCAGGCTGGCCACCGAAATGATGCGCGATCTCCGCACACTGTGTCTGGGTGGAAGTATCGCACCACAGCTTGGCCGGACGCACCGGTTGGTCGTCCGCACCGAGCGCCACGAGGCCGTGTTGCTGCCCGCTGACGCCGATCCCGGCGATCTTTGCTTTGTCACTGCCGATTTCCTCCAAGCATTGGCGCACGGACGCATCCACCGCGTCAATCCATGACTGCGGATCTTGTTCGAGGTGCCCCGGCGGCAGTCCTTCGATCAAATCGTAGGTGCTGTGGCCGGTGGCGATGATTTTGCCGCTATCGAGGTCCAGGACGATGGCCTTAGTGCTTTGCGTGCCGCTGTCGATGCCGAGGAAATACATGGGTGGGAAAAAATGGGGTGGTGGGGAGGTTTTCGGCCAGTTGGTTCAAAGTTCAAGGTTCAAAGTATCAGGCCGTGGGCCCGATTTTCTTCTCAATCCTTCGACTGGATGTTCCCGGACTTGCGGATGGCGCGCATGAGGCGCCAGCCGAGGAAAAGCGAAATGGCGTAGCCGATGGCACCGAAAATGGAGACGCCGTAGAGCAGGGGCGCGGCCTGGCGGCTCCACAGTTCGCTGGAGCCGAGAAAAACGGCGGCGGTGAGGATGCCGAGGACCAGACGGTTCACGATGGGATCGAGGTGGCGGTGGTCGAGATGCACGGTGAGCGATCCGTCGCGGAAACGGGCCAGCAGGTCGGTCAGATCACGCGGCAGGGCGGTGAGCAGGCGGTCCCACACGCGGAAAGTGCGCCGGGCGCGTTTGGCGATGCGGCTGGGCGACAAGCGCCGCAGCATCAGGCGCGAGCAATACGGCTGCATCAGCTCGGTGAGACTCACGTCCGGGCTGAAACGACGCGAGGTGCCCTCCAGCACGATGAGGGTCTTCAATAGCAGCGCCAAGGCCGGTGGCAGCACGATGTGATGACCGCGGATGATCTCCACAAGGTTGCTCAAGGCCGCGCCGACGTGGATGTCGTTCAGCGGATGGCCGGTGTAGTCCGCCATGAAGTCCTGCAAGTCGGCGCGGAGCTTTTCACGCGCACAATCGGCCGGCACGGCACCGAGACGCAGCACCTGCTCGGAGACGAGGTTGGAATCGTTTTCCACGATGCCGAGCAGCAGCGCTTCCACTTCATCGCGCAGGTCTTCGTCGATGCGACCGACCATGCCGCAGTCGATGACCCCGACGACATTGCCGGGCAGTAGCATGAGATTGCCGGGATGCGGGTCGGCATGGTAGAAGCCGTCGCGGAAGACCATTTCGAGGTACATGTGGGCCCCGCGCTTGGCGAACTCGCCCAGATCCTCGCCAGACTGCTTGAGCGTTTCGATGTCGGCCCCGATGATGCCGTCCAAGTGCTCCATCGTGACGACTTGATGCGAGCAAAGATCACTGAAAACCTCCGGGATGCAGACGGTGGGGGCGTCGGCAAAGTTGCGACCGAATTCCTCCAGGTTTTGTCGTTCGTAGCTGAAATCGAGCTCGCGCAGCAGCGTGCGGCGGAACTGACGCACGACGGCGAGCGGCTGGTAGGCGCGTAGGGCAGGGGAGTGCTTCTCCAGCAGCTCGGCGAGCGCCTGCACGATCTCCAGATCCGTCGCGGCCTGCTCGGCCACACCCGCGCGGCGAACTTTCACCACGACGCTTTGGCCAGTGTGCAGCAAGGCCGCGTGAACCTGCGCCACGGAGGCGGCGGCGAGCGGTTCGTCGTCGAATTGCGCGAAAAGCTCTTCAATCGGATGCCCCAGCTCTTTTTCAATCGTGGCGCGTGCCACAGATGCGGCATCGGGCGGCACGTTGGCTTGGAGTTGGGAGAGTTCCTCGGTCAGCTCAGGGCCGAGCAAGTCGGCGCGGGTGCTGAGCATCTGGCCCAGCTTGATGAAAGTGGTGCCCAGCTCGGTCAGTGCCATGCGCGCCCGGGCTGCCTGCGTCACGCCTTCGGTGAGGGATTGGCCGTCCGCGCTTTTGAACCGGTCTTGAAGCCAAGCGTGTTTGAAACCACCGAATAGGTCCGCCAGCCCGTATTTACCGAGCACGGCGGCGATTTCCGCGATGCGTTTCGCGTAACGTTCCAGTCGGGCCAGTGCGTCGATTTTCATGATAGGCGCCACTCTCTGCGGAAACGCGGCTGCTGACAAGGTGCTTCACGGCTCATCGCCTCGCTGTGCTGTGCGAGGGGGGAGGCATCCGCTATGGGATCGATTCGCTCGGATTTCATCGGCGTGCCGGGCTTGGTGCTGCGGGCAAATTCGATGTGCATGATGCGAGGCGCACGCGTCTGGGAAGCGATGATGTGCCTGCGGAGTGCAGCCTTGCCAGCCTCGATCTCGCGCCAGACCTCCTGGGCCTCGGTGGATGACTGCGGAAGGTCGGCAAAACGCGCGTAAAGCAGGTCCATGGCCTCTTTCCAGTCCCGCATGGGCGTGAGACGCGCGGTGAGGTCTGCCAGCTCTTGGCGGGCGGTCTCGATGGCGCGCCCCAACTCGGCCTGACGGGCGGCGTGTTGTCTGATCTGCGCCAGCGCATCTTGGTGCGTGTTGATGGTGGTGGCCAAGTGTTCGGCCTCGGCACGGAGGGTAGCTTCGCGAGCTTCGAGTTCGCTGCGACGCTGCTGCGCGGCTTCTACCTCGGCCACCAATTTTCTAGCACGATGCTCCTGCTCGGCTAGCCGCGCCGCGCCTGCGGAGAGCGCGGTGAGCTGTCCGCGCACCTCATCAAGCTGCTCTCCGGCGGCGGCAAGCTCCTGGCACTGCGCCTCGATGCTGGCGCGGCGCATGGTGGCCTCATCAAGGCTGGACGCTGCCTCCGCGAGGCGCTGCGTGGTGTCCACCAGAGCGGCTTGTTTTTCTTCAAGCTGGCGTCCGGTGCTGGCGAGATCACTTTTGCGCTCGCTGATCTCGGTCTGGAGGTCTCCCAGGGATTTCTCAGCACGCTGCCGGGCGGCTAGGGAGTCGGTGGTTGCCGCGACGGACAGTTTTTCCGCCTCTTGCAGGGCGGTAACTCGAGTTTGGGCCTCCTTGATCGTGGCTTCCAGGCTCTGCGACTCGCTGTTGAGTGTGGCGATTTGCGCCTGGTGGCGTGCCTCGGTCTCTTGGAAAAGCGCCAGTGCCTGCTTGAGTTTTTCCTCTTCTAAGCGCCGATTTTCAGCCGCGGCCTCGGCCTGCTTTTGCAGCTCTTCCCAACGCGGCTCGATGGCTGCGATCTGCTGCCGCAGTTCCTCCACGCGGGCCGTCTCGTGCGCAGCATCCTGTCGAAGCTGCGCCAGCCGGGCGCTTTCCTCTTGCTGCTGGGCGGTCAGGGCTTCGACACCGGTTTTGACGACGGTTTCAGCCTCAGCGGCCTGCTTGCGCAGATCCTCCAGGCGGGTTTGCTCGCTTTCGCAGTCTTTGCGAAGTTGTTCAAGGCGGGAGTTTTCCTGCTGCTGCTGCGCAGTGAGGGCGTCGAGCTGGCTTTTCGCCGCAGCTTCCTTTTCGGCAGCCTGCTGGCGCGTTTGTTCAAGACGGGCCTTGTCGCGTTCGGCTTCTTGGCGGCATTGCTCAAAGCGGGCGCTTTCCAGCTGCTGCTGTGTGGCCAAAGCTTCGAGCCTAGCCTGCGCCGCCGTTTCAGCGTCGGCGAGTTTCTGCAAGTCGGCTGATTTTTCCTCATGCTCTACGGCGAGCGTGTTGATGGCCGCGATCCATTCGCCATGAGTTGCTTCGGCGTGCTTCGCTGCGGCCTGAAGCGGCAGCATGCGTTCCTCGGCCGTGCGCAGGGTGCGCAAGCGGGTTTCGTGGGCGGTGCGTTCTTGCTCAGCACGCAGCCGCCACTCGGCGAGTTCTTGCCGGACGGCCTCCACCTCGTCTTGAAGGCGTTGTTGCTCCTCCGCCGGAGGCTTGAGGTGATTGTTCGAGGCTGATCGCTCTCTAGTTTCCTCGACTGGAGCGTCGGCCTCTTCAAGGTCGAGCACTGCTGTGAGCGGGCCGAATGCCAGCGTGTCGCCATGGCGGAGGATGCGGCTCTCGACGCTTTCGTCATTCACCAGCGTGCCGGAGGTGGAGCCCAGATCCCGAACCTCCACGCGGCCGTCAGGATGGCAGATGACTTCGGCGTGATGCTTGGAAAGGCGCTCGTCATCGACGACCACGTCATTGTCTTCGGCACGACCGAGTGTCAGGCGATTCGCGAGCGGAACCTCCTCTTGTCCGTCTTCAAGAACGAATGTGAGCTTGGCCATGGGTTTATGCCGTTGCGGCGGAATCAGAGTCGCATCAACCGCTTTTTTGGGTAATCAGGCAATCGCCTTCGCATTCAAGATGCCAAGGGCGCGCTCGTCTCGGGGGCGTTGCTGAATTCCGTGCGCAGCTCAGCGAGTTGTAGGCTCAGGGCGGCGATTTTATCGCGGTAGTTTTGCTCCTCGACGGCGGCGTGTTTGATCTTGGTCTCGGTGATGGCGAGCTGCTCCTCGGCGAGACGAATTTTGGACTCCTGATCGCGCAGCGCAGGGGCGATGGCTGGGCGGGTACGTGAGCGCAGTTCCTGACGCTCACGCTCCTGGCGGAGGAAGTCCAGACGGCTTTCCTCACGCTGCATGGTCTCACGCAGGCGATTGAGGCGGGCATTGAGGGCCGCCTCAAGGCCCGTGCCAGAAGAGGACTGGGAAGACATGGAGCGTGCGCGGCTCTGGGGGACGCAGGAAAGCAGGTGACGCAGCCCGGCCATGGCCATTTCGATTTCATTGCGCAGATTGCGCGCCTCCAAGGAGTCTGGCGGCAGGCCAGTGAGGCGGGCCTGGCACTGGTCCATATGCTCCTTCCAGTCGCGCAGGGGGATGAGTCGCGTTTCCAGTTCCGCAAGCTCCAGCCGGACGGCCGCCGCGTTGCGGTTGAGTTCCTCATCCCGAGTAAGGCGCTCTTTTTCTGCCTCCTCGGCGATGGAGCGGGTCTCCTCGTAGCGGGCACGTACGGTGCGCTCTGCCGCGCCAAGGCCTTGCAGGCCGGAGCGCAGCTCTTGTTCCTCAGTGCTGAGCGTTTCGATGCGTGACTGAATCGCGGCTTCCTCCTCCTTGAGACGATCGAGAGTGCCCTCAAAGCTGGCGATCTTGGCCGCGCCAAGAGAAACTGCTGCCTGAATTTCCGCGTGCCGGGCTGCTGAGGCGGCCACCTGCTGCTGCTGGCAGGCAAGCTGGGTGGTGGCCTCGGCGTGCTGCTGCTCGATGGCGGTGAGTTTTTGGCGCGTATCTTGCAACGATTGAGTGGTCCTAAAAAGGGCAGCCTCGGTGGCGGTCAGTTGCTGCCGCATGTCACAGAGCAGGTCTTGACCGCAGGCGAGATCTTCCTCCGTGGCGGCGAGCGCCTGGACTGAAAAATCAAACCGCTGGCCGACGGCGGCGAGTTTTTCCTCCACCGAAGCCAAACTCTGCACCGCAGCGGCCAACGTGTGTTCCGTGGCGCTGAGCCTGCCGATGGCTAGGTCGAGTGACTGTCCGGTGCAGCCCAGTACTTGCTGCCTAGCATCGAGATCCAGCTCTGTAGCGGAGAGTTTCTCATTCGTGTCGTTAAACCGGGCTTGAACGATGGCATACGCACTCTGCGTGTCTGCAAGCCGATCTTGATGGATCTTTAAATCCGCCTGAACCGCATGCAGATCCATCTCGGCATGTCGGTGCGCGGCGTGGGCCACTCAGGGCGTGAGCGTGCCGCAGCTTTTCCTCGGAGCTTTCAAGTTCATGACTGCGGTTTTGGAGCTCTGCCTCGACCTTTTGGCTCCGCAGTTCCAGCAGCCCGAGTTCATGCTTCGCTGCCTTGGTCAGGGATTCGTGGTGTTCCGCCTCTTCCCGTTCCGCCAGGCAGCGCTCCGTCAAGGCGCTGAGTTCCCGGCTCAACACCTCTGCCCGAGCTTGATCTACCGCGCATCTGCCGCTGAACTCCTGGAGCTGCGTCAGCGTCTCGTCCTTCCTACCAGTCAGGGATTCAAGCTCGCTCCGTGCGGCAGCCTCTGCCGCTTTTAGACGGCGGACTTCGCTGGCTTTGACCTCATGCTGTGCAGTGATCTCCCGCAGCACCTCGGTTTTGTGCTGATATTCGGCTTCCAGCCGCCGCAAGGACTCCTCCCACTGCTGATGGGATGCCTGGGCATCCTCCACCGCTGCCGTCACCTCGGCCAGACGCCCGAGCGGCATGTCTCCAGCCAGAGGAATGATCACCTCGCGCCCACCATCGAGAACAAATGCCAGTCTGGTCATTAGGGTGGGAGTTACGGGTTAAGAACGAAAATTACGCGACTAACAACCAACTAACATGATTTAGATCGCTTAATCAAATGGAGTGTTGCCATCGAAAGTGAGAAACTGGATGGATCTTTTCATGCGCGCCGAAGCCCGCCTTTCCCGAAGCGGGAACGGGTGCTGAATGCGAGGGATGAGGTAATTCGTGACGGCGGCTTTGATGCTGGATGACGACGAATTGATCGCCCGCCTCGTTAAAGAACGCCGTGTGAGCCGCTGGATGGTCAAGAGGCTGCACATCTTCACCCTCGGCAGGCCGGATGTTTTTCCCAAGCGACGACTACGGCGTGCGCAGACCGCGTGGCATCGGTAGCGCATGGCGGACGCTGCCAAGTAACCCGTCCAATCTGGCCACTGGGCCACTGAAACGCCTCGCTTCTTGCCTTCTGCACGCGTATGAGCGTGCAATGTCCTTTCAAGCCCTCGGCCTCGACCCACACATCCTCCAAGCCATCCAAGAAGCCGGTTACACGGAACCCACGCCGATTCAATCGGCGGCCATTCCGGTGGTCATTCAGGGTGGGGATGTGATTGGCATCGCGCAGACCGGCACTGGCAAGACCGCCGCCTTCACCTTGCCAATTCTGACCCGTCTGACGGCAGATCCAATTCCCCAGGGCCAGCGCCGTCGCACCCGCGTGCTCGTGCTTGCCCCCACGCGAGAACTCGTGGCACAGATCGAGGAAAACGTGCTCGCTTATGCACGGCACCTGCCACTGAAGATTGCCAAAGTGTATGGCGGCGTCGGCGAAAAGCCGCAGAAGGACGCCCTGCGTGCCGGCAGCGACATCGTCATCGCCTGTCCGGGCCGTCTGCTCGATCTGATGGACCAACGCTGCGCGGATTTCTCCCAGCTCGAATACCTCGTGCTCGATGAGGCCGACCGCATGCTCGACATGGGCTTCCTGCCGGACATCCGCCGCATCCTCCAGCAACTGCCGAAGAAGCGCCAAACGCTGATGTTCTCCGCCACGCTCTCGAAGGAGATCGAAAGCCTCACGCATGAGTTCCAGCGCACGCCAAAGATCGTCCAGATCGGCAAACGCGCCAATCCGGCCGAAACAGTGACGCAGCTCGTCTATGAACTTCACAAGCACCTCAAAATGCCGCTGCTCTCACATCTGCTGGAAGATGAAAAGATGCAGATGGTGCTCGTCTTCAGCCGCACGAAGCACGGCGCGGACAAGATCGCCAAAAAGCTCGAACAAACCGGTGTGAAATGCGCCACGCTGCACGCCAACCGCTCGCAAAACCAGCGCCTGCGTGCCCTGGACGACTTCAAGACAGGCAAGGTGCGTGTCCTCGTCGCCACCGACATCGCCGCGCGTGGCATTGACGTGGACGGCATCTCCCACGTCGTGAATTTCGACTTTCCGCACATCGTGGAAGATTACGTTCACCGTATCGGCCGCACCGGCCGCGCCCAGGCTATCGGCGACGCGATTAGCTTCGTCTCCCCGGATGAACTCGACGACGTGCGCAAGCTGGAGCGCTTCATCGGTCGCGGTCTCGTGCGCAAAAGAGCCGAAGGCTTCAACTACAACGCCGCACCTCAGCCGCTGACCGATGACCGCCCTGAGCGGCGCAATCAGCGCCCGTTTCAGCAACAGCAGCGCCGCCCACAAGCCCAGGGCGGCCCGCGTCAAGGCGGTGGCCCATCAGGACAAGGCGGCGGTCGCCCCGAAGGTCAGCGCCGGGACAACCGGCGTCCGTCCTCCAGCCAGTCCGCTCCCCGGCCCCAAAACCAGCCTCAACGCGATGCGCAGTCACCCACGGGGGCTCGTAGTCTGTGGAATCGCCTGACTGGTAAAAAGTAGCCTCGTTGCACCAGCTTGTGATGAAATCCAGACGGCATCATCTGCCGCATGGGCATCACGCTGACCGTCCCCAAGCCCTACCCAGCTGATTTACGGAGAAGTCGGCGCTGCCGCACCCAACACCGGCCCGGAGGGCAAGCGGATGCTCATGAGGTGGGCGATGATGTCCCAACG
Source organism: Verrucomicrobiaceae bacterium (assembly GCA_021298725.1). GTDB lineage: Bacteria > Verrucomicrobiota > Verrucomicrobiia > Verrucomicrobiales > Verrucomicrobiaceae > Prosthecobacter. The sequence continues at coordinate 8,088 of JAJTDU010000085.1, read as the reverse complement.
CTGAGCTTCTGTGAGAGTTTGGTCGAAACTGGCCATCGGTGTGCCGTTCAGGCCGGTGGCAAGGATGCGGAACAGATCCGCCGGCGTGTCTCCACAGCGTAGGTGCGGCTGGCGGAGATCTGACGGGGCCGCTGGCACGCCCCAGATGTCCTTCAAAGCCATGGCGGCGGGGCCTTTGCCATCCGCTTTTTCGCCATGACAGGCAGCGCAGTTTAGCCCGAAGAGGTTTTGGCCGGACTGGGCATGCGTTTTGAGGTCCACGGATGTTTTGAACCACTCGGGCGGCGACGGTAGAGGCACCGCGAGCGCGTGGTTTTCTGCCTTGCGCCAGCGGCGGGAAAAGGACTTCACATAAGTGATGACGGCATCCAATTCCTCCGCTGAGAGGTGACTGAACATGCCCATGGCGGTGCCGCTGAGGCCACGGGTGATGCTGCGGCGCAGATCATCGTCTGTGGGCAACATGCCGTGCGGCGTGGTGCGGAACTTGAACATGCCTTCCCGAAAGGAGCGCGGTTTCGGCTTCAGGGTGGGACTCATCTCGCCGTTGCCATCGCCACGCAGGCCGTGGCAGACGATGCAGTTGCGCTCATAGACATACTTGCCCTGCATGTAGAGATTGAAATCCAGCGGCGCAGCAGGATCTGCCGCCATCATAGTTGAGGCGGTGGCGAGCAGGGCAAAAGTGGCGTGGATTTTCACCCGAACTTCAACGCGCCGAAAAAGCGCTGACACCATGCGGTTCCTGCCAAACACAGCGCGGGTGCTGCCGCAAAGGCCGCTTGCACGCAAGCGGGCGTCTGCCATTTTGGCCGCCCAACACCCCACGTCATGCCGAAAAAAGCCGCCTCCAAAGAATCCCTGCACCGCAAACATAGCGCCATCGTCGTCGATGGGCCAGAGCGTGCCGCCAGCCGGGCGATGCTGCACGCAGTAGGCTTCAAGCGTGAAGATTTCCAGAAGTCGCAGATCGGCATCGCCAGCACCTGGAGCATGGTCACGCCGTGCAATATGCACATCGACCGCTTGGCCAAAGAGGCCGCAAAGGGTGTCGATGCTGCGGGTGGCAAAAGCGTGATCTTCAACACCATCACCATTTCCGACGGCATCTCCATGGGCACGGAGGGCATGAAGTACTCGCTCGTTTCCCGTGAGGTCATTGCTGATTCCATTGAAACCGTCGTCGGCTGCGAAGGCCTGGATGGCTATGTCGCCATCGGTGGTTGTGACAAAAACATGCCTGGCTGCATGATCGCCATCGCCCGCATGAACCGCCCGGCGGTGTTTGTCTATGGTGGAACCATCCTGCCAGGCTGTGTGGGTCCCGAAAAGAAGGACGCGGACATCGTCACCGTCTTTGAGGCCGTGGGCCAGCATGCGAACTGCAAGATCAGCGACAAGCAGCTTGCGGACATCGAGGAGCACTCCATCCCAGGCGAAGGCTCCTGCGGCGGTATGTACACCGCCAACACCATGGCCAGCGCCATCGAGGCCATGGGCATGAGCCTGCCCAACTCCGGTGCCCAAGCTGCGGTGAGCAACGACAAGCTGATCGACTGCTTCGACGCCGGTGCCGCGGTGATGAACATGATCAAGAAGGGCATCACGCCCCGCGACATCATGACGAAAGAGGCCTTTGAAAACGCCATCACCCTCATCATCACACTCGGCGGCAGCACGAACGCTGTCCTGCACCTCATCGCCATGGCGCATGCAGCAGGCGTGAAACTCGGCATTGATGACTTCACCCGCATCGGCAAAAAGGTGCCCGTGCTCGGCGACCTCAAGCCCAGCGGCAAGTATTTCATGAACGACCTCGTGAAAATCGGCGGGACCGTTCCCCTCATCCGCATCCTGGTGAACGAAGGCCTCATGCACGGCGACTGTCTGACCGTCACCGGCAAGACGGTGAAGGAGAACATGAAGAACTCCAAGATCTTCTGGCCGAAGAGCCAGACCATCGTTCGTCCGCTGAGCGATCCGATCAAGAAGGACAGCCACCTCGTCATCTTCAAAGGCAACCTCTGCCCCGAAGGTGCCGTTGGCAAAATCTCTGGCAAAGAAGGTCTCAAGTTTGAAGGCAAGGCCATCGTGTTCGAGTCCGAGGAAACCGCATTGCAGGCCATCTTGAATGACAAGGTCAAGAAAGGACACGTCATCGTCGTGCGCATGGAAGGCCCGAAAGGTGGTCCCGGCATGCGTGAGATGCTGTCACCGACCTCCGCCATCATGGGCAAGGGCCTCGGCAAAGATGTCGCCTTCATCACGGATGGTCGTTTCAGCGGCGGCAGCCACGGTTTTGTCGTTGGCCACGTCACACCAGAAGCTTTCGTGGGCGGCCCGATTGCCGTCATCAAGAATGGCGACCCGATCACCATCGACGCTGAAAAGCGCAGCATCACGCTGGGCATTCCTGCCAAGGAACTCAAAGATCGTCTCGCCAAATGGAAGCAGCCCAAGCCGCGCTACACACGCGGTGTGCTGGCGAAGTATGCCAAACTCTGCACCAGCGCCAGCCTCGGCGCGGTGACGGATTTGGGGCTGTGACCTGACCGCGTGAGCGGTCACGGACGATAGCCGTGAATTTCAATCCACCGTTTCGGTGTGCCACGATGTGACGTTTGTCGATTCGGCGCGTCGTGACACGCTCTTTATGGTATCGACTGGGGAACGACAGGTGCCTGTGGGTTGAAACCCACGGCCATCGTCCTGTGTCGCTACGTGAGAGGGCCAGCCGAAAATGTAACCCTCATCGGCTGATCTCGCGGATGTGGAGGAACTGGCGGTATTCGACCTCGAAGGTGGCTTTGGCGTGATGTTGATGCTGGTTCTGAACGAAGCGGATCGTGCGTGGAATGTGCGATTGGCTGATCGTGAAGGCACCGTAGCCTTCCTGCCAGGCGCAATCCTTGAAGCTGATTTTCTCATGGAAAAGCCTCTTCGGAAGCACTCCTGCGGTAGCACAACTTCTAACTTCTTCCCCCCTCCGCCCCAAACAGCCGGACTGGCGTCAGCTCCACGCTCTTCCCGCCGCCATCCACTGTGATGATGCCTTCCTGCACCGTGATTTGCAGCGTCATCGCACGATCCACCAAGTCAGCGAGTGCCTTCACAGGGTCTGCTGGGAGCTGCCAAACTCTCAAGTTGCTCACGCGGGCCAGCTTGCCCGTCACCCCGGCCCACCATGCCGCTGCATTGTTTGAATAGCAGTAAACGGTCACCTGCTTCGATCGCCCGCAGGCCCGCACCAGCCGCTTTTCCTCCGGCTGGCCGAGTTCGATCTCATGCATGCGCAGGCCCGTCAGGTCATTTTGGAGCAGCGCTGGCTCATCCGACTCCCACAGATCCTTGCCAAACTCCAGCGTTCCCAGGTCGTTGTTCTCCGGCACATTCAGCACCCACGCCAGGAGCCGCACGAGCATCCGCTCCTCTGTTTCCGAAGGATGCCGCGCCAGCGTGACCTCATGATCCCGGTACACGTTCTGGTCGAGATCCGAAAACGAGACGCTGGCTTTGTGAATGATCGCCTTGAGGGCCATGGGATGACGTAGGGGCAGGTCAAGGTGTGGTCAAGAGGTCAAGACATGTCCTCCAATCCCGCGTAGCTGCCGCGACTCTTTCTCGTCCTCGATTCAGCGCCTCGCCAAGTCAAAATGTGGTCACAGCGGAGAAAACACCGCGCACCTCAAAAACACCTCCCGCTGCCAGCCACAGGCAATCTCAAATTGCCCGGCGTTCACATCTCGCTAGCCTCCAACGCACATGTTTCCGCGCATTTTTGACCGCTACCTCGGCCGCCAGGTTGGATCCGCCACGCTCATCGGCGTGGCGCTTCTCAGCGGGGTGATGGTGCTGGGAAATGTGTACAAGAAGCTCGACGAGCTGCTGGGGAACACCGAGCTGCCGCTATCGGTGATTTTGGAGTTCGTGACGCTGGTCATTCCGTTCTCGCTCATCTTCACCATTCCCTGGGCCTTTCTGACCGCGATCCTGCTGGTGTTCGGCCGCCTCTCCGCGGACAACGAGCTCGTTTCGCTGCGCATGACCGGCATGTCCATGAAGCGCATCTGCGCGCCGATCTTTGTGCTGGCGCTGCTGCTCAGCGGCCTCTGCCTGTGGGTGAACGTCAGCCTCGCCCCGGCCTCGAAGGACCGCATGAAGCGGCTGTTTTACGAGGTGGCCGTACAGAATCCCGAGACGCTTTTCCAAGAGGGCCAGGTACTGGAACGCGTGCCCGGCTACCGCATCTACACCGGCAAGCGCGATGACAAAACGCTCAGCGACCTCCACATCATCAAGTTGGACAGTGGCGCGAGAGCTGGCAGCTACATTCGCGCCAAAAGCGGCCTGATCGAGACGATGCCGGGCAAGCTGGACTTCAACATGCTGCTGAAAGATGCCAGCATCGAGCATCTCCAAGCCGCGAATGCCGATGGCACGCCTACCGCGCCGAAACCGCTCGGGTTGGCCGAGTTTCCCATCGAGTTTCCACTCTCCGAGATGCAGAAGGACGCCGTGCGCGTGAACGCCAGCATGAAAAGCACCAGCGCCCTTGCCGAGGAGGTGCGCACATGGAAGGACACCTTTACCGGCGAGCCACTCACTCCAGTGACGCGCTCCCTCTCGCTCACCGAGCTGAGCAAGCGCTACAGTTTCTCGCTGGCCTGCTTCACTTTCGCCCTCGTGGGCATCCCACTCGGCGTCACCGCGCAGCGCCGCGAGACCTCCTCGGGCTTCGCGCTCAGCTTGATCACCGCCACGGTGTACATCGTCTTCATCATCCTGGCAGACACGCTCAACGACAAACCGGCGGCCATGCCCCACCTCATCATGTGGCTGCCGAACGTCATCTTCCTCGGCATCGACGGCTGGCTGTTTTACAAGCTGAGCCGCAAGTAGGGCGACCGTCCCGGTGGCCGTTGGGAACGCGTTACGCAACCAAGCAGGGCACATCTCGTGGTAGCTTGGACGAAAGCGTTGACGACAAAGCTCGCAATCTGTTAACCCTCTTCACTGTTCTGCCTGAAAATATGTGGCCATTCTCACAAAAAAAATCAATACCTCAGGGTCCTATCGCCGAACATCCTGATGATACCGACCGCAGCTTGATGGAAGTGCTGGTGGACGGACTCACTATCCATCGAGCGAAGCACGCCGACACACGACTCCTTGTCTCATGGCAAGGACAAGCTGGCAGGGTCGATTCGTATCACATAGAAGACGCACACATCGATAAAGGGATTCTGTCCTTTGATCACGACCAGTTCGATTTCGCCCAGCTCCAGCGCCTCGTTGACATCAACCTAGAGCCATTGCTCAGTCACGCGCGGAACTCGCTCGACGTTTCATCGCTTGATCCGGAGAGAGTGGCAGGAATACTGGAACAGGCTTTCGTCGGTTGTCTGAAGGTAAAGCCATTTGAAGACTCTGGGGGCTACAGCTTAGGAGTCGAGCTTGACCCAATGGCAGAATCAGATGTCGATACTAAAGCCTGACCCGACGCGAGTTCAATCCGCCGTGACCTTCCACCACCAACCCAGAAGCCAAAGTGCCCTGGGTCAGGCGTAGGATGAATCGGACGTGAAGCGAATAAACCGAGTCATTCCGGGCTAAAAAACGAGGCGGTCGTTGCCGACCGCCTCGCGTTGGGATTTGAATTCAACCCCAGCAGCCGGGTTTCCCCGTTGATGGGCGTGTTGTGTGGCTCAGAGGTACTCGTTCACCAAGTTCTCCAGCATCTCCTGACGGCCGCTGCCGAGCAGAGGCTCGCCGTTGGCGAGGACGTGGGCTTCGAGTTCTTCAAAGCCGACTTCGCCTTTCTCGATCTTGGCGCCGATGCCGGTGTCGTAGGTGGCGTAGCGTTGTTTGATGAAGGTGTTGATGCGACCGTCCTCGATCATCGCGTGAGCGACTTTGAGGCCGCGGGCGAAGGCGTCCATGCCGCCAATGTGGGCGTGGAAGAGATCGACGGGTTCGAAGGATTCGCGACGGCACTTGGCGTCGAAGTTGAGGCCGCCAGTGGTCAGGCCGCCCATGCGCAGGACTTCGAGCATGATCTCGGTGGTGAGGTAAATGTTCGTCGGGAACTGGTCGGTGTCCCAGCCGATGAGCGTGTCGCCCGTGTTGGCATCGACGGAGCCGAGCGCGTTCGCGGCGATGGCGACCTGCATCTCATGACGCATGCTGTGGCCGGCGAGGGTGGCGTGATTGGTCTCAAGGTTGAGCTTGAAGTGCTCCATGAGGTTGTGCTCGCGCAGGAAGTTCAAGCAGGCGGCGGCGTCGGAGTCGTACTGGTGCGTGGAGGGTTCACGCGGCTTCGGCTCGATGTAGAACTGGCCTTTGAAGCCGATCTTTCCAAAGCGTGGCGTAGCCTTCGCGGCCACCCCAGAAGGTGTAGCCTTCACCGCCGAGGCGATGCGTGACGTCCATGGCCTTCTTCACCTGAGCGGCAGCGTAGGCGAAGACGCCGGCGTTCGGACTGGTGGAGGCACCCTGGCAATAACGGGCATGGGAGAACAGGCAGGCGGTGCCCCAGAGGAGCTTCTTGCCGGTCTGCTTCTGCGCTTTTTCGAGTTCGTCGGCGACGGCGTCGAAAGCGGCGTTGCTTTCGGCCAGCGTATCGAGTTCAGGCGCGACATCGCGATCGTGCCAGCAGTAGTAATCCACGCCGAGTTTGTCCATGAACTCGAAGCAGGCCCACACGCGACGCTGCGCGTTGGCGACGGAGTTGCTGCCGTCATCCCAAGGACGCTGGGCGGTGCCGCCGCCGAAGGGATCGGAGAGCGAGTTGCGCATGGCGTGCCAGTAGGCGACGCCGAAGCGCAGATGATCGCGCATCTTTTTACCGCCCACGATTTCGTCGGCGTTGTAGTGCTTGAAGGCGAGCGGGTTGCGGCTCTTCGGTCCTTCGAATTGAATTTTCTGAATGTCTGGGAAGGCTTCGTTCATGGTAGGGCGTGCAAGGGAGACGGAACCGGGCGTCGTGCAACTGGTTCGTCAGGGCTGATTGGACAGGTTTTGGGCGGAATTGGACGCAGGGCGCGACCTCACAGCGCCTTCTTGTTCGTCTCCTCGGCCAGCCACACCGAGATCAGCGTGATCACCGCCATGAAAATCAGATACAGCGCCACAGACCATGGCCTGCCGCCGCTTTGATCCAGCAACGCGGTGGCGATGAGCGGTGCTAGCCCACCCGCCAGCGGTGAGGCGAGCTGATAACCGAGTGAGGCACCGCTGTAACGCACGCGGGTGCCGAACAGCTCCGAAAAGAACGCCGCTTGCGGGCCATACATCGCCGCATGGCCGATGAGACCAATCACGACCGCCAACACGACAAGCACGGTTTGACGTGATTCGATCATCCAGAAGAAGGGAAACGCGAACAGCATCAGGAAGAACGCGCCGCCGAGATACACCGGCCGCCGACCGACGTGATCCGAGAGTGCTCCGAAGCATGGGATGACGATCAATTGCACCGCAGAGCCGATCAGCACCGCATTGAGCAGCGTGGCCTTCGGCATGCCGAGCTGCTGCGAGCCGTAGCTCAGCACGAGTACGGTAAAGATGTAGAAGAACGCGTTCTCCGCAAAGCGTGCGCCCATGGCGAGCAGCACGTTGCGCGGATGATCACGCAGCACGGCCAGGATCGGCACTTTAGGGCCTGCATCCTCCATTTGGGCCTGCGTGAAGACCGGACTCTCGATGATCTTCAGCCGAATGAACATGCCGACACCGAGCAGCAGCACGCCGAGCAGAAACGGCACGCGCCAGCCCCAGGAGAGGAAGGCTTTTTCATCCATCGACGAGGCGAGCATGAAGACCGCGTTTGCCAGCAGCAGTCCTACCGGCACACCGGCCTGCACCCAGCTCGCGTAGAAGCCACGACGGCCCTGAGCGCCATGCTCCACGGCCATCAGCACCGCACCGCCCCATTCGCCGCCAACACCAAAACCCTGAACAAAACGCAGCAGCACGAGCAGGATCGGAGCCCACACACCGATCTGCGAATAGGTCGGCAGCAGGCCGATCAAGACCGTCGCCACGCCCATGAGCATGAGCGTCGTCACCAGCATCGACTTGCGGCCGATC
>JAJTDU010000084.1:5103-22180 GCA_021298725.1 Verrucomicrobiaceae bacterium | reverse complement strand
GGCGAGGAGGCTTTGATCGTTGACATAAACATGGGCGATCTGATGATCGGCGATGGCGAAGGCCTTAGAACCGCCAAGGTCGAGCGTTTCGCGCCCCAGCTCGTCTTTGATGCTGAGCCAGCCGCGTTCGCGGAAGACGCGGTTCAAGTGCACGGGCTGCTCGACGTTGGTGATGCCGTATTCGGAGAGGAGGACGACCTTGATGTTCCGCGTTTCGTAGAAGCGGATGAGATCGCCGACGATGTTGTCGATCTGGCGCAGGTCGAAACGGATTTTCTCCATGTCGAGGCCGACGCGCTGGAGGTTGTAGTCGAGATGCGGGAGATAAACGAGCGAGAGGCCGGGCCAGTGCTTTTCCTCGATCCATTTGGCGCTCTCGGCGATCCAGAGGGAGGATTGGATGTCGGAGCCGGGGCCCCAGAAGCTGCGGAAGGGGAAGGGGCCGAGGTCTTTTTTGATGCGGTCCCGCAGCGGCATGGGCTGCGTGTGGATGTCGAACACCTTGCGGCCATCGGCGGGATATAGCGGACGCGGGGTGATGGAGATGTCTGCCGTGGAGTACATGTTGTACCACCAGAAGAGCTTCGCGCAGGTGAACTGTGGATCGACTCGGCGGAGCGCCTCCCACAGGTTTTCGCCCTGCATGAGCTGTTCGGGCTGTTTCCAAAAGCGGTGCTCGGCGTACTCGCGGTCATACCAGCCGTTGGCGACGGCGCCGTGATCGCGCGGCAGTCTGCCGGTCAAATAGGTGGCCTGGGCCGTGCAGGTGACGGCGGGCAGGATTGGCTCGATGAGCGTGGAGCGGTTGCGCTCGATGAAGGCACGGATCGCTGGAGTGTGCTCACCGATGAGCCTCGTGGTGAGGCCGACGACGTTTAAAATGGCGGTGCGCTGCATACGCTCGGAGTTTCAAGTTACAGGTTTAAGGTTTCAAGTTGTCGCCCGACATGAATCGACGCGCAGTCACAAACTTGAAACCTGAAACTTTGGACTGGCGGTCCTAAACGAGCATGGCCACGACGACGTAGCCGATCTTGCAGATGATGTGAAGCCACTGATCCTGATCGAAGGTGGTCCAGCTTTCGCACTTGGCGAAATCAATGACCCAGTGCAGGACCAGTTCGACGAGACAGAGGATGAAGCAGCCGGTGATGGCCCAGACCATGACAGCGTGGAGCAGGCAGTGAGCGGTCATACAGATCGGCCAGATGGAGACAGGCCGGGTGGGATCTTTGCGCTCGGCCAGCAAGTGGCGGTTTTTGCAGGTGGAGAGGAACTCGCCCTGAAGCGGGTAGTCCATGAGCGCGTGGCCTGCGGTGAGAAGAATAATGGCCTGGATAGCATCCAGCCAAGTTTCTGAGGGAAATGGCAGCAGACCCGACATGTGATTTCAACGTCCCACCAAGACCCTGTTTCCGCAATGAACGAAGCACCCAAGGCGGAGGTTTAACCCCGGTGGCTGAATGTTAGGCGCTGTAAAAGGCTGCGATCTTCTCGTTCACGGAGCGCAGGCGGTGTGCGATGGTGCGACCCACGCCGATGAGCAACCAAGCAGCAGCACGTGGATACTCGTTGATGTAGCCTTCAAGGCTCTCGCCATCAATTCGCCAGACCTGAGAGAATTCTACTGCTGTGACGGTGGCGCTGGCAACATTGGGATCGAGAAGGTTGATCTCGCCGACAGTCTCGCCTTTTTGAATGGAACCGAGCAGCACCTTGTGACCGCCGCGCATGGCCGTGGCGTGGAATTTGCCAGAGGCGACAAAGAACAGACTGTTTTGCTGCATGCCTTCTTCGATGAGGTGCTGGCCGGGCTGCACAGGCAGAAATTCGCCGTAGCCGCTGAGGATGTCGCGATCCTCCTCGCCGAGGGGTTCGAGAATGCCTTGAGCGGGAAGCTTGGGAGAGGAGAGGGAGCTCATGTTTGCGGAGGGAGAGTTCAATTAACGATCCTTTATTAAGCGGTTCCTCTGTCAATGGCAAGCACTGTGAGCTGAAAGCCCGAGAAACACGCTGAGTTGCCAGTCTTGCGCTGCAGCATTTTCATCGGCTGCGTGGGTTCACAATCTCGAATGACTCGGATTCTAAATTCTGCTGGATTTTCAAGTCCAACGGTTCAGAATCGCACCCCTTCCTCCCTCAACCCGCAACCCAACCTACTCATGTCTGACTCTTCTTCCTCCAAGTGCTGCAGCAATTCTGGCTACGCCTATGCGCACCTTCTCCTTCGTCTTTGGGTTGGCATGCGTCTTTTTATGGCGGGTCTGGACAAGTTCCGCTGGGGCAACGGCTCGACAACCACGTTCGGTCTCGATAATTACGCCAGGAAGACCGAGCCGCTGGCCAAGCTCATGTCTGACAACAGCTTCCTCCCCGAGGCCGCATGCCAAGGCTTCGCCGCTACGATTGGCTACATTCTCATTCCTGTCGGCATCTGGGTCGCCATTGGCCTTTTCACGGAGCTCGGTCTGCTGGCTGCTGGCTTGGTATTCTTGATGCTGGGCTTCGGTCTGGCCGCCCTGCCGGATGATACCGAAATGGTGACCAACATCGGTCTCTCCATTCTGATCGTGGCCGCAGCGCTCGTGACCTCAAAGGCGAAGACTTTCTCCCTTGATGGAATTTTGTCCCGCAAGAAGGCCGAATAACGTCCTTCGGTCGTAAAAGCTCGTGAACCCACGCGCCTAATTGCCCCCTATGAATTCCCAGCCACTCCCTTCATCCACAGCGCCGCTGTCCCGCTTCATGGACCGCCGCGGCTTCCTCCGCACCAGCGCCCTCACCAGCAGCGGCCTGTACCTTGCAACCAGCAAAACCGCCGTCGCCCAGCAGGCCGCGCCTGGCCGCACCATCAAGTGTGCCCTTGTCGGCTGCGGTGCGCAGGGCAACGCTCTTCGAGTCGCCTCTAAAGATGTTCCTGGCGTCCAGTGGGTCGCCATGTGCGACATCTGGAAATTCTCCGTCGCGAAGACTCGTGGCGGGTTCCTCGGTGAAAATAAGCATCAGGTCGAAGGCGAGGTCAAAATCTACGAGGACGTCAGTGAGATGCTCGACAAAGAGCCTTCGATTGAAGCGGTCTTCATTGCCACGCCTGACTTCCTGCACGCTCCGTACTCGCGTCTTTGCCTCTCCAAGGGCAAGCATGTGTACTGCGAGAAGATGATGAGCAACACCATCGAAGGTGCCCGCGACATGGTTCGCGCTGGCAAGGAGTTCGGCGACCGCATCTTCCAGATCGGCCACCAGCGCCATTCGAACCCGCGTTACATCAATCTGCGCGACAACGTCATCAAGCCTGGCAAGATGCTGGGCAGAATCACCCATTCTTACGCTCAGTGGAACCGCGGCGTGTCTGGCAGCGCCCCTCAGGGTGCCGTCAAAGGCTACGACATCCCTGCCGACGTGCTCGCCAAGAACGGTTACGCCAGCATTGAGGAGTTCCGCAACTGGCGCTTCTTCTCCAAGTTCGGCGGCGGTCCTCTCTCCGACCTCGGTGCGCACCAGATTGACATGTTCAACTGGATGTATGACTCCACTCCTGTCTCCGTGATGGCTTCCGGTGGCGTCGATTACTTTGACGGCACCGAGGGCAAGCCGAAGTTCGAGCTGCCTGACAACGTCATGTGCATTTACGAATTCAAGACGCCTGCAGGAGCCCTCCGCGCCTACTATCAGGTGCTGACCACCACCGGATCCCAGGGCGCCTATGAAAAGCACATGGGCATCGGTGGCACCGCCCTCATCTCCGAACTCGACACTGCGGGCAATCAGCTCTACGCCGAACCCGGCCAGGCATGGGACGAGTTCGCCGGTGGAGAAAATCCACCCATCCTCAAGGCGGCTGACAAAGCCAAGAACAAGTTCTGGGAACATCCCCGCGACTGGGAAAAGCCCAAGCCTCCATCCTATGGTTCAGTCAGCGTCGCCGACGTCCGAGAAAGTAAGGCCCTGGCCCAGTGGGAACTCGGGGTGAAGCTCAGCCGCAAGCCGCACTCCCCTCATGTGCAGAACTTCATTGAGGCCGTGCAATTAAACAAGGCCGCGCACCTCACCTGCAACGTCGTCGATGCCTTCAAATCCTGCGTCACCGTGCTGAAGGCCTATGAGTCCATCCAGAACGGCGGCAAATACATCTTCAAACCCGAAGACTTCCAGGCATAAACCTCCTGCATCCAGGAACTAACATTTCGTATCCAGCATCCATTCACTTCCCCCATGAAAAACCGCATCCACATCCTCACGGGCCTCGCGCTCGCCCTCACCCTTGCTTCTTGCGGCAAGAAAGAAGAATCCAAGGCCGAAGGTGCCGCTCCAGCCGCTGCTGTCCCCGCTGGTGACCTTGAAGAAATCAAGCTCGACTTCCCCAAGCCCATGTTCATCGGCACCCCCGTGCCTGCTGAGCTGCCAAACCTCGAAAAGCCCGGCACTTACAAGCCGATTCTCTCTATCCAGGTCCCGAAGGGCACCACCAACCTTGCCAAAGGCAAGAAAGTCAGCAGCTCTGACGCCGCTCCGATCATTGGCGACCTCACCCTCGTCACCGACGGCGACGCCGACGGCGCTGATGGCTCTTTCGTCGAGCTCATGCCCGGTAAGCAGTGGGTGCAGATCGATCTCGAAGCCCCGGCCAACATCTACAAGATCGCCATGTGGCACTACCACAAGCAGGCCCAGGCCTACATTGACGTGCTCGTGCAGGTGTCTGACGATGCTGAGTTCAAGACTGGTGTCACCACCCTCTGGAACTCCGACAATGACGACACTTCCGCCATGGGCAAAGGCGGTGATCCTGCCTACGTCGAAACCAATCATGGCCGCATCATTGATGGCAAGGGTGTCAAAGGACGCTACGTGCGCCTCTGGAGCAACGGCAACACCAGCAACGACATGAACCACTACTGTGAAGTTCAGGTCTATGGCGCCGCTGCCAAGTAAGCCGAAATAAGATCTCGTTTGATCCACCGCCGTGCAGCGTCCCTGCACGGCGGTTTTTTGTGGGTAGCTTGGCCACCCGGAACCGAGCCGAACGACGCTGATCCATCCGTGCGCTTAATGCTCTCCTGAGTGATCCCAGTTCAGGAGAGTCGGGCTACACATCCACCACCTTGCTGCCACCAGCTTTCGCCCTCGCCACCACCCACTCCTGGTAGCGCTCGATCTCCCGCTGGACCAGCTTTAGGCAGAAAGCCACAACGGTCGCGTCGTCCAAATAACCCACCCCTAGCAGCATGTCTGGCAGGACATCCACCGGGTTCAGCACATACAGCAGCGCCAGCGCCACCGCACCGATCGCCCAATACGGCACCTCCCGGTAGCTACCCTTCCAGTAGTCCTGCACCATGCAGAGCATGATCTTCCCCTGCTCGAAGAGCGTTTTGAGCTTTGGCAGCTTGCCTTCGATATCCTGGGCGCGCTGGTTGACGCGTTCGATGCTCAAATCGTGTTCGCCTTGGGTGCTGCTCATGGCAGAAAATAAGCGGATGCTCTGATGAAGTCCAGTTGGCAGTGGCAGATGTCATGCCCCCCGCGGTGCCTCATAGAAAAGGACACCGAGAGGGGAGAGACCGGGGTAGCAGGGTAGAGTCGATGCCTCATTAAAGGGGACACCGTGGTTACCAGTCTTCCCGTGTCACGGGACGCATGCTTTTGAGTGCTTCGGCGTGTTTCACACCGCAGGCCAGACCGCGATAGCGGGACAAAACCATTTTCGTCTCCAGCGCTGCGTCTGTTTTCGCCGGATCGTAGTCTTCTTGCCGTACAAAGGCCATCAGCCGTCCCAGCCACTCGCGCGCGGCCTCCCATTCCGCCGATACGTCGATGTAAGTGTCCGGCTCGAAGCCGAGGGTGTGTCCGGGACCGTTGTCATACCAAAACACCCGCGATGGAGTGCGCGCATCCTCTCGGCCCGTCAGCCGCGCCGGTTGTTGCAGCGCTGCATGGCAGATTGCGCTCGCCGCCTCGTGGTCAGGGTGTCGGTCCCGCGGCCACAGCATGAACGCCGTGTCTGGTTTCACCTCCGCCACCACCTCGGCCACGGCTCGCTTCGTTTCCAGCGTCGGCTCAAAGCCCAGGCTCTTCCACGGTAGGAAACGCATCTCCATGCCGCGCTCAGCGGCTAGCTGCTTTGACAAATCGATCAAGCCCTGCGCCCGTCCGCGCACTGGCGGCCAGTCGGCGTAATCGCCGATCAAACTCAGGATGACCACGCGCTGATGCTTCTGCACCGCTCGCAAAAGGGTGCCGGGAATTCCAAACGGACAGTCATCGTAGTGTGCGCCGATGGCGAGGATGGTTCGAGTCATGCGCGGATGATGACGAAAGCCCGCCCACAGGGCAAGCATCATTCCGACACGCAGTCGCAGCCTCAGCCTTCGTTTTGGCTCAAAAGATGCCGCACGTGTTGGGCGATGGTCGGAGTGTCTCCCACAGTGAGCGCAGCAGCCATTCCCGCCGCCTGACCGGTTGCCAAAGCGGTTCCCATCACCCGGATGCTCGCCTGGGCGCGATGCGTGGCTGAAATACAGCGTCCCGCAATGAACACGTTCTGCAAATCACGCGCTCGCAAGCATCCCAGCGGAATGCCGCAGGCTTTGGGTTCGCGCGGATACAGCAATCTTGCCCCACGGGCTGTTTCACGCAGTTCGATCGGCCACGTCGCGTTGGCGATGGCTTGATCTCCACTGCGGCTTTCGAGGATGTCTTCTTCCGTTAAAACAGCTTCGCCAATCCAAGAGCGGCTTTCGCGAATGCCCGCACACACTGGCAGTGTCGTGACACTTGCATGAGCGAAACCTTCGAACGAGGCACGCAGATGATCGACGATGGCGAAGGTCACTTCGCGGCCCTGCATCTCGACCCAGGTCAAACTGCGCGCGTCGGTGGCATCAAACGGGCATTCCGGGGAATCACCCGCGAGATCGAGCGTGAGGAAGGCTTCGTGATTCGTTGTGCCCGCACGGAAATGCGCCCCGGCGGCTGCGGCGGGCAGTTGTTGGTCTTTGATGGCGCGTGCGAGGCAGCCTGAGATTTTCAGCGGGCCGTCGCCTGTGAACGCGCCAGGATCAACGCCGCCAAGACCCACGATGTAGGCCGGACGTTGCAGTTCTTGGGCGGGAGTTTGTGCCCAGGGATGATGGACGACCGCCGCCAGCATCGCATCACCGCTGGCATCGACCACCGTGCGCGGACGCAGCTTCCACGTCGTGCCTCGGCAGTGCAGAGTCACTTCGCTGATGCGATTACCTGCAACTGCGGCGTCAATGACCTTGGTATGCAGCAGCACCTTCAAGTTTGGCTGCCTGGAGCACCACTGATCGTAAAAAAGGGCCAGCCGCGCTGGCTGATGCATCAGCACATCGACCTTGCCCATGCGCAGCGGGCCGTGCGCGATTCCTTGTGCCAGCAATTCATGCTCCAGCTCGACTGGAAGGCCTGGATTCGCGATTTTTGCGGCTGCATCCGGCGTTGGCGGCATAACATACAGCCCGCAAAATGAATGGACGAGTGAGGCCGTGCCCGTCCCGCCGAAGAAGCCGTTCCGTTCTACCAGCAGCGTGTCCGCGCCCTGGCGTGCCGCCGCGATGGCTGCCGCCACGCCCGCGCTTCCGCCACCGATGATGAGCACGTTGGGATTCATGCAAGTTTATGAACGAGAGAGCACGAGAATGCAAATCGCCCTCACGGATACTCGTGGCCGAGATTGTCATCGGTGATGATCTCGGCATCGCCCCAAGCTGCCTGCATCGCCTCACGGCGGCACCAGCGGGACATATGGCCGGGTTCGGGGAGGGCTTATTCGGTGAGGAAATCGAGTGTGGCCTCAATCTGATCGGCAGCGATGACGGGTTGGCCGTCGATGCGGTAATCGGCCAGAATTTTCTGCCAGCGGTCGCGGTTTGGCTCCAGCGGCGCATTGCTGGCGAGGCAGTGGTTCATGACCATCAGCGTGTGTGGAAAGACCTCCATGCCGGTGCGGGCGGCGCGTGGTGACTCGGTGCAGTTCCAGAAGGCGATGCCGTCGGGGGTGAGATGGGCTTTGACCTCGGTCAAAAACTTCGTCGATGACGAGTTCGAGCTTGGGGTTCGTCAGCAGGCTGGCGACTTCGGGGCGCGAGCGAATCAAATCGAGATAGCCGTGGCTGAGTTCGATGGCGGTGACTTTTTTCACCTGCGGATGATTGACGAGGATCTGCGTCCAAGAACCGCTGGCCACGCCGATGACGAGCACGTTTTCGATGTGATCCCGCACCGCAGAGAGGAAGTAAGGCTGCACGAGCCAGGATTTCGGCTTCAGCTGCGTGCCGATCACGCCGTCGTAAGCGCCGTTGCCATAAACGGCGTTGCTGGTGTCCACCGTGATGACGCCGTGACGCGATTCGATGGTCTGCGCGAAGCGCATGCCTAGCTTGGACTCGTGTTTGTATTGCAAGTATTCGTAGAGCCACCAAAACGAGCCCACCAAAAGAGTGGCTGAAGCTCCGATCTGCGTTGCCCTGATCCTATGTTCGCGAGTGGGGGCGATGTTTCTAATCCACAACCATGAAATGATGAGAAGCACCCAGCTCAGAACATGCAGGCTCATCCATTCCATGAAGAGAAAACCAGTGAGCAGGCTGCCTGCGCCGGAACCGACGATGTTGGCGAGATAAAGCTGTGAGAGCTTGCTGCCAGTGTCCTGTCCCGCAGGGATGGCTGCGTGGCAGAGCAGCGGAAAGGTGATTCCGATCAGAATTCCGGCGAGAATGACCAAAAGATAGCCCGCTTCCCAGGAGAGGTGACAAGCCGCCTCTGCGGTCAGTGGCGCAACGGCGAATCCGGCAACCGTCGACCAAGCCAGCCAGCGTGAGAGCTTGCCACGCAGGTCTCCAGTTTGGGCCAGCACACGCGGGCTCAAGAGAGAGCCCAGCGCGAGCCCCAGTAGGTAGCAGCCCAGCATGTAGCCAAACACCGGTGCGAGGGACGCGCTGGCAAAATTGAAAACACGCGACCAGAGAATCTCCCAGGACAGCGCGAGGAATCCCGACAGCGCGGACCACATCAAAGCGGTGCGGAAAGGGATTTGAGAGGAGGGATCAGGGCTGTGTGAGGCAGCAGGATGATTCGCGAGTTGCGGTGCTTTGCGTAACGCGATGAGTACGATCAGGGCCGCGAGTGCATTCAAACTGGCCGCGATGCGCACCGTTCCGTTCATGCCAAAGCCGCCGAGGAGCCAGTGCGCGGCGATGAAAGCTCCGAGGGCCGCACCGAGCGTGTTCACGAAGTAGAGGCGGCTCACGCTTTGGCCGACGTGTGCGGTGTCGCGCACCTGATGCGCCACCAGCAGCGGCAGCGTGGCTCCCATGAGCAACGTGGGCAGAAACACGAGCAGGAAAACCAACGCGCCGGTGGTAAGGCCGTGGGCTTGTGCCGAGGTGATCGCACCGATGGCATCGAACATCTTCAGCGACACGAGGCCGTAAGCTCCGACGCCGAGTTCGGCGAGACCGAACAGCAGCACGAGCGGTGCGCGTGTGGATTTGGAAATCCAGCCGCCCGCAAGACTGCCGATCCCTAGACCGGCGAGGAAGGCCGCCACGACCATCGCCACGGATTCGACGTTGCTACCATAGATCGTCAGCAGCGCACGCTGCCACACGAGCTGGTAGATCAGCCCCGATATGCCGGAGAGAATGAAAACGCCATGCAGGATGCTGGCGTGAAGGCGGCGTGTCATGGGATCACTCGAAGCCGTTGGTGCGGAGGAACTTCAGGCTTGCAGGGATCTGATCCATGGAGGTTGGGGATTCGTCCTCGATGAAGTAGTGTTGAATGCCGTTCTTGCGGGCAGCGGCGAAGATAGAGGCCCAGTCCATCTGGCCGGAACCGAGGACGACATCGTTGGCGACGTCGGTCTTGCCGCTGAGGGAACCGGTGGCGATGCCTTTCTTCAAATCCTTGAGGTGCATGAGCTTCCAGCGGCCGCTGTATTTCTCCAGCAGCTTCGCCGGATCTTGACCAGGGAAGACGATCCACAGCACGTCCATCTGCACGGAGACGAACTCGGGCTTGGTCTCCTGCATGAAGAGATCGAAGAGCGTTCCGTCGCCAAATCGCTCGAACTCGAAGCCGTGGGCGTGGTAGAACAGGGTGATGCCTTCTTTGGCGAGCACTTCGCCCGCTTGGTTGAAGACGGCGGCAGCTTCGCGGCACTCGGCCTCGTCGAAGCTGTCCTTGTGGTTGATCCAAGCGCAGCCGGCGAATTTGATGCCGAGTGCCTTGGCGTCCTTCACCACGTTGTCGAGGTCGTTCTTGTAGCGGTCATACGGGAAGTGGCTGCTGACGGCCCTCAGGCCTCGCTGCTCGAGTTCGGCTTTGAACTGCATGGCGTTGAGGTTGTAGGTGCCGGCGAGTTCGACCTCCTTGATGCCAAACTCCTTCACGCGGTCCAACGTCCATGGCACGCCGCGCAGCGTGAACTGGCTGCGCAGGCTGTAGAGCTGCAAACCAGCGGCGTTCGGAGCATCAGCGGCCTGGATTTGAACGGCAAGACCGAGGGCGAGGAGGAGAGCGGTGAATTTCATGGCGTGGTCATCATCCTGCGATGGAGGCGGGCCGGAAGCGAGGATTTGTGTCCTTGTGCAGTTCGTTGAGGCCATGATGTTTCCGCCGCACATGCCGATCACGCCCATCTCGCAGATCAAGCCCAAGACATCGCGCCTCAATGCCACGTCGCAGGCCAGTGTGGACCAGTTTGTGGCGAAACTGAAGCCGGGAGTCGTGGCGGATTTCATCGGGGGCAAGGTCTGCCCGCAGCCGTTGCCGACTCCGCAGCAGGCGGTGCTCGCGACTTTTCTGCATGATTTGATGCGAGGCTTCCTGGAGAAGGTGAACCTGCCAGGTGTGCTGCACCGCGAGCCGTTCCTCCTCCAGCTCGGAGCCAAGGACGCCTTCATGCCGGACATTTGTTATTTCGATAAGGCGCATGAGGTGCGTCTCGGTCTCACGCACACCAGTGTGGCACCGACGTTTGTGGCGGAGGTGGCATCTGGCGAGGAGCCACATCTGGAGAGTGATGCCAAATTTGACGCCTACGAGCAGCACGGAGCCCAGGAGTTGTGGCTGCTGGACGCTGCCATAGCACAGCCACGTTTTTTCAGCCGTGCAGGTAAACGTCTGGAGGATTTTGCCAGCCATGGCGACAAAATCGCCTCGGCCACGATCCCAGGTTTCTGGGTGCGGCGTGAATGGCTGGATGCCGCCAAGATGCCGAAGGCCGATGTGTGTCTGAAGGAGATCATGCGCTGCGCGAAGCGCTGACTGAAAAAAATCTCGTCTAAAATTCTCGGTCCAACTAAAAAGTATGTTGGGTAGCGCATGCAGAGGCTGAGGCAGGCTGACTCGAGAGCACGTTCGCAACATTCAACTCCGATGAGCAATTCCACTCCAATTCAGAAATCCATCGCCTTTCTCATCGTTATCTTTGCGTTGATTTGCGGGGGCTATTTCGTGTTCATTCATGCCCCCGAGAAGACAGTAGAAACTGCCGACAAAGGAGCAAACAAAGCGTACGACCTCATAAGAAGAATTGCGAAAGACTTTGGCGACTTGATCGGTGCCAAACCGGAAGTCACGATAAGTGGGGAGACAATCATCAAGGCTACCGAGGGCATAGCCGAGTTCTCACCCGTGAAAAAACAATTACAGCACAAATACAAGTGGACGCATACCTTGCTGCAGAGCACGAAAGTAATTGAAATGGAGGCGGATTTCACCGCGAAAGCTGGATTTGATCTTACAAAGCCCTTTTCCATTGATTTATCTTCAGATCAAAAGGTCATCCGAACTCAAATGCCGCCTGCAAAGATTACTTCTTGTCAGGGATCCAACTATAAAACCATCAACGAACTTAACGGCTGGTGGAATGGAATCACAACGGACGAGCGAAATGCCGTGATTAATGAACTGAACAAACAAGCCAAGGAAAAGGCTCTTAAAGACGGCATTTTGAAAGAGGCGGATGAGTATCTAAAGTCGCAGACTGAAAAAATCATTCGGAATGCTGCGCCCGAAGCTGCCATTGCATCGCAGCCCCTTTCATAACTGTTCTTAGAAAACCCGAAATTCATCTAGCATTTTCTCAAACCCGCCGGATCGCCGCTGCAAAGGCACCGTCCATTTGATCGTCGGGCGGGAAACTGTGGCGGAGTTTGACGGGTTCGAAGCCGGGCGTGGATTCGAGGACGCTGGCGACGAGTTGTTCGTTTTCGGCGGGTTCGATGCTGCAGGTGCTGTAAACGAGGATGCCGCCGGGTTTGAGGGCGCGGAGGCAGTTTTTGAGGAGCTGTGTTTGGGTTTGCACCTGCGCGGTGATGTCATCGGGCTGCAAACGCCAGCGCACATCGACACGGCGGCGCATGACGCCGGTGTTGGAGCAGGGCACGTCGAGCAGGATCCGATCGAAACCGGGCTTGGCGAAGGCGGGGATTTGCGGGTCTGACCAGTCGTGTTCTTCGATGCGGGCGTTGGCGACGTGGAGGCGGTGCAAATTGCCGTCCAGACGACGCAAGCGACCGGGAGAGACATCACAGGCGATGATTTCGCCCTGGTTTTCCATGAGTTGGGCGAGCAGGGCGGTTTTGCCACCGGGAGCGGCGCAGGCGTCGAGAACTCGGTGGCCGGGCAGGGGAGCGAGCAGGCGCGGGGCGATGGCGGTGCTGGGATCCTGCATGTAAACCTTGCCCACGCTTAATTCTTCTCGCGGAAGGTGATCGCAGACGATGAAGTCCTCCTGCGGAGCGTCCAGGTGCGGGTAGAGGCGATTGATGCGGGCGCAGATCGGGGCGGGAACTTGATTCCACTCGCAAAGCGCGGTCGTTTTGGCCTCGCCGAACAGGCCAAGCCAGTGCTCGATGAGCCATTTCGGGTGGGAGGTGCGGGTTTCGAGCGGCAGGCCGTCAACCATGGCCAGCAGCTCGGCGGATTCGCGGCAGGCACGGCGCAGGACGGCGTTGATCAGACTGCGGGCGCGGCCGGTGGCGGCCACGGTTTCGTTCACGGCGGCATATTCGGAGACTTTGAGGATCAACACCTGGCAGAGGCCGATGCGCAGGCCCCAGCGGCTGCGGTGGTCGAGGTGCTTGTCCTCGGTGATCACGGCGATCCAGTGGTCGAGCAGGGAGAGATTCCGCAGCGTGGTGAGGACGATGTCGCGCAGAAAGGCGGCGTCGGGTAGGCTGAGACTGTTGTCGCGCTGGAGGTGATCCATGAGATCGGCGGCGAAACGCTCTCCGCCAGACCACTCGCCGAGGACATCCAGTGCCATGCCTCGGATGGGGACGGCAGGCTGGCGGGGGCGGGAGGTGGGCGGGTGTTCTCGTGGCATGTGAAGGATAGCGATGCCTCCAAATGACGAATGAGTAAATGCGAATGACGAAATAACCCCGGATGACCATGGGCAAATTCAGGGTAGGCCGCCTCATGGAGTCGGTGAATTTTTGGCTTTGGTATTCAGGCGTCGTTCGGATTTCGTCCGTCGACATGATCCCACCCCGCCCACGACCGGACGATTGATTGACAAACTTCCCGCGCCCTCTTTTATAGGCGGCCCCCTGTTTTTTCACCCGCCCAATCATTCTCAGACCATGGATTTTATCGCCAAAAACATCGCCGAAGTCGCCCCTTCAATGACTCTGTCCATCACCAGCCAGGCGAAGGCGCTCAAGAAGCAGGGCGTGGACGTGCTGAGCTTCGGAGCCGGTGAGCCTGACTTCAACACACCTGCCCCGATCATCGCAGCAGCCATTGAGGCGCTGAATACTGGCAAAACCCGCTACACGGAGAGCAATGGCATCCTCGAATTGCGCGAGGCTTTGGCGGCCAAGCTCATGGTGGAGAACAACGTTCAGTATGATCCTTCCCAGATCAGCGTGAACTGCGGCGCCAAGCACTCCTGCTACAACGCCATCCTCGCCTGCGTGAATCCGGGCGATGAAGTGATCATTCCTGCGCCCTACTGGACCAGCTACCCTGAAATGGTCCGCTTGGTCGGTGGTATCCCGGTCATCGTTGAAACGAAACTTGAAAACGGCTGGAAGCTGACCCCGGATGAGTTCGAGGACGCTATGTCCCCGATGACCAAGATGATCATCTTGAACACCCCCGGCAATCCGACCGGTTCAGTGTACACCAAGGCCGAGCTTCTGGCGCTGGCCGAAATCGCCGTGGGCGAAGGCATCGTCATCCTGTCCGACGAAATCTACGAAAAGCTCGTCTATGGCGGCCATGAGCACGTCAGCATCGCTTCCCTGGGCAAGGACATTTACGACCACACCATCACCATCAACGGCTTCTCGAAAGCCTATGCGATGACTGGCTGGCGTCTCGGCTACACCGCCGCTCCCAAGAAGATCGCTGACGCCATCGACACCATCCAGAGCCACACCACCAGCAATCCGACCACCTTTGCCCAATACGGCGCACTGGCCGCCTTGCAGATGGATCAGCAGATCGTCGGCGACATGCGTGACGAATTCGACGTGCGCCGCCAATACATGCTCGGCCGCCTGAGCAACATCAAGAACGTCCGCGTCGTCGAGCCGATGGGCGCTTTCTACTTCCTCGTCGATATCGAGCCGATGCAGATGAAGAGCGTGAACTTCTGCGAGAAGCTCCTCAGCAAGCAGAAAGTCTCCGTTGTTCCCGGCCTAGCCTTCGGTGCTGAGCACACCATCCGCTTCAGTTACGCCACCGGCCTTGATGTCATCAACGCTGGCATGGACCGCTTCGAAGAATTCTGCTCCCAGCATTGATTTCGGAACCCCCGTCAAAAAACGGCCAACCAGCGTCATCAACCGTCAACCGCACACGCACATGGGCATCTACAACAACATCGTCGAAACCGTCGGTAAAACGCCGCTGGTGAAACTGAACAAAGTCACTGCCGGCCTCAACGCCACGATTGCTTTGAAGTGTGAGTTTTTCAATCCGCTCGGCAGCGTGAAGGATCGCATTGGCATGGCCATGATCGAGGACGCTGAGAGTCGTGGCATTTTGAAAGCGGACACGGTCATCATTGAACCGACCAGCGGTAACACCGGCATTGCGCTCGCCTTTGTCGCCGCTGCGAAGGGCTACAAGCTCATCTTGACGATGCCGGAGACGATGTCCCTGGAACGCCGTACGCTGCTCGCACTGCTGGGAGCCGATCTCGTGCTTACTCCCGGGGCACAGGGCATGAAAGGTGCCATCGCGAAGGCCACCGAACTCGTCGCTAGTACCCCGAACGCCTGGATGCCGCAGCAGTTTGAAAATCCTGCCAATCCTGCCGTTCACATGAAGACCACCGCCGAAGAGCTGTGGGCCGACACCGATGGCAAGATCGACATCCTCGTGGCCTCCGTCGGCACGGGTGGCACGATCACCGGTTGCTGTGAGGTCATCAAACCACGCAAGCCGAGCTTCCAGGCCATCGCCGTCGAGCCTGAGGCATCCCCGGTCATCAATCAGACCCTCGCCGGTCAGCCCGTGCAGCCCGGACCGCACAAGATTCAGGGCACAGGGGCCGGATTCGTTCCCGCCAACCTTCACTTGAAGGATTCTGCCGGTCATCCGCAGATCACTGAGTGTATTAAGGTCAGCAACGATGACGCTTTCGCCATGGCGCGCCGTATTGCTAAGGAGGAGGGCATCCTCGTCGGTATCAGCACCGGTGCGAACGTCTGCGCCGCCATCGAGATCGCCAAGCGCTCTGAAAACGCCGGCAAACTCATCGTCACCATCGCATGCTCCACTGGTGAGCGTTACCTCTCCACCGCGCTGGCCGACGAAGCTCGTGCCAAAGTGGGGGCGTGAGCTTTGCAATGACGAAAATTAAGCCTTTCGGTCGCTGTTAGAGCGCCATCTCCTTTTGTCATTTGAGCTTCGGCCTTCATTCGTCATTCTGAATTAGTCATTCGTCATATTCTGAGCCTGCGGCTCATTTCAACTCACAACTACCCCTCATGTCACAACTCGATCCCATCTCTCAAGAACTCCCCGCCATCGGCGCGGAAAAATTTCTGGAGGACAACTTCCGCAAGCTTGTCTGGCTGTTTGCCTTCGTGGTGATCGCCATCATCGCCTTTGGCTTCATCCGCTATCAAAGCACCCTCAATGCCAACGAGGCTGCTGAGGCGTTTACGAGCGCGAAGACCATCGAGGACTGCGATCTTGTCATCTCGCGTTTCGCAGGCACCAACGCCGCTGCCAATGCGTTGCTTCTGAAGGCTGACCTGCTCTGGGATCAGAACAAAAAAACCTCCGCCGTCGATGCGCTGAAGGAATTCACCGGCAAAAATAGCTCGCATCCCTTGTTCGTTCACACGCTGCTCGGTCTCGGCACCAAGCTCGACGCCATCGGCGAACGCAAGGAGGCGCAGGCCATCTTTGAGCGCATCGTGAACGAGTTCGCCTCCAACGAGGCCGCTCCTCTCGCCCAGGTTCGCCTTGGCGATCTGCTCTGGGCCAATGGCAAGCAGGACGAGGCCAAAAAAGCCTACGAAGACCTCGCCGTGAAGTTCCCCGACATGGCCGAATTCCAAAGCGTCAGCCAGGAGCGCCTCGGCTGGATCGCCGCCTCGCTGCCGACCAAGGAAGTCGATCCGCCGCCAGCACCGAAGGTCGAGCCAAAACCCGCTGCCGTTCCGGCCGTCCCCGGCATGCCGAAGATCAATCTGACGCCTAGCGCAGGCGGCATCGGTGCCACCATCGCCCCTCCGGCCATGCTGACTCCAACGCCAGCGGCAAACACGCCCGCTGCTGTGCCGACTCCTACACCGGCTGCTCCTGCTCCTGCTCCTGCTCCTGCTCCGCAGCCCGCGCCAACGCCTGCGGCTTCTGCGCCAGCGGCACCAAAGCCGTGACGGAGCGCGGACTTGCAGTCCGCAGCAGCAGCGTCAAGCCCCGGCGCAGTTTAGCTGGTCTGAAGCCTGCTGATCTGCAAACAGTGTGCTGCGGATTAAAAATCCGCGCTCCTCATAGCCAATCCGCAATCGCCGCGATCACTTCCTGGCGCTGCGCTTCGTTGAGTTCGCCATAGATCGGGATGCTCAGCACCTCGCCT
>JAJTDU010000084.1:0-5047 GCA_021298725.1 Verrucomicrobiaceae bacterium | reverse complement strand
CCTGGCGCTGCGCTTCGTTGAGTTCGCCATAGATCGGGATGCTCAGCACCTCGCCTGCTACGCGATGCGAGACTTCGCAGCCACTGAGTGAGCTGGCGGGCAGATTCGCAAAGCACTTCTGCTGGTCGAGCGTGACCGGATAGTAGATGTCGCAGCCGATCTTCTGCGCCACGAGATGGTCGCGCAGAGAGTCACGTTTGCCGTCGAGCACGCGCAGCGTGAACTGGTTCCAGATGTGATCGTTGTGCGCGTAACCGACCGGAAGCACGATCTTCGCGCTCTGCGCAGACAGCCAAGTGTCCTGCGTGCTCACGCATTTGCAGTGCGCCGGATCGGCCTGCACCACACCAGGCAGTTTGGACAGTTCCGCAATGTAATGGGCCGCGTTGCGCTGACGGTCGGCGGTGTATTGCGCGTAGCGCTTCACTTTCACGCTCAGCAGGGCGCATTGCAGGGTGTCCATGCGGAAATTCGCGCCGACGTAGTGATGATAGTACTTCGGCTTGCCGCCATGCACGCGCAGCACGCGGGCGTATTCGGCCAGAGCGTCGTCATTCGTCACCAGCATGCCGCCGTCGCCGAATCCGCCGAGGTTCTTGCTCGGGAAGAAGCTGTAGGTGCCGAAATCACCCATCGTGCCGCTGTCGCGCCCTTGGTACTTTGCGCCGATCGACTGTGCCGCGTCCTCGACCACTTTGAGGCCGTGTTCCTTCGCCATGGCGAGGATCGGGTCCATGTCCGCGCACTGGCCGAACAGATGCACCGGGATGATCGCCTTCGTTTTGGCGGTGATCTTTTTCCGCGCGTCGTTCACGTCCAGGTTGAAGCAGATTGGGCAGATGTCGGTGAAGACCGGTACGGCTCCCAAGCGCGAAACCGCGCCCGCCGTGGCGAAAAACGTGAAGGCGGGGCACAGCACCTCGTCACCGGGCTGAATGTCCAGCGCCATGAGCGCCAGCAGCAGCGCATCCGTGCCCGAAGATACCGACAGCGCATGCTTCACACCGACCATGGCCGCGATTTCCGCCTCAAACGTCTCCAACTCCGGCCCCATGATGAACCGGCCATGCTTCAGCACCTGAGTGAAGGCGGCATGGAGTTCGAATTCGAGCGGATGGTTCTGGGCGTTGACGTCGAGGAGAGGGACCATGGGGAAGGGCGAATGAATGAATGACGAATGTCGAATGTGCCAGCGATTCCTCGCATCGGGCGGTGCTCACGCGCTTTTGCAAGAGTCACGGAGTTGGCGACAAGAATACCGCTGCAAAGTTTCACGATAGGGCGGCCCAATGGCTGTGTCTGTGGTCATGACCAAGTTTGCGTGGATCGGTTTCATCGTGCTGCTGACCGTTGTGCCAGCAGCCGCGGATGAAGGGTGGATCTGGGGCTGCTTGGAGGTCTGGTGGCAGGAGAAAACCAGCGCGGAACTCCTTCTGGCCGGTCGTCAGGAGCGAGAACCGCCCTCCGTCATCGGCACTTATCTGCGAGCGCGATTTTGAAACCGGATCACATCCGCTCCGTCGTCTGGATGCCGAGCAGGCCGAGTCCGGTCTTCAGAACACGGCTGGTGGCATCGCAAAGCGTGAGGCGCGTGTTACGCACGGCTCCTTCGGCACGCAGCACGTTGCAGGCTTCGTAGAAGCTGTGGTAGGAGTCGGCGAGTTCGTAGAGATAGCTGGCGAGCAGGTTCGGGCGGAAGTCGAGCAGCACGTCGTGCGTGATTTCGGCGAGTTGGGCCAGTTTGAGGGCCAGGGCGCGTTCGGCAGGCTCCGTGATGGTCAAATCGGGCGTTAGCGTGACCTCGCCATCCAGCTTGCGGAAGATGCTCTTGGTGCCGACGTAGGCGTTGATGAGGTAGGGCGCGGTGTTGCCTTGCAGCGCGAGCATTTTGTCCCAACTGAACTTGTAGTCGGTCATGCGATGCTGGCTCAGCTCCGCGTATTTCACGGCTCCGGTGCCGATGACTTCGGCGATCTGGACTTTCTCCAAATCGGTAAGCCCTTCGCGTTCGGCGACGACGGCGGCGGCGCGTTCAATGGCTTCGTCGAGCACTTCGAGCAGGCCCACGCTCTCGCCGGAGCGGGTTTTGAACATCTTGCCGTCCTGTCCAAGAATGCTTCCGAAGGCAATGTGCTGCATGCGCGTGGTCTGGCCGCGTTTTTTCGCGACCTGGAAGAGCTGGCGGAAATGCAGCTCCTGCGGTGCACCGACGACATACCAGATTTCATCTGCCTTCCACTCGTCGATGCGGTGATCAATCGTCGCGAGGTCGGTGGTGGCATACAAGAAGCCGCCGTCGCTCTTGCGGATGAGGCAGGGCTTGTCAGCAAGCTCCGGCACGTCGCGGAAGAACACGCAGGTGGCACCGTCGCTGATCTCGGCGATGCCGTTGGTGAGCAGATGCTCGACGAGCGGCGCGAGCTTGTCGTTGTAGGCGCTCTCGCCGAGGTAATGGTCGAAGTGGATGTCGAGCTTGCCGTAAATCTGGCGCAATTGCTCCAGCGACAGCGCCACGCAGCGCGTCCAGATCTCCATGTTGTCAGGATCGCCCTGCTGAAGCTTCACCAGTTCGGTGCGGCAGGTGGTCAGCACGGCCTCGTCGGTCTTCGTCTGCGCGTTCACCGCCTTGTAAACGCGCACGAGTTCCTGGATCGGGTCTTTGTCGAGCGCCTCATGATTGAGGATCGTCTTCCAACCGTGCAGGATCATGCCGAACTGCGTGCCCCAGTCGCCGATGTGGTTGTCGGTGATGACCTGGTGGCCGATGAAGCGCGCGATGCGGGCCAGGGAGTCGCCAATGAACGTGCTGCGAATGTGGCCGACATGCATCGGCTTGGCGATGTTCGGCGCGGAGAAGTCCACGACGATGCGTCGAGCCTGTTCGACCTGCGGCACGCCGACATGGTCGTCTTTGACGATCACGGCAAGCCTTTGCGCGAGCGCCGCTGCGCTGAGCGTGAAATTGAGGAAGCCGGGGCCGTCCACGGTGATCTTCTCGCACAGATCCTCCACCTGAAGCGCTGCTTTGATTTGCTCAGCGAGGGCGCGGGGATTCGTCTTGAGCTGCTTCGCCAGCGTCATGGCCGCGTTGCTCTGGTAGTCGCCGTAACGCGTGTCGGAAGCGATGACGACACTGGGCAGAAAACCTTCAGGCAGCTCGATGCCTGCCGCAGTGAAGGCGGCTTGAAGACGGGACGTGAGAATGGCGCGGAACATGGGGCGCGGAGACTAGATGCGGAGCGCGGATTTGCAATCCGCAGCAACTGCGAAGGCTCGAGCGGTGTCCTTACTGGTCTGCCGCGTTGGCGGAGCGCGGATTTGCAATCCGCAGCAACTGCGAAGGCAGGAGCGGTGTCCTTGCTGGTCTGCCGCGTTGGCGGAGCGCGGATTTGTAATCCGCAGCAACTGCGAAGGCAGGAACAGTGCCCTACTGGCTTGTGGCGTTTGAGTGCGGGCGGGAATGCAGCGGATTAAAAATCCGCGCTCCAGTGCCCCCAAGGCCAGTCTTGATATTCGGTCACCAGCCCGGCTTTCACGGGGTTGTTCCGAATGTAGCGAATGGTGCGCTGCTGATGCTCGTCACCACGCATGTAGGTGTCCCAGTAGTCCGGTTGCCAGAAGGCTCCGTTCTGGCCCAGCAGCTGGTTGGCCTCCCGCGCCGTGTGTCGTTTCCAGCCTTGAACGACCTTGGCCATCGGTGTCGAACCCACCTCAAACAGCACATGCACATGATTGGGCATCACCACCCAGGCGATCAGCCGGTAGCGTGTGCCATCGAAATGCCGCAGCGCTGCCGCCACGATCGCCGCGATGTGTGCATCCCGCAGATGACAGACTCCATGACCGAGATCGAGCCATGCTTCGAGCAGTGCTCGGCGCTGACGATCATCCTCGATCTGGCGCAGCTTTTCCCATGGTTCCCGCAATTCTTCAGGAAAGCTGTCCGCCAGACAAAAGGTCACAAATTGAGTCAGATCAGGCTCATCTCGATGTGGCAGGTAGCCACGCTCATGCCAGCCCTGAAAGCCCGCGATCTGTTCTTCGTGTGTCGGCTGCGGCGAGGTTTGCCGCTGTCTGGCCACAAGCTTTCGGAGTTCAGGCCGATGCGGAATCATGACGCACGAATTGGGAACAAGGAGCGCGGATTTGCGATTCGCAGCAGCACCGGACTTGGAAAGAAGTGCCCTTGCTGGTCTGCGGCGTTTGGGGTGTCAGCGGAGGTGCTGCGGATTAAAAATCCGCGCTCCAGCGGCTGTCATGCTTAGAAACGCAGCCTGGGTTCTGCCACAGGCTTGAGTTTCTTGTCGTAGCATTGATCAGCTTTCAGTTCTTTGACTAGCTCAGGCATCTTTTCCCAGGATGGTGAGGTGGACTTAGTAGCGACGATATTCCCATCAGGGTCAGCGACTTGAACCACCCAGCCATCATATTTGAAGCCGAATTTGGCCCCTGTGGTGTCGTATTGGGTCGTGGTGCTTGAAGGTTTGTTTTCGATGAACTGACGGATGGGGATGGAGACCGGAACCTCTTCACGTTGCAGCACTTTTATGACTTTGATGTCAACGGCACTTTCACCGATCAGCATGAAGGTGGCCTTGAATCCCTCATAGGATTGGGAGTTCGAAATATTGGTCAGTTTGATCCTGGGTTCCATTACCTGCATCTTGTCATCGAAATCACCGCCTTTAATTTTGGAAGGACGCCCAATGACGACTTCGATTTTGACTCCGGTTGCGAAAGGGACTTTCGTTGCTGGTGCGCTGGCAGGTGCTGTAGTCGTTGGTGGACGCTTGAGTGAAGTGGTGGCCAGAGGCTTGGATGAAGGGAAAATAGCGACCGTTGGCGCTGCTGATGGTGTTGAATGGTTCGAAGTGCCGAATGCCGATGCCACGATGGCATCAAAAGGCTTCAAGTCACTCAAGCTGACCAGAAGAGCCTGGCAGCGGGTGGCTCCGAGACGATCGCCTGCCTGTTTGCGTGTGGTGGAGAGAGTTTGGACGGCAATCCCGAGATTCTGGCGCAGCGCAATGGCAGACTCCTTGCGGCG
>JAJTDU010000278.1 GCA_021298725.1 Verrucomicrobiaceae bacterium | reverse complement strand
TGCTCATGCGCTTCAGGGCGCACGGACCAACCTGCCAGGAAGGCTGCCCCGGTCAGGGTGATCAACGCAGCGCTGCGCAGAAGCACTCTAACCACGGGCCAGAAGGTCTGCGGGCTTGGCGCCGGTTTGCGCGGCATTATCGGCTGCACTCTACGCGGCAGGCTTGCTGGATGCAGCACCGCATGGCGTTGCTCATGCGTGAGACGCGGCTGGGGAATCGGTGCGCCATGACGCAAGGCGTCGGTGACAGCCTCAATCTGTTCCAACTCATGCGCGACGGCCGGTGTGGCAGCCAGGGTGGCGTGAAACTCACGCGCCTCCTCGGCGCTCAGCTCGCCAAGTGCGTAGGCGGTGAAGTGGGGATTGTCCTGTGCGTTCATGAAAGTTGTGTGTGGGAAGTTTCTTCGGCCATGTCGCGACTTAGCAGCTCGCGCAGTTTTTTGATGGCATGGTGCATGATGAAGCCGACGTTGCCGACACTGAGGCCGGTAATGCCCGCGATCTCCTGGTAAGAGCACTCGTGGATGAACTTGAGCCGCACGACCTCACGCTGGTTCGGCCGCAGACGATCCACGCAGCGCCAGATGCTCTCGTAAAGCTCCTGCTGACCGGCACTTTGGGCCGGATCGAGCTCATGGTCCTGGGCTGCGCCGATGACTTCATCGTTGCCAATATCGAGGCGATGGTCCTTGCGCAGGACATCGAACGCACGGTTGCGGCAGACGGTGAAAAGCCAGGATTTGAGATTTTCACGCACCCGATCCGGGTCGGTGAGATAGAGTTTGAGCAGCGCGTCCTGCACGACGTCACGCGCTTTCTCGGTGTCTCCACCGAGAAGACCGGATGTGTAGGCGATGAGTGTGCTTTCATGCTGGTCCAGGGCGCGTCGCACCAGCACGGAGGCTTCATCCTGGACGTGTGGGGCGGACATGCTTCAAATCAACGGTTGGAACGGGCAAGCACAGGTAAAATTAGGCCGTAAGGCGAACTTGCCGCCAATTAACGCCTTGGAAACCGCAATTTTTTGGCCGCGCAATTCAGCAAAACAGGCAGCCGGGGTTGAATGGCGTGCTCTGAACTACTCCTCGGCAGTCTCAAAGACGTCAGGCACTGGGGCGTGTTGTGCGATCCACGCTAGGGCGTCTTGCTTGGTTTGGAGCGTGCCTTCGAGTTGGAGGGTTTGAATCGTGGTCAGCAGGCGGCCCATGGCTTTGCCAGCATGCCAGTCGAGGGCGATGAGATCGGCTCCCTTAATGATTCGCGGCGGAAGCATCGGCTCGTTGGCCAGTTCTTCCTGTTTCGCGAGGAGGAAGTCGTAATTGTCGGTGAAGCCGTTGGAGCCGAGGCAATCGACGCGGTGGAGGGCCATTCATGTGGTTCTCCACGGCGATGACGGTGGGGTCGATGACGTCGTTGGGGAATTTGAGGCGGCGCAAGATCTCGCCGGTCATTTCTGCGCCGAGCTTGTCATGGCCGTTGAATCGGATCCGTCCTGTGTCGGCATCGCGTGTCTGCGTGGCAGGTTTGGCGATGTCGTGCAGCAGCACGCTCATGACGAGCGGCAAAGAGGCCTCGGCTGGCAGCAGGCTGAGCATGAGACGAGTGTGAATGAAGACATCCCCCTCGGGATGGAATTGTGGCGGCTGTTCGCAGCCTTGCAGCACGAGGATTTCAGGCAGGAACTGCGCCATGAGGCCGCTGTTCACGAGGAGGTCAAAACCGCGCACACGGTGCGGGCTGAGCATGATTTTGACGAACTCATCGCGGATGCGCTCAATGCTGACGCCCTTGATTTTCTCCGCCAGACCACAGATGGACTCCCAGGTGGCGTGCTCGATGTCGAACCCGAGCACAGTGGCGAAACGCACTGCCCGTAGCATGCGCAGGTGATCCTCGGCGAAGCGATCTTTGGCCACGCCGATGGCGCGGAGCAGGCCCATGCGTAGGTCGGCCTGACCACCGACGTAGTCGATGACGCGCTCGGTGAGTGGATCGAAAAACAGGCCATTGATGGTGAAGTCGCGGCGCTGGGCGTCGAGTTCTGGCGTGGAGTAGGTCACACTGTCGGGCCTGCGGCCGTCGCTGTAGCTGCCATCGCTGCGGAAGGTGGCGACTTCGATGTGCTCATGGTTCAACCGAACGATGACGACGCCGAAATGTGCGCCCACGGTCTGTGCGCCGGGAAAAAGCCGCACCACCTGCTCTGGCGTGGCGCTGGTGGCCACGTCATAATCTTTGGCCTCGCGCCCCAGCAGCATGTCCCGCACACACCCGCCCGCCAGCAGGGCGGTGTGGCCGGCTTGCGTGAGTTTTTCGATGATCTGGACGGCAGTTTGTCGCATGACTCGATGTTCCATGGGCCGGGTTC
This sequence comes from Verrucomicrobiaceae bacterium, assembly GCA_021298725.1. GTDB lineage: Bacteria > Verrucomicrobiota > Verrucomicrobiia > Verrucomicrobiales > Verrucomicrobiaceae > Prosthecobacter. Next base: position 1,771 of record JAJTDU010000278.1, on the reverse strand, counting down.
AAAGTTCAATGTTCATTCTGGTTTCCGCTGTTCAAACCAGTCTCTCGCGTTACAATCGTGCCCCCTCTCATCATGGACCCGCTCATTGAACTGCTCCGCAACAACTCCAACCGCAGCCCCAAGGAGCTCGCTGTTAGCTTGGGCTTCGCCGAATCCGAAATCGCTGCCCGCATCGCTGCGGCGGAGGCGGACGGCACGATCCTGGGTTACAGCGCCGTGGTGGACCGCCTGAAGGCGGGGGACCGCCGGGTGACGGCTCTGATCGAGGTGCGCATTTCGCCGGAGCGTGACGGCGGTTTTGACCGGCTGGCACGTCGCATCTCGAAGTTTGACCAAGTGCGCGACTGCTATCTCATGAGTGGTGGCTACGATCTGGCTGTGATCGTGGAAGGCAAGGACCTGCTCGACGTGGCGACTTTTGTTTCCGAAAAGCTCAGCACCCTCGGCGGTGTGCTGTCCACGGCCACACGCTTTGAACTGAAAGCATACAAGGAAAACGGGTTCCTCGCGAACGGGGGCGGCGATGAAGAACGCCTGCCAGTGAGTCCATGAGCTGAGAGGAACCTGAAGTCATGGAATACGACAACAAAATTTCCCACATCATCCGCGATCTGCCGCGTTCCGGCATTCGCGACTTTTTCGAACTCGTCATCGGTCGCAGCGACGTCATCTCGCTCGGCGTTGGTGAGCCGGACAAACCGACGCCGTGGCCGATCCGCGAGGCGGTGATTCGCTCCCTGGAAAAAGGCCAGACGAGTTACACCTCCAACCTCGGCCTTGAATCCCTGCGTATCGCCATCAGCGACTATGTAACGAAGCAGTTCCGCGTCACCTACGACCCGAAGACGGAGATCCTTGTCACCGTTGGCGTGTCCGAGGCGTTGGACATCGCTTTTCGCGCCGTGTTGAACCCCGGCGATGAGGTGATCTATCATGAGCCGTGTTATGTGAGCTACAGCCCGAGCATCAAGATGGCTTACGGCGTGCCCGTGGTGGTGCAAACGCGTGAAGAGAATGAGTTCGCGCTGATGGCGGCGGATGTAGAAGCTGCCATCACACCGAGGACCAAGGTCATCGCGCTGAACTTCCCCACCAATCCCACCGGTGGCATCATGCCGCATGAGGAGTTGGCCAAGATCGCCGCGCTGGCGGTGAAGCATGATCTGCTGGTTTTCACGGATGAAATCTACTGCGAGCTTCTCTACGATGGACGCCAGCACAAAAGCATCGTCGAGTTTCCTGGCATGCGTGAGAGAACAGTGCTGTTGCACGGCTTCAGCAAGGCCTTTGCCATGACCGGTTGGCGTCTCGGCTACGCTTGCGCTCCGGCCCCGCTGCGCGAGGCGATGATGAAGATTCACCAATACTGCATGCTCTGCGCTCCCATCATGAGCCAGATGGCTGGCCTGGAGGCTCTGAAGATGGGCGCGAGCGCCTATGAGGAGATGCGTCAGAGTTACGAGCAGCGTCGCAACCTCATCGTCAGCCGTCTCAACGGCATGGGCCTGCATTGCTTCAATCCCGGCGGTGCGTTCTACGTCTTCCCTGACATCCGTAGCACTGGTCTTACGAGCAAAGAATTCGCCATCCAGCTTCTGGAGAAGAAATGCGTGGCCGTCGTTCCCGGCAGCGCCTTCAGCAGCGCTGGCGAAGGTTTCGTCCGCTGCTGCTACGCCACCGCACCCGATCTGATCGCCAAGGCGATGGATTTGATGGAGGAGTTTGTGAACGAAGTGCGCGGGAAGTAGAACGAGTTTTCCAACTCGTTCAC
>JAJTDU010000083.1 GCA_021298725.1 Verrucomicrobiaceae bacterium | reverse complement strand
CGGCGTAGTTTTCAGGGACGGGCTGCGGCGGGACACCGCAGCCGACACGCGGGACGCGTGTGCTCCAACCTTCCAGAAAGCCGCCCGGTTGTGTTGGTGGAGCGGTGAAGCCGCCTGGGCTTTTTCGAGGCCAGCCGCCTTACCCCTCAAACTCCGTCTCCCGGTCCGCCGAAGAGAAGCAGATCACCATTTCGGCAGCCATGCCATCCAAGGCACGGGCATTGTGCCACTGACCGGCGGGGATGGAAATCGTGTCGCCGGGGTTGAGGAGGAATTTTTGCTCGCCGAGGCTGTGTTCGAGGCGACCGGAGAGCAGGTGCAGGATTTCGTCGCAGTTCGGATGGCGGTGACGCGGGTTCGTTTGACCGGTGGGGATCATCACTCGGCCAAAAGTCATCGTGGTGGAGTTCCCGAGTTCGCGGGAGGCCAGCCAGGTGAGTTTTCCCCAGGCTTGATCGATCAAAATGCCTTCGGCAGGCGTGCGAACGGGCGTGTGGTTCATGGGGTGATTGTTTCGGTTCGAGCCGGTTTTGGCGACTGATTTTTAGCCGGGAAGGGGAGAGGTAAGTCTTTTGTAAAGGCTTTATTGATTATTGCTTCTATATTTTAAGACTCTAAAATGCCAGTCTTCTCAGATTTGGAAGTCTCTCACGGTCATGTCCTCCTACTCACCACTCCGCCAAATCTCGAAGTCGTCGCAATTGCTGCGGAAAATAGTCCTTGGGGCGGTTTTTTCGATCGCTGGCTTGATGGCGGCGGATCTGAGTTCGGTCCGCCATTTGTATGTGGACCAGTCGCTGCGGCCTGACCCGCAGTCGGTGGCCGCCTTTGACCTCAGTGTGCTGCATCCGCAAGCCGAGTTGGACATGGAGCCGGGCCATGCGCTGGGGAACCGCTATCTGGCGCTACTCGACATCGTCCACTACCAAACCGGAACACGCGCGGCCCGGCTCGCGGCGGAGCGCCAGATGGCCTCGAAGCCCTCTACCACAGACCCGCGTGGTCGGCTGGCTGATCTGGCGCATTCGGAGTGGATTCCTTGGGTGGTGGAATCATTGGCCGATCCGGCGGCGAAGAAAGGTTTTGATGGTTTTGTGCTGAGCCTTGGTGGTGAGGCGTCCTCTCCTGCCTCACGCGAAGCCCTGTTGAAACTCGCCGCTGCCCTGCGGCAGCGCTTCCCGGACAAACGCCTGCTGCTGGATCTCCGCAGCGGCCTCGGCAGCGTGGCTGTTAGCGTTGCCGATGGTTTTCTCGCCTTGGGCGTTTACACGCGTGAAAGCCGCACAGGTGGCCTCGATTGGACTCCCGCCGCCGAGGTGCAGCGCCTCACGCGGCACATTCGCTCAGTGCAGATGCAGGGCATGCGTGTTTTTGCGGTCGATTACCTGCCCGCCGAGGACCGTTCCGCCGCCCGTGAGGCAGCGCAGCGCCTCACCAGCATCGGTGCGCTGCCATTCATCACCACGCCCGCCATGAGCGGCACCAATTTCGGTCCGCTGGAGGAAATCTCCCGCCGGGTCCTCGTTCTGCATGGCTGGGATGCTAAACACACCGGCCAAGCCGCTCCCGCCGCCGAAAGCACCGCCACGGCCCGCTGCATGCGCCCGGCGCTTGAATGGCTGGGCTGCGAACTCGACTTCCGCAGCGCGAACGGGCCGGACTTTCTCCCAGCGTCGCATGATTTCAGCGCGGTGGTGCTCGATCCCGGTCTGGTGCTCAATGATGCGCAGCAGCGTGTGTTGGCCGCTTGGCTGCCCTCGCTGCGGGCCAAAAAAATCCCGCTGCTGCTCACCAGCATGCCGTTCACGGATGAAACTGCCCGTCAGCAGGTGCTGTCGCACCTCGACCTCGGTGGCAGCGCGAAGCCCGTCTCGCGCCTCGTCAAAGCCAGCGTTGCTGGCATCGACTCCACGCTCATTAGCGCAGGTTCACGCATTCAGGGCCGTGCGCTCGGTTTTGTGAATCTCACGGCTCCCGCGGCCTCACGCGTCGTGCTCTCCATGCGCGGAGAGGACGCGCTCGGCACCCCGCACCGCTTTGATCAGGCATTCCTCGCCACCTGGGGTGGGGCCTGCATCGACCCCATGCTCGGCACCAACGGCCCGCAGATCGATCTTCCCGCTTTCCTCGCGGCATGGCTCAGCAGCGACCAAAGCGCTCCTGTGCCAGACACCACCACGCGGGATGGTCGCCGTGTCTTTTACAGCCACATTGAGAGCACTGGCTTCTCCACGCCCTCCACGCTCCCCGGTTTCCCTCTCTGCGCCGAGGTCATGCGCGACCGCATCCTCGACCGCTACCTGCTGCCCGTCACCGTCTCCGTGTGCGAGGCCGACCTGCGCTGCTGGTTTCCCGTCCAGCAGGCGGAAGCTGCGCCGCGCCTGGAGCACACGGCCCGTAGCATCTTCGAAATGCTGCCGGTCCAGGCCGCTTCGAACTCTTTTACCCGTCCTTCAACCTGGACGGCAGGCACCGACATCGCCGCCAAGCTCAATGATCGCGCTCGAACCGCCCGTCACGACATGGAGCGCGAAATCGCCGGCTCCATGAGCTACATCCACCGCCGTCTGCTGCCCGTCGGCAAATACGTGAACCTCATGCTTTGGCCGCAAAACGCCGCGCCCACACCTGAGGCGCTGCGCTTTTGCGAATCCATGCGCATTGAGAACCTGCCTGCCGCTCCCATCGGCACTCCGGCTGCCGTACTCGATTCTAAAGCGCTCCGTCTGGAGCCGGTGGCTGTGCGCAGCCGCTTTGAGGATGTGCGCACCGAGCAGGGCATCTCCGCGCTTGAAAAAATCCTCGACGCCTGCGCCGCTGCGCCACTGCAGGCCATGACCGCTGCTGCTTATGTCGCCAGTGTTCGCGACGCGCGACACACGCGCATCCTGCGGGCGGCTGAAAATCACTGGATCATCTTGAATCAGGGCGAGTGCCGCACGCTGCGCCTTCCTGCCTCTGTTGGCGTGCCGGACATGACACGGTGCCTTGGCGTTTCTGGTTTCAACACGCATGCAGGTCAGCTTTACATCCACACCCTGGGTGGAGCACGCACCGAGCTGGTTTTGACCCGGGGAAAAGCCGCGCGTCACATCCACCTCGCTGAAAGCAGTGCTCCGGTCGAGTTCATGGATCTGTCCTCCCGCCGCGCCACCTTCCACGTCCGTGATCTGCGTCCCGTCGAGGTGATCTTTGGTGGTTTCGAGCCGCGCGGCCAGTGCGCCTACCTCGAAAACGGCCGTCCTTACACGGTGAATGCCGACGCCAGCGGCATCGTGCGTCTCGAACTCGTCTGCCGCGCCACCGTTTCCATCCAATCGCTCCCGCCCTCCGTTGAGGCCGCGATGCGCTAATGCTTTTTCCATCTCTGCCGCATGTCCCGTAGCTCTCGCCAAGTTCTGTTGCTGATCACGTCCTACACGGCGCTCGCCGTCGCGTGGGGCTGGCGCTTGCATGCCAATGACGCGCCGCCGAAGAACAACGAGACGCTGCTAGACACCACCCGCGCCGAGATCATCGACCGCCTCACCACCGCGCCTGCAGACCTCCAGCAGCCCGCCCTTGTGCAACTCGCGCTGCTGCCAGAGAATGAAGTCCTCGCTTTGCAGGAGTGGCTCAAAGATCTGCCGCAGCAGCGCCTGCGCAGGCTTACCGTGCAGCAAGGCCCCATCCACACTCCCTGCCCGCTGAACACCGCGCTCGTCTTTGCCGAACTCGAACGTGCTGACGCTCCGCTCATTGAGGACACGCTCCTGCTCATTTCTGCCGCCGGAGATCGGCTCGAAGAGCCGCACAAGCTCACTGCTCTCGCACGCCTCGCCTCACAAGCCGCCGCCAACCACGAACCCAACCTCGCCCTCGAAATTCATCAACGCGCCTGCGAGTCTGAGATCGCCACTTGGGAAAACGTGCTCGTCCTGGCCGATGCCGCGCGTGTGGCACGCCGTCCGGCGGCCGCGTTGAAAGTTGTCAACGCCTGGCTTGCCCCCTCCGCATCGCGGCTTGAAGCCAAGCGGCGTGATGACGCGCTCGATGTGCAGACCGCGCTCCTGCTCGAAGGCACGCGCTACGCCGAAGCCAGCCGCATCACGCTCGATGATCTGCGCTCCCTGAAGCTCAATGAAGCCATCCCGCCGCGCCTCATGCAGCGTGCTTTGCTCGCCACGCATGCTGCAGGCGAGTCCGCCGAGCTCCTGCCATGGATTGAGCGGCATCTGCGCACTTTCCCAGATCATCAGTTCAGCGTCGAAGACATCGCCGCTGGAAAAAACGTCTCCGCTGACTATCTGCGCTGGCTTGGCGAGTCTGCTGCCATCGCCGACCGCCAAAACCACACCAGCATCGCCTGCGACGGCTTCTTCCGCCTCGCCGCGGCTGGTGAAACCCGCGTGCTGGCCCGTTTGCACGCGCTCGCCACGCAGATCGGTCGCGGCCAGGAGCTCGCGCGGCTTTTCACCGCGTTGCAGCGCCAAATTTCCATTCTTGAACTCGCCCAGGCGCTCGCTGAAGGCAATGCGCCTGCTCCCGCTCGCGATCTCCTCGCCGCGCATCTCAAAACTACGCCCAACAACCGCGCAGGCTGGCATTTGCTCACCGAGATCGATGTGATGCTGCGTGGTGCCGCCTCCGCGCCCCTGCTGTGGGAAGGATTCCTCAAACGCTTCCCTGACGACGTTCCCGCCTTGAAGCGCCTCGCCCAGCTACAGATCAACAGCGCCCAGTACCCGCAGGCCCTCCGCACCTCGCAGCGCATCTCCAGCGTGGATCTCGATGAAGCCACGCTACGCCAGATCATCGCCCTTGCCCTCCAGCTTGATGACCTGCCCACCGCCGTCCGCAGCCAGCAGCTCATCGTGCAGGGCTCCAAGCCGCCCGCCGTCAGCGATGTCCTCACCCTCGCCTCTTTGACACGCCAAAGCTCCGATGCCGATTCGCTGGCCGTGCTGGCCGAAGCCGTCGCTAAACTGCCCGCCCAGGCCGCTTTCCAGCAGTCGCTCATCATTTCCGCCACTACCGGTGAAGCCACCAACTGCAGCACCGCTGTGCAGGCGAAGTAATTTTCGCGTCCATTCGCCGTCTGGTGGTCTATGTTCACCCATGAAACGACTGACCGTCCTTTGCCTGCTTCTCCTTACCACTTTAGGCTGCACAGTGCTTCCGCGTGATGAATTCAGCCGCCGCCAAGTTTACGAGCATCGCCTGAGTCGCCTTGAGTTCCCCGTGACCCGCGCCCGTCTCTACATAGCCCTGCGCCCCGCCGCTTCGGCGCGTCCTACGGGCGATGTCGGTGCGGGTTTGTTCTCCAGCAGCGAGGTTTACCGGCTCGATGATGTTTTCGTTGTCGAAATGTCCGTGGTTTACAAAGCCGTGGCGAACACAAGCGACTACCTCAATCCCTCCGGCTCCATCGGCGGCCAAGTCCGCGCCATCCTCGACGCCACGCAGAGCATCGACAACTTCATGACACGCGGCACGCCCGAGCATCCGGCGGACGTTGTGCAAAAGGCACGCATCGTGCAACGACCGGTGCACCGTTATTGATCACCCGTGCTTCTTGATGACCTGAATGAAGTCTGGCAGGTATTCCTTGGCCTTCTTCTCGCCCACACCGCGAATTTTGAGGCCAGCGTCGAGCGTCTTGGGTTTCAGACGGGTCATGAACTCCAGGGTTTGATTGCTGAAGATCATGAAGGCCGGCACGCCTTCAGATTCCGCCAGCGTGGCGCGGTGGCGCTTCAGTTTTTCAAATAAGGCGTCGTCGAAACCGAGCTCGCGGGCCGCCAGTTCTTCATTCTGCGCGGTTTTGCCCTTCGCGGGCTTGGAAGACGGCGCATGCAGCGAAGGCCAGCGCAGTTTGATGCCTTGGCCGCCCTTCATCGCTTGGATGCCGCGTGAAGTCAGTGAAACGATGGGATACTCGCCGCTGCTGGTCTCAATGAGGCCGAGTTTTTCCAGTTCGGCGAACAGCGGGTGCAGCGCGTGCGTGCCGACGTGCTTGAGCAGGCCGTAGGTGCTGAGTTGATCGAGTCCGGCATCGACGATCTCCTTCGACTTGCTGCCGATAAGCATCTGAATGATGCGCCCTTTGCCGTAGCGGCCTTCCCAGGTGCCATCCGCGTGCTTGGTGGACATGCGGGCGATGCCGCTGAGCGCCTGACGCAGCATGGTGACTTCCTCCATCGTGCCTTCACGCGGCGGCTGCACGCCTTCGGCCCGGCACACGTCGCAGGTGCCGCAGGGGGTGCTCTCGGATTCGCCGAAGTAGCGCAAAATCTGCTCCTGGCGGCAGGCTTTGTCGTCGTAGCACAGCTCGATCATCGACTTCAGCTTCGAGCGGTCGCGGCGGTCTTTTTCGCGCAAGGCGTCCGTGTCGAACTGAAGATCACGCGTCAGCACCTTCGGCTGGAGCAGTCGTGTGCCGCGAATGCGCTTCCCGGGGACGTCAAAACGCTCAATGTAGCCGTTGCGGGTGAGGTGGCTGAGCGCCGAGCCGATGGCCATGCTGTTTTTGGCTCCAGCGCGGTCCGTGATGTCGTCAATCGACGCCTGCAACTCGTGATTCGAGTCTGACGCGTTCAGCAGGGCCTGATACACGTTCCGAATGATCTCCACGCTTGGGTTGTTGCCGTCGATGAAGAACTCCTGGGTCTTCGTATCGGCGAAATTGAAGAACAGATCGCACTGCGAGGGCTCGCCATCGCGTCCGGCACGGCCTGCTTCCTGGTAATAGGCCTCCACGCTGCCGGGAACGTCGAAATGGACGACAAAGCGCACGTCCGAGCGGTCGATGCCCATCCCGAAGGCGTTCGTGGCCACGGCGACATCGGCTTTCTTCGAGATGAACTTCGTCTGGCGTGATTCGCGTTCTTTGTCATCGAGACCGCCGTGGTATTCGATGGCCTTGAGCTTCCAGGAGCGCAGTTCCTCGCCGACTTCCTCGACACGCTTGCGGGTGGAGCAATAGACGATGCCCGTCTTGAACTGCGTGATGATGTGTTTGAGCCGCTGGTATTTGTCGCCGTTGTTTTTTGTCTGCGTGATGTTCAGGCTCAGATTCGGACGTTCAAAGCCGCGAATCGTCACGAAGGGATCACGCAGTTGCAGCGTGCGCAAAATATCCTCCCGCACCTCTGGCGTGGCGGTGGCGGTGAGGGCGACGACTTGCGGCCGGTCCAGATGCTCCAAAGCCTCGCCAAGGCGCATGTAATCTGGTCTGAAATCGTGACCCCACTGAGACAGGCAATGCGCCTCATCGACGGCAAACAGCGCGATCTGCACCTGCCGCAGTGCATTGGTGAACAGGTGGCTGCGAAAGCGCTCTGGCGCGACATAGACGAGCTTGTACTCGCCCCGACGCAACGCGTTGATGCGCTCCTGCTGCTCGCCGGGGGAGATGGAGCTGTTGATCACCGTGGCAGGAATGCCGCGCCGCTCCAGCGCATCGACCTGGTCCTTCATCAGCGCGATGAGCGGACTCACCACGACGGTCACGCCATCCATCACCATCGCCGGAAGCTGGTAGCAGAGCGATTTGCCGCCGCCGGTCGGCATGATGACCATCGTGTCGCGTCCGCTCAGGATGTTCGCCATGACGGTTTCCTGCCCGTCGAGAAACTCGCGGAAGCCGAAATACTTCTGCAACGCCAGCTTGGCGTCGTGAATCGGTGTGTGTGTGGCGATGGGTTCTTCTTCGGGCACGGGCCTTGCATCATGGATGCGGCGCGGGAATCCTCAACCTCCGCTCACTTTTCATCTTTGCCGCCGGGCTTGATTACGGCTGGCTGGTCAAAGCCGAGCCTCTCACCGGCAAAACGCAGGCATTTCACGATGTTTTCCTCCTCAAACTCCAGCGCCGCCTCGGTGCTGAGGCCCGCGACCTTGGGCAGCTTCGCCGCTTGGCGCTCGCGCACGAGATTGAGCGTGCGGACGAGCTCGGTGCCGGGTTTGTCCGGGAAAGTGGCCCAGTAGCCGGGTTTGAGGCAGGGAATGTCCAGCGGGTCACGCGTGATCATCTCCAGGTGGTAATCCAGCTGCGGATTGTATTTTTCAAAATGCGCGAGCATGCGCGGCAGATCGAGAATGCCCTCTCCCAGCGGCACTTCGGAGAGCAGGAAGCCCTGCGGCATCTCCTGCACGGCCATGTCCTTGATGTGGGTGGTCACGGCGAAGGGTGCGAGGGTTTCGACGACCTGCATCGGATCTTCGAGTAGCGCGATGCTGTTGCCGGTATCGACACACGCACCGATGTGGGGACTGCTGAGGCGCCCGAGCACCTCCGCCAGCTCGGCGGCATGAAAATCTTTGTGATTTTCGATGCCAATCTTCACGCGTAGCCGTTTTGCGACGGGTTCGGCGAGTTGCATGGACTTGATCGCGCTGTCTTTGAAGTGCTTGAACTCCTCCAGGCTGGAAAACAGCTCGTAGCGCCTCCCACCCGTCGCGCTGCGGTAGATCGTGGCCCCGGCCTCTTTGCCGAGGCGTAGCTCGTTTTCAAAGCGGGAGACGTCATTCTCATTCTTCGGCAGTGTGATGCTGCCTTCGAGCTTCAAGCCATAGGACTCGCGCGTGTCACGCACTTGGCCCGCAAAGCCTGCTGTCCAGCCGCCGACCATGGTCTGCAAAGCCCCCACGCCGAGTCCGCGCACATGATCCAGCACATCCAGCGCGTGCATGAAGGGCGGGTTCTTGAGGCTGGAGTATTGCCCCTCCCAGCGCTTCCAGTAGGAGTGGATCACGATGCCCATCCGCTTCCCTTGCATCGCCGCAGGCAGTGGCATGGCGGCCAGGGCGGAGGCTGAGGTCAGAAGATTGCGGCGGGTCATGATGAGGCAAGGAACGCGTGCGTGCGTGTCATCATTCAATCTCCTGACTCCTGCTCCTGCTTGGCCAGTGTGTGGGCAAAGGGGCTGGTGGAGGCGAGATTGTGCTGGCGGATGGCGACGGACCAGAAAGCCGCCAGTTCGTGGTCGGCGGCGCTCCACAGGCGGTAATGCAGGTTGGTAACGGTGTCCGTGTCATGCATGAGCGCCTTCAATTCTTGCGCGCTGAGCGTCTGCGGCCCCTGGGTGATGAGGCGGTGGCTGATCTCATCAAGGT
>JAJTDU010000277.1 GCA_021298725.1 Verrucomicrobiaceae bacterium | reverse complement strand
TGCCACACCACCGGCCCCTATCTCACGGAGCGGCCGGCTCTGATCACGCTGCTCGGCAAAGCAAATGAGGAGATCGTGGCCGACTTCATCGAGTTCGTTCCGAAGGAGATCAAACAGGTGAACGAGACGGCAACCAAAAGCGGCCACAAGCACTATCCCGCCGCTTTCACCAGCGTGTGGCGCTCCTTGGGCCTCGCGGAGTGGGACAAGCACGTCACACGCCAAACTTCGGAGCCCACAGAAAAGTCGCTGCGGGACATGTTTGAGCGCCAGTCTGCCAGCGGAGCCTTCGTGAGCCATGGCGAGGTGGAGATCCCGCACATCACGACCGACTTCGAGCTTTCACTGCAAGCCGCCCGCGCCATCACGGCAGCTCCGGGCTGGATTTCAGGCCTCAAGGACGAAAAACTCATCGCCAAGGTCGGCAAGCTCAAAGCGTGGCTGAAACAGCCCGGGCTCAAAAACGACTTCGACCGCGTTCTGCGGCTCCAATTGGCCGCTTACCTTCCGGATCTCGTTCCAGCTTCAGAACGTGAGTCAGCGTTGGCCCTTTTGTCATCAAAACAACACGCCGACGGTGGCTGGAGCACGCGGGACTTCTCTGCGCTGAACGACTGGCACTTCGAAGTCAGCGACGCAGTCTCCAAGCTCATCACCACCCTACCCGACGCCGCGAGGCCGGAAAGCGATGCCTACATGACCGCCATCGCCATCGTGCTGATGCGGCAAAACAACGTGCCGGTGAAGGATGAGCGAATCCAGCGTGGCATTGCCTGGCTGAAAAAGGAGCAGCGCGTGAGCGGACGCTGGTGGATGCATTCGCTCTATCGCGGAAACTACCACTACATCACCTACATCGCGACGTGCCAGGCCCTGAAGGCGCTCGCGCTGTGTGATGAACTCCAGTAGATAGCCGGCTGAACGATGGCTTGTCCTGCACGTTTGCACAGGACGCTCCGCAGTGACGACAGAAGCTTGGCGAATGACGGATGGCAGACGACTCTACTTCATCTGCAAAGGCTGAATGAAGCCTCTCCAGAGGCAGTAAAAACACGGCCTCGACTTCCGAGCATTTAGCGCACCGATTACCGATCGAAGCTACGGCACGCGCACGGACTCGCTGGGAGCCGATTCGTTGCCGCCGATGTCGAGGAAGGTCAGGGTGTAGCTGTGTGAGTCTTTGGATTCATCCACGAAGCTGTGCGCACGCAGCGCCTCGGGGGTGGAATCGCGGCCGGTGGCGAGGAAGGCGTCTTCATTGATGCCAATCTCCTTCCACAACTTGCCATCGCGATGCAGGCGGATGGCTCGCAGGCCGCCATCCAGGTTGGGAACGATGCGCCATTCGAGAAGAACGCCCTTCGCCTCGTGTTTGGCGCTAAGCGATGGGGCGTAGAGCGGCGGAGATTTGGGCTTCAGCGCTCCACGCTCTGAAAACTCACGCCACAGCGCGGCAAAGGTGTCGTTCGGCTGCCAGGGCGTGGAAACATCGGTGGTAGGCATGCCGCTGGCTTGGCCTGACAGCACGGCATCGAAGAAGTTGATGCTCATCAGCCGCGAATCGTCACAGCCATGCTCGGAGCGTGGATCGATGACGCGGCAGACTTTGCCGCCTTGCGCACGCAATTCGCGATACATCGTGTTCATCGGCTCCCACGAGACGAAATGGCTGGAGGTGGGCACGGACTCGCGTTTCCCCCACACAAACAGCAGCGGCAGATCGCGGGCGATGATGCCGAACTTCGCGCGAAACTCAGGCACGCCGAACTGCTTGTGGCATCCCCCGCGAAATGAGGCAGAGAGCACGCGCTTTGGATGCCGCGTGATCATTTGCGCGGACCAACTGGAGCCGCCGGAGTGGCCCCACAGCACCCACGGCGCGTCTTTAAGCTCAGGCCGCTGCGAGCGCTGCGCGAAATCTTCCAGTGCGGTGAACAAAGCGCGTTCAGAACCGCTGTCGGGGTCGTTCCACTCATCGCAGTTCTTCGCGACGTGATACATCGGCACCAGGAGCGCGGCATCGTGCTTCCGCGCCAGCGCCCGCCAGTGCCAGTCACCCGTGATCGGCGGATGCTTGTCCGGTGAAGCATTGGTGCAACCGTGCTGATGAATGATGACGGCCTTCAACGGCTTCGACGCATCCGCGATCCAGCAGGAGAACTCCGCGTGCTGAAAGCGGTCGCCATCACGCGGCGGCACGATGAGATCGAACAGACTAGTTTCATGTTCTTCGTTCCTAGTTGCAGAGTCTCGTGGGCCCACAAAGAACCAAGAACGCGCAGCCATCAGTATTTCGGGAAGATGGCGGGGCTCGGGAAGCGCTCTTCGAGGCTGTCGTTGAGGTATTCTTCGCGGGGGACCTGGGCTTGGGGCCAGCTCGCGGGGCGGACGCGGACGATGCGAGTGGGGCGGATGCCTTCGATGATGAGGTCGGTCTCGAACTTGATCTGGATGCCGCTGCTGCCGAGCGGGGCTTCACCGGACAACTTGATGACGTCGAGGATGGGGCCTTTGGAGGCCATGTGGGCGGGGCCGTAGGCTCCGTGGGTGTGCTTGAGGGTGTTGGCGACCGAGTTCATCAGGGCGGCAGCGCCTTTGGCGAAGTCGGCGTAGAGAGATGGGTCCATGCCGCCGAAGAGCGTGGCGGTAATGGTGGCGCGGCCGAACTTGCCATACTCGACATTGTCGATCCAGGCGGCCATCCAGCGGCTGCGGATGAAGGCTTTGTGCGTTTCGGTTTGGTTCTTGGCGGCGCGTTGCATCGCGGCGTCGTCGAGCCAGATGTCGGAGAGGTGAAAGCGGGTGAAGACGCCATCGGGGGTGGGCTTCCAAGTGATGCCGAGTTGGACAGGTTGGTTGCCGAGGGATTTTTTGCCATCGGCGGGCCAGGTGCCTTCGGCGATGAGTTCCTCAATGCTGAGGCTTTCACGGCCACGCCAGATGCGAGTGGCGGCATCGAAGGTCAGTTTTTCTTCGGTGGCTTTGGCGTCGCCGCCTTTCTTTGGCTCAAGGGTGGCGATGATCATGCCTGCGTTGCTTTTGATCTCCACTTCCTTGAGCTTCCAGACGAATCCTTCGCGCTGGCAGTGGCTGGCTTCGTCTTCGAGGAGAAGCACATGATTCTCGGCGGGGAAGATGCCTGCACCGCGATTATGATTGGCGTCTTTTTTTCCGCTATCGACCGGCAAGACAGGCACAGCCGAGGTTTTCGGGTCGGGCGGGAGAAAGGCGCGCACGTGCATTACGGTGCCAAGCGGGATGTCCCGCAGATCGGCCGGTGCGCCGTGATAACGCACGATACCATAAGGCAGCATGGCGAATGGGTGCGGGTCATTGCGGAAGAACATGCCCGATCCCTGCAGGCGAATGCTGCCGCGGCGGTTCGCATGATCCACGAAGATGAGTTCGCCGCGATATGAGAGGGCTTTTTCAAGAGGCGGGAACTTTCCGGCTTCAGGGCGGAAGGGTTCGGCTGCGCCGGTTTCTAGTTCTTTGTTCTTGGCGCTTGGTTCTGCGCTCGTGGCGTTTGCCAGGACGATGAATGAGCACGCAAGGGCCAAGGTTTTAGGAACGAAGAACAAGGAACGAAGAACAAGGAACGGTTTCATAAGACAATCAGTAGGTCGGAAAAATGGCGGGAGTTGGGAAGCGTTCGTCGATGCTGCCTTGGCCGATGTATTCCTCGCGTGGCAGGTGGACGTCTGGCCAACTTGCGGGGCGGATTTTGACGATGCGCGTGGGGCGCATGCCTTCGGTGATGAGATCGGTTTCAAAGCGGATCTGGATGCCGCTGCTGCCGAGCGGGGCTTTGCCGGGTGCTTGCGTGACATCGAGGAGTTTGCCGCATGCGGCCATTTGCGTGGGACCAGCGGTGCCGCCTTCGGTGTGCTTCAAGGTGTTCTCGGCGCCGTTCATCAACGCAGGGATGCCCGCTTTGAAATCAGCGTAGAGCGTGGGGTCCATGCCGCCAAACAAGGTCGCCGTCACAGTGGCGCGGCCGAACTTGCCATACTCGACCGCATCGACCCACGCGGGAATCCAGCGGCTGCGGATGAAGGCTTTGTGCAGCTCGGTCTGATGCTGCGTGGCGTTTTGCATCGCTTCGTTGTCGAACCAAATGTCAGAGAGGTGAAAGCGAGCGAACACACCGCCGGGCGTGGGCCTCCAGGTGATGCCAATCTGCACCGACTGGCCGCCGAGAGCCTTTTTTCCTTCAGCGGGCCAGATGCCCTCGGCGATGAGGTGCTCGATGCGGAGACTTTCGCGACCACGCCAGACACGCGTGGTGGCATCAAAGGTCAGGGTTTCGACGACGGGCTTCGTTTTGGCGTCTGTTTTGCCTTTGCGACTTGCGAGGATCGTTCCTGCGCGATCTTTGATGTCCACTTCCTTGAGCTTCCAGACGAATCCTTCGCGCTGGCAGTGGCTGGGCTCGTCTTCGAGCAGCAGAACGTGGTTCTCAGCGGGTGCGACGCCAAGCGCACCTGCTTTCGTCTTCTCTCGGTTGTTCACGGGCAAGACGGGCACGGCGGACGTTTTCGGGTCCGGCGGGAGAAACGCACGAACATGCAGCATCGTTCCCAGTGGAATGTCGCGCAGTTCGGCCGGTGCGCCGTGATAACGCACGAGGGCATACGGCAGCAGGGCAAATGGATGCGGCGCAGTGAAACGGAAGATGCCCGGGGATGTCACGCGAAGGCTGCCGCGCCGATTCGCGTGATCCACGAAGACGAGTTCGCCGCGATACGAGTGCGCTTTTTCCAAAGGCGGGAACTTGCCGGCTTCGGGCCTAAATGTGCCTGGTTCTTGGTTCTTTGTTCCTGGTGCTTCGTTGGCAGCGTGAGCGGTGACGACGAGTGAGCCGACCAAAACCAAGAACCAAGAACGAGGAACCAAGAACATCACAGAGTGATTACTTTGTTGCTATCGCCGAACTGATCGGTTTCCACGCCCATGCGTTGGGCCATGAGGAGGAGGAGGTTGCTCATGTGGGCGTCGGTGTTGACGGGGCGGCTGCAGAGTTGGTAATGAGCGGAG
>JAJTDU010000082.1 GCA_021298725.1 Verrucomicrobiaceae bacterium | reverse complement strand
TACGCGCCTCATCGAGCGCGGCGTGCGCTTCGTGCAGGTGTGGAGCGGTCCTGAGGGCGCGGTGAACAACTGGGACAACCATGGCGACATCCCCAAGCAACTTCCACCCATGGCCCGCAGCATCGACCAGCCCATCGCCGCCCTGCTGCGCGACCTTCGTCAACGCGGCCTCGCCGAAGACACCCTCGTCGTGTGGACCACCGAGTTTGGCCGCACGCCGTTCTCGCAGGGTTCACTCGGTCGCGATCACAACTGCGGCAGCTTCGTGAGTTGGCTCTGGGGTGCAGGCGTCAAGCCTGGCATCACGCATGGCATCAGCGACGACATCGGCTACCAGGCCGCGCAAGACCTCACCACCGGCTACGACATGCACGCCACCATCCTGCACCTCCTCGGCATCGACCATGAAAAGCTCACTGTCCGCACCAACGGCGTCGATCGTCGCCTGACCGATGTGCACGGGCATGTGGTGAAACATGTGCTGGCGTGATGAGAAGATGGGAGGCTTGCCTTCCGACGGCATCAGGAAGTAAAAACCTACGGAAAGACCACCCCATGAAACTCATCCTCGCGTTCTTGACCCTTTGGCTGCTCACGCCGCTGACAGCCCTGCAAGCCGAGCAAGTCGGCACCGGAACGTGGACCGAAAAAGGTCCCGACCAGGACGGACAGCTTCAAACCATCGAAGTCACCGCCGAGGTATGGACGGCGGCTTTCCAAGCCGATCTCGATGCGGATGGTCAGTTGCACATTCCGGCCCGTGAGCAGCCCTACTACCTCGATGCTCCGTTGGTGATGAAATCCGGCCAGAAACTCACGGCGGATGCGAAGGCCGAGATTCGCCTCAAACCGGGCACGAACACCTGCATGGTGCGCAACGAAAACATCGTCGGCTTTGCGGACAAACCCGTGCCCGAAGACACGCAGCCGGACTCCGACATCAGCATCGAAGGCGGCATCTGGACCACCCTGGCGAACGGTGCCAAAGACAACCACGGCAACCAACGCGGTTATTCCTCGAAGCTCAAGCCCGTGCCCGGTACCCACGGCGTCATCCTCCTCCACAACGTCCGCAAGGTGAGCGTGCGCAATGTCACCGTGCGCCAGAGCAAGCCCTTCGCCATTCACCTCGGCAACATTCGTGATTTCACCATCGATGGCCTCAAGCTCGACCGTCACGGACGCGATGGCGTGCATGTCGATGGCCCCGCGAGCGATGGCATCATCCGCAATGTCAGCGGCGATTCCCACGACGATCCCGTGTCACTCACCGCCTGGGATTGGAGGCAATACAGTGCGAGCTTTGGCCCCATCCATCATCTCATCATCGAGCACATTACCGGTGCTCCTGAAGGCAAACGCAGCACCGATGCCATCCGCCTGCTCCCCGGCGTGAAACGCTTCAACGACGGCACCACGCTCGACTGCCCCATCCACGACATCACGCTGGGAGACATCACCGACATCCGCGACTTCAAGCTCTACGACCAGCCCAATCTCGAAGTCGGTCGCGACAACGACTTCAGCCTCGGCATCGGCACGCTGAAGAACATCGTCTTTGAAAACCTCACCTTCAATCGACCCGGCAGTATCCAAGTCCACGCCAACACCGACGGACTCACCATCCGCGATGTGAAGCTACTTTTCCCGCCACCCGCCAGTTATCACCTCATCGAACTCGGTCCGAAGTCGATGACCTACACAGGCGCGCACGGCACCGATCCCGCCCGTTGGACCGAAATCTTCTCCCCCGACCTCGATTGCATCGTGCGCAATGTCAGCATCACCGGTGTCCGCACCCGCGATTCGCAGACCGACTTAGCCATCGAGCGAGTCGTGAAGGTCATCGAACTCAAACTCAACCCCGAATACCCCAAGACAACGCCAAAAGGTGGAACGGGGAAAGGCATCTGGATTCGCTGAAGGATGAAACCCGCCCTCAACCTCTTTTACATCAATTTGAAGCCAGCTTGGAAGGCTGGTGCATTGGCACTTGCAGGCTCTCCGGGAAGTTTGAGGTCCTTTGACGCAAAGGCAGAAATGTCCCAATGACATTTCGGCATTGCATCTGATGGCGCGGACGTGCTAACACCATGACATGTCTGCGCTGCCGCACCTAAATCATCTCATCAAGCTGCTGGACGACGAATCGGAAGTCGTTCGTCAGGCGGTGCGGCAGGAGCTAACGGTGATGCGCAGGGAACTGCCACAGCATATCGAGGCGCTGGAGACGCCCCTGTCTGCCGATGAGGAACGGCTCGTGGCCCAACTGCTGGAACCGGCGCGCCGCGCCGAGTTGGAAGAGACCTGGATGCGCTGGCGCTGGCTGGAAGGACCAGACGCGCAGCTTGAGGAGGGCCTGAGCCAGCTTTCGGCCTTTCTAAATGGCTGGAAGACCCAGTCCGTCGATCTCACGAAACGCCTCGACGCGCTGGCTGAGGAGGCGTTCGCCGAAAATGGCCGCATGGACGCGCATGAGCTGGCGCAGTGGCTGTTCGCGCCGCAGGGCGGCAACACGCGCTTCAAAGGCAACAGCAAGGATTATTACTCGCCCTCGAACAGCAACCTGTTCTGGGTGTTGGATACCGGCGTGGGCAATCCCATCAGCCTGTGCTGTCTCTATCGGCTGCTGGGACATCGTTTTGGCATCGAAATCGAGGGCTGCAATTTCCCCGGCCACTTCCTCTCCCGTGTGACACAGCGCGAACAGACGTGGCTGGTCGATTGCTTCAACCGCGGCCGCTTCATGCTGGCAGCCGATGTGGCGAAGCATCACCCCGCCGCGAATCCGGGGATGGAAGATCTCATCCGCGAACCCGCCACGACCGAGGCCACGCTGCTGCGAATCTTGCGCAATCTGGACGAGGCGCACGAACGTCTTGGACACCTGCATGACCGCCAGTTCATGCGGCGCCTGGCGGTGAAGCTGATGGAAGATTGATGGGCCTCATACAAACCGCTGCAACAGCGGCAGCAGATCTTCGACCGTCTGCTCCGGCCACAGTTTGCGGTCGGTCATCAGGGCGGTGTCGAGGGAGCGATGCTCCGGCCAGCTGGGCTCGGTCGGAATCTGCGGGATGACCTGGGCGAGGATGGCCTTGGCGGCGGCGACGTTGGCATGCAGGTGACCGACGACGGATTCGGCCGTGACGGCTTCTTCCTCGATCTTCCAGCAGTCGTAGTCAGTGACCAAGGCCAGCGTGGCGAGCGCGATCTCGGCCTCGCGGGCGAGCTTGGCCTCGGGCAGGTTGGTCATGCCGATGATATCGAAGCCGAGCTGGCGGTGCGCATTGGATTCCGCCCGGGTGGAGAAGGCGGGGCCGTCCATGCAGACGTAGGTGCCACCGTTGTGAACGCGACGGCCCTGGGAAATGATGGCGTCATGCAGCAGGCCGCGGAGCTGGTCTGAGAGCGGGTCGCCAAAGGCCACATGGGCGACGATGCCGCGCCCGAAGAAGGTGTGCTGGTCGCGGCGGCTGGTGCGGTCGAAGAACTGGTCTGGCAGCACGATGTCCCGTGGATGATAGTGCTCCTGCAGGCTGCCCACGGCGGTGACGGCGATGATCCAGCGGACGTTCAGGCTGCGCAGCGCCCACAGATTGGCGCGGTGGTTCAGCTCGGTTGGCAGGATGCGGTGCCCTTTGCCATGCCGGGGCAGGAAATAGACTCGACGACCGCATAACGTGCCCGTGACCAAGGCGTCCGAAGGTGGGCCGAAAGGCGTCTGGAGGGTGATTTCCTCGCGATTTTCGAAGCCTTCGAGGTCGTACAGGCCGGAGCCGCCGATGATACCAATGGCTGGGGGAAGAGTGTCGCTCATCCCGGCAGGTTAGAAGGCACGAGAGCTGCTTCAACCTGCATCATTCCGTTGCTTGAAAATGTCACGTTCATGCAGGATGAACATAAACCGCGAAAGTCCTGTCTGAAGAGTGCCGTTTACACCACGCCCGCTGCTATGAGAGCCCTGCTTTTACCTCTGCTGATCCTGCCCGTTCTGACGCTGGCCTCTTGCTCGATGCCCGGGCTGCTAGCCTCCACCGCGCCGCACAAAATCAAGCTGAAGAACGGGCGCGAGGTGCTGTGCTCCGGTCAGCCGCAGTATCAGGAGAAAACCGGCTATTATCGCTATCGCACGACGGACCACCGCGACGCGGTCATTCGCGCGGACGAAGTGGCGGGAATCCTGGGGAAAGACGCGTGAGTTCGAGTCCGCTGGTTCTTGCCTCCGCTTCTCCACGCCGGGTGGACCTGCTGCGTGAGGCAGGTTTTGATTTTGAGATCATCGTGCCACAGGTCGAGGAGGCGCACGATGCCACGCTGACTCCTGAGCAGCTCACCGTGGAAAATGCCCGCAAGAAGGCGCTCGTGGTCAGCCTGTTGAAGCCCGGTGCGCTGGTGATTGGCGCGGACACGCTGGTTTACGTCGATGGGGAGCCGCTCGGCAAGCCGGCGGACCTGCAGGAGGCTCTGACGATGGTGCGGCGGCTATCTGGTCGCGCTCACGAGGTCTGCACCGGGGTGGCTTTCGCCCGAGATGGCAGGATCGAGCGCGAGCTGCACGTCATCACGCATGTCATGTTCAAGACGCTCAGTGACGCTTTGATTCTGGACTATCACTCCAAACTCAACCCGCTGGACAAAGCAGGCGCCTACGGCATTCAGGAGCACACCGAGATGCTGCTGGAGCGGATGGAGGGCTCCTTTACCAACGTCGTCGGCCTACCAGTGGACGAGGTGGCAGCGGCGTTGCGGGAGCTTAGCGCAGCAGATCCGGCTCCTTGAGAATTCGTTGTCCAGCGCACGGCGCAGGATCTTCAGCATGAAAAGTCTCCATCTCATCATGACGAGCCTCTGGCGCAGGCGCTGGCTGGTCCTGCGGCGGTCTGGCACTCCATGCCTCCTCTGGGATCACACCTTCGCAGTGCCTTACAATCTGCCAAGCAACCTGTAGATGGCGAAGGAACGGCAGGATGAATACAATCGCCGCGAACTCATCCGACTCCACTGCCATGCAAACCATCACTGACACCGCCGCTCCTGCCGCTCCACGCGCTCGCTCCACCAAAAAAGTCGTCTTCATCACCCTTGCCGTCATTCTCGGCTGCGCGGGCATCGCCGCCGCCACCGGGGCGCTTTGGGTCAAGCACACGTTCTATCCCTCGCCCATCCAGCCCGTGAGCCTCACGGCGACTGAAAAAGCGGAGTTTGACAACAAACTGCAAGTCCTCGGCAATCCGGCCGCCATTCCTGCCGACGAAGCCAACCGTACCCTACTCATTTCCGAGCGTGAAGTGAACGCCTACCTCGCTCAGCAGCAGCTCGGCGAGTCCGTCCAGGTGAAGTTCGGCGACGGCTACGTGTCTGCCGCCTTGATCTTCACCGCCCCAGAAGATTTCCCAGTCTTTCCGAATCAAAAAATCCGCTTGCGCTTCACCTTCGGCACCAGCCTCACGCCGGAGCACAAACTCTCGCTGAAACTCGATGACCTCAGCCTCGGCGGCATCTCGCTGCCAAACAGTTGGATCGGTGACATCAAGGGCGTCGATCTCGTGGCCGAAAACGTCGAAACCGACCCCGCGCTGCAAAAATTCCTCGCGGGTATCCAATCCTTGGAAGTTCGCGACGGTGCTTTGAAGCTGGTCTTGAACAAGTGATCGAGCCAAGGCTTCGACCTCACGGGCCGACCTGTCTGAGCATCTAAAAAAGCTGCGCCGACAGGCGGTTCAGAGGCAAAAGAGGTCGTCCAAGGGCAAGATTGAGCCGTTGATTGGCAGAGTTACACCATTCACCCAGTGGTGGCATCGTCTAACGACCACAAGCTCAGAGACAGACCGGAGCTGTTCTCTGTAGATCCTGGTTAGGCGACGTTGGCTGCATTGGTAATCGGCGTGCCAAACATAATCCTATGACCATCGGCTGTGACGACACCAAACTCCCGTATCTGCCAAGGTTCGTCGCGAATGGCCTTGCAAAGCTGGGCGCCCGCCGCGCGAACCGACTCGTGGAGCGATTCAACATCCTCGACCCGCAGATAGGCAAAGTAAGAATGGTCTCCGAGCTGAGAAGGAGGAATGGCGTCGGGACACTCGCCTGCCATGATCGTGCAGTCACCAGAGCGGTAGAATAGCCAACCGGGATCATGAATGGCGTCAATGCGGAATCCGAGAACGTCCCGGTAGAATGCCGCTACCCTCTGCAGATTTGGGACTGCGATGACAAAGCTATGGCTCGTGATGGTCGGCATACGCTTGAAAGTCTCCTAACGTTTCAGCTCACTGATGGCGGCCCCTCGGTGACTTCCGAATTGCCAACCGGGGTCGCCGGGCCGCCATTCGGTGCAACGCCTGGTTGGGCCATTTCCCGCTTCAGAATAGTAACCAAATAGGCTCCGAGTGCTCCCCCTATGAATCCGCCGACACCGTAGCCCCAGACAAAGCCGGGCTCCGTGCCTCCCGCACCGTCGGTGAACACCGGGCCTTTAAAACCGAAGATCAACATGAACGCACTGCCCAGAATCGCGCAGCAGATCATCAAAACCACTCGCTGGCGCCATGATGCCCAGTGACTCCCATACAACTTCCAGACAATCCCCACGAATACGAATATGGGAATAAGGTAGAACCAGCCAAGTAGAGCCACCACTACAGGTGCCAGCACAGCATAAAAAATGGGGTTCTCGATTGGAAGCGGGCCAGCCACGAATGCAAATAAGCACGCTGCTCCAGCCAGCAGGCAGCAAGCTGAGATGAATAAGATCTTCAAGGCGGACATACGCTCACGCGGCCCAACGTCCCGGACCAGGCGACTGCGAGCGGGAGGCTTCGATGATACGATAGATGCCATACGAGCCGTTGCCTGCATCCGTTTTGTTAACTATCATTTTTGCGAGGTTTAAGGCCGTCTTTGGTTAGATCAAACAAATTCCAGGTGAGCAGCTTGGCACCATCTGCTTCCTTCTCCCGTATTATGGCTTTCATCGCTTCGAGGTAAGCAGGGCCACCGTCAGGAAAAACAAGCATGGCCTCACGATGCGGAATCGAAACGATGAGCTGCCCAGACCCAAGCGCCTTTGAGAGTGCTGCGTAAAGGCCGGTCCAAGTGGAACTCGCGGCTGCCGCCCAGTGACCTCCAAACAGCGCAAAGGGTTTTCCTTGCGGGCCGCTGGCGAACACGCTGCTATGCACCTTGTGTTCTTTGATCAGTGCAGCCAGATTGGAGTCTGCCTGCTTCTGGGCTTGCTCGGGCGTCAGCCCGAGTTTCTTCAGATCGTCTGGCAGAACATTCTGAACTAAGCCATCAAGATCATGAACTAACACGATGAAGAGATCATGCCCGAGTGTTCTGGTGATTCCGTCCGGCTGTGTCGGGCCGTGCTGAAGATACTCTTTCGGTACAACATACGGGTAGATCAACTCAGCATGAGGAGTCACCTTCGGCGCAGGTGCGACTAGGGGCGCCGCAGCAGCCGCAGTCGTTGAGAAGATGGTGAGGAGGCGCTTGAACATAAATTCTTGGGCTAACGTCAGTCGTGAGCCGCGCGCGGTAGCGCGTTGGCTCCACGACCTTGTTCGGTGTTGGTAATGTTTAGTGAGGTCAGAAAAGTGGACTTGAGTTCGTCTGCGACTTTTGCCTGATCAAGCGGATACTCTAGAATGACGACGATAAGACTCTTGGGCGTCTTAACGTAACGCGTGTATACACCCGATGTCGCGCCCAGCTGTGCGAAGGACACAGAGGGGTATCCGGCAAAAGACGACGTATCGATCTCTGAAACCGTCTGACCGGACTTCTTGAGTTGTTGAGGTAAAGCGGCTAGGTCGCCAGGAGACTTTCCCACAAAGATCGGTGCTTCTGTAGCAGAGAACTTGATACCCTCAGCGCTCTTCGCACCCACGGTGTGTGTCTTGATTCTCCCAGCTGTCGGGTCGTCGTCAGTGACCGTAAAATCATTGAACGGAATCGGAATTAGGACTGAGAACGATCCATGTGTCGATGCGGCGAGATACCATCCCGACGGATCTCTCGTGGTCGCCTGCACTCTGTGCATCTCCATCTGAGGCTCCGCCCAAGCCAATGACACGGAAAACAGAGCCGTTATGAGCAAGTGGAATTTCATTTTGCTACCGAACGGTTAAGCTCTGACACGGGAGGGGTGGCGCAGAGCATGAACGGAGTGGGTGATATTCAAACTGCGATGGACTTTGATATGACAACACGCGCCCTCCCGTTGTCCAGCAGCGCCATTGTTCGCCCTTGGAGTTTAAGCGCTTTCATGGTTTCAGCGTGATTGTGTTGATGCCGTCTCGGAGAATAGACTCCATCTTTGGAAATTCATTCTTCGTGGAGTTAAAATTGAACATGAGCATCTTGCCCTTGTGCGAAGTAATCAGAACAATGTTGTGAATATCTTGGTCTATCGCTCGTGAGGTCATCTCCATCAGAAGCCACTTCTGGCCAGCCAAATCTACGAGAGCATTCTGTTTCCATTCGATCCCTGGAATTATGCGGTCGAATACCTTCGTGAACGCCTCCTGTACATCCGGCAGGTCGGATAGTTTGACAGATTGCTCTTGGAGTTGATAGGCGATAGTTGTCGATCTGTCTTCTGTGCCAACTACCTGCTTGGGTGCGTTAACTGAGGGATACTTCACGTTGATTTCTTCTTGCGAGAGTTCGGAGAACTCTCCTGGAATGCTAAAAACGACTGAGCCGCCGTCGATGGTAACGTCCTTCGATGAGGCAAAGGAACTCAGCAGCAAAAAGACGACGATACGAATGGTGTTGGCTTGCATGGTGTGTAGTCCCGTTGGTGGGCTAACGGTTAAAAGTATTCCTTGGTTATCCTGAAGTCGGCGAAGTCATGCCTCTGAACCCGCGCTATCTCTGGAAAGTTGCTGAGCCAACTCACGAGTTAAAGCAACCTCTGCGTCCTTCGATCCAAGCCAGTTTAGTGCTATGTGATGCTTCTTAGCGATTGTGTGAAGCGTGAGGATTCGCTGTCCGCTCACCTCGCTCTGGCTCAAGCCGGTGATCTCAGCGTAGGGCAATCTAAATGGTCGCTTGATTGGGAATCCGACCGGAAATGAAATGGCCTCGTTGGTCAAGACAACGTCCGGCACTCCATGAACCAATGTGGTGACAATCATCCACCCAGCAACCAAGACGAAGAGAATAGATAATGCTGTAAGAACCCAATAGAAGGTCGAGGCACCTGAGGGACTAAACTCGATGATCCCATTCAGTATGAGTCCCTTCGTGTTCGTGGATGCCTTTTGGCCAATCACGGCGGCACAAGCACCGAAAAAAAGGCCGCAAATGAGCATGACCTTCAGTGAAGGTCGGCAGCGGAATGTCATGGATTGCTGTTCTGATGTTATCATGGTGGGCGTGTTGATCCGTGCAAATATGATTCACAGAACGTGTGCTTTGTCAGCAGATTTATATCCACGGATTTGTTCGAATAGTGCGGACTGGAGCTTCCATAGGTGTCGATAGACACTCCTATGTTGGTGCACTATCTGCCAGGCATCTGCCCTAACGCTTCGTATCAGCCGACGGCCTCGGCGGCGCGGGTGGAGCGCACGGTGCGCTCACGAACTCCCGCGACGCTCGAACGCACGGCGGGGAGGCCGTTCGCTGCAGCGCATAGTTAGGCCGCGTCGCTCTCATCGCCAATCCACCTTTCTGACGCGACCGCCGCCCAACGTAACCGTTGCTGTTTGCCGCTGCTCATCAACGACGAGGGGCAACCGCCAACTCTTGCTGTCGTCGCCGTCCAACCTGTGAGTCTCAGTGCTGGCACGACTCGGAACGAATGCCCGCTGGCAAGCCGCTGCTCTGCGAGTGTATGCTCGGGCGCGCTGATAACGTCGGGCAGCCAAACGCCAATCAGCAGCGGAAGGATGAACAACGCCCCAAGCAGCAACCCGGCAATCAGCAAGATGACTCGTAGCTTCTTCATGGCGTGGTCGAGCGGCCTAACGTCTCGGATCAGGCGACGGCGAGCGGGAGGCGTCGATGACATGACAGATGCCATTCGAGCCGTTGCCTGCATCCGTTTTGTTCGGCCTTTCGTGCATGGTTTAGAAGGGCATCGACATACCACTGGCTACCTTCACGACCATCTTCGAATCGGCAGAGTTCACCTGTGCTGGGGGCGACTTAACTGAAATTTTGAAGTGCTCCTTTGCTCCACCCACGATGTGGGAACGCATATACTCGTTCTGCTCGTCAATGAATACTCCAGCGGGGTCGAAAAACTCAACCTCAATAGTGACGCTCGAGAACTTGTGTTTTCCTTTGTTCGTAACGAGACCGACAATCTCAAGTGTATCTCCGACTGTGCGCTTCTGAACGTCCGAAATGACCAAGTCTCTGGTCGCTTCTCCCTTAAACCAAAAGAGCTTAACCATGGGTAGGAAGCCAAGAAGCATGATCGGGAGGATGATCCAAAGCTGCTTCTTCCCCCATGACATGTTCAAGTTCGACATCTCTGCCCCACAGTTCGAGCACTTCATCTTGGCGATCATAGTCAGAGTAGATTGATTGAGGGTGGACTTGGATTCTTGGCCGAAC